>CAIQVX010000416.1 GCA_903875275.1 uncultured beta proteobacterium | reverse complement strand
GCAGAACAAGGACCGGCCCACCGCCCTGCTGCTGTCACGGCAGAACATTTATTACGCACCCAAGTCCAGTCTGGGCGACATCAGCAAGGGCGCCTATGTGCTGGCTGAACCCAGCGAAGTTGGCCTGAAGAAGAAAACCCAGGCCGTCATCATCGCCACTGGCTCCGAAGTTCAACTGGCGCTGAAGGCGCAGGAACTCCTGGCAACACGCAAGATCGCGGTGCGCGTGGTCTCGATGCCAAGCAACACCCGCTTTGACCGGCAAACCGAGGCTTACAAGAGCACCGTGCTGCCGGCCGGCGTACCGCGCATCGCAGTCGAGATGGGTGTCACGGACGGTTGGTGGAAATATGGCTGCGCGGCAGTCCTTGGCATCGACAGCTTTGGCGAATCGGCACCGGCGCCGGTCCTGTTCAAACACTTCGGTTTCACCCCTGAAAATGTGGCGGACACAGTGGAAAAGGTTTTGCGCAGGTCATAAACGCTTGTCATGCCGGACTCGATACGGCATCCAGGCGCGCGCATCATGGATTGCGGGTCAAGCCCGCAATGAAAAATCTGGGACGCAATGACGATAGTGTGAGTTTTGAGTTTTAAGTTTTAACATTGGAGAAATCATGACGATCAAAATTGGTATCAACGGCTTTGGACGCATCGGGCGTATCGTTTTTCGTGCCGCCACCCAGAGCTTTCAGGACATCGAAATTGTCGGAATAAACGACCTGCTCGAGCCCGCGTACCTGGCCTACATGCTGCAGTTCGACTCGGTGCATGGCCGGTTCAAGGGCGATGTGTCGGTGGAGGGCAACAACCTGATTGTGAACGGCCGCAAGATCCGCCTGACCGCTGTCAAGGATCCTGCCGAGCTGAAGTGGAACGAAGTCGGCGCTGACATCGTGATCGAAGCCACCGGCCTGTTCCTGACCAAGGAAGCGGCGCAGAAGCACATCACGGCTGGCGCCAGGAAAGTCATCATGTCGGCCCCGAGCAAGGACGATACGCCGATGTTTGTCTTTGGCGTCAATGACAGCGCCTACGCTGGCCAGGCCATCATCTCGAACGCCTCCTGCACCACCAACTGCCTGGCACCGGTAGCCAAGGTACTGCACGACAACTGGGGTATCAAGCGCGGTCTCATGTCCACGGTGCACGCCGCTACGGCAACGCAGAAGACCGTGGACAGCCCGTCCAACAAGGACTGGCGTGGTGGCCGGGGCATTCTGGAGAACATCATCCCCTCCAGCACCGGCGCCGCCAAGGCGGTAGGTGTCGTGATTCCGGAACTGAACAAGAAACTCACGGGCGTCTCCTTCCGCGTGCCCACCAGTGACGTCTCGGTGGTCGATCTGACCGTGGAACTTGAAAAACCTGCCAGCTACGCCGAAGTCTGCGCCGCCATGAAGGCCGCGAGCCTTGGCAGCATGAAGGGTGTCCTGGGTTACACCGAAGCCAAGGTGGTTTCGACCGACTTCCGTGGCGAGAGTTGCACCTCGGTCTTCGACGCCGACGCCGGTATGGCGCTGGACAGCACCTTCATGAAGATCGTTTCCTGGTACGACAACGAGTGGGGCTATTCCAGCAAGTGCCTGGAAATGGCGCGCCTGATCAGCAAGTAAGGCACTGCGGACGCTTGCGTCCGCCCAACCGCGCGAAGTTAAAGTGAACACACCTCTGCGGAGCCTGCCATGAGAAAAGGACCCGGTTTGTGGCCAGTGCTGGCCGGTTTGGTTCTATCGACACTGTCGCTGACGTCTCGGGCACAAACCGAAGCCATTGGCTACGTGAAGGTCGTGACGGGAGAGGCCTGGGTCACGAGTGCTGGACAGCGTGTCCGAGCACGCCGAGGAACGCCTGTCCTGCTCGGCAGCCACCTGCAGACCCATGCAGGTGCTTCACTGGGCGTCAGCTTCAAAGACAACACCCTGATGTCCTTCGGGCCGGACACCGAACTGACCGTTGACGAGTACATCTACGCCCCGGCGGACGACCAGCTCAAGCTGAGTACGCGCCTGATGCGTGGCACGCTGAACTACCTATCGGGTGTGATTGCCAAACTCAAGCCCGACGCCGTATCGGTCAGAACGCCCACCGGGGTGATTGGCGTGCGCGGGACCCAGTTTGTGGTCAAGGTCGAGGACGAGCAATGAAATTCACCAGTAATGCGCTTTTTGCTGCCCTCACACTGGCGCTGCTTGCCGTGCTGGCAGGCTGTGCTTCAAAAGGCAGTGGGTCCTATGTTGTGCTGCTGCGCGAGCCGGACGGCAATTTGGGCAAGGTCTTGGTGCAAAGTGCTCAGGGCGAACAGGTTCTGACAGAAGTCTTCAAAGGCACTGCGCTGGACGGCACGAGGGAACCCTTCTTCGTGCTGCAGGAGCAATTGCAGCGCGACTTCGGCGCCGCATTGGCGGCACGGCCGACCTTGCCAGAGCAGTTTCTGCTCTACTTTGAAGCTGGCGGCAGCGAGTTGACTGCTCAGTCCAAGGCGGATCTGCAATTGGTGTTGCAACGCACACGCGCCCGCTCCTCACCTGATATCTCCGTCATTGGCCATACCGATACCACCGGACCTGCCCCGGCCAATCAGGCGCTGGCGCTCAGGCGCGCCACCGCGATCGCCACACAGCTGCGGCAGCTCGGCCTGCAAAACGCGCTGATCGCTGTGGAGTCTCATGGTGAAAGCAACCTGCTGGTGCGCACGCCCGACGAGACCGCCGAGCCGCGCAACCGGCGCGTTGAAATCACGATACGCTGAAGCGTTCTATTTTTCGCTCATCACAATCAGATCGTCGCTGGCACCCTCACGCAAGCGTTGCAGGTGCAACTGGACCAGCGGATCCAGTGGGTGACTCACAGCCAGCCGCTCGAATGCCGCCAGTGCGGCGCTGGCCTGTCCTGACTCCAGCGACTGCATGGCGGCGGCGTACTCAGCCACGCTGGCGCACTGCGCCGCGTCGATTACAGCCAAGGGCTCATAGGTCCGCAAGGGCTGACTCCTGCCTTTGAGCACGAGACGCCCGACAACGCGCACCGGCGCATTCGAGCAACCATCCACAATCGTCTGCGACACGCACATCTGCGTTCCCAAATGCTTGTTGACACTCTCCAGACGTGCTGCCGTGTTGATCGGATCGCCCAGAGCACGGTAGTCAAACAGGGTCTTGCCGCCAAAATTGCCTACCACCACCTCGCCGCTGTGCACACCGATGCGGGTGTGGCCCCAAGGCACCCCTTGCGCCTGCAGACGGCGCGCATAAGCCGAGGCAAAAACATGCATCTCCAGCGCGCAATCAAAGGCGCGCTGGCAGTGGTCTGGCTGCGTCACGGGCGCCGAAAAAAGCACGGCAACGGCGTCCCCCATGATGCGTTCCAGCGTGCCTTCGTGTTTGAAAACAATCACGAGCATGCCTTCCAGATACTCGTTGAGCAGGGCCACCACCTGTGCCGGATCGGTCTTTTCCATCAAGGTGGTGAATCCGACCAGATCGGTGAAGACAAAACTGCAGATGCGGCGCTGACCACCAAGCCTTAATTGATCGGGATGCGCCATCAGATGCGCGACCCGGTTCGGTGACACATAGCGCGAGAAAGCCTGGCGCACCCAGCGCCGCTCGCGCTCCGTAACCACGTGGTGCACGATGCTTGTCAGGACAAAGCTCAGCACAATGGCCAATGTCGGATTGATGGCATCGAGTAGCAGGTGCTCTGCCACGTAGGCGTACCAGACACCCGCCCACAACAGCAATAGCAACACCAAAGTCAGCAACGCCGAGCGGCGCGCCGTCGCACGCAGTGCGTACAGGCCAACGATCAAGGAACCGGCCAGCATCAGCGCGGCCTCGATCACGCTGGCCCCACCCGGACGCTCCAGATACTGACCAGTCAACATCTGTTCCAGCGCCATGGCATGGGCGCGCACGCCTGGCATCAGCTCACCCCAAGGGTCGTAGCGCAGATCCAGCAAGCCAAACACCGAGGTCCCGACCAGCACGATATGGCCCTTGATCCGGCTCGCATCTGCCGCGCCCTGCAAGACCTTGGCAGCGGAGATGAATTTACGGTCCCGGTCTTTGCTGTACTGCAACCAGATCTCGGCCTCGCCGTCGGTGGGTACAACTGTCTTGCCGATGCGAACATCCTGCACACCTGATTCTTTCGTACGCACCAGGTGCTTCGTTGCACCCAGGTAAACGCGAAGGGCCTCGGCGCTCAGACTCGGAACAATTTGCTCACCCAGCCGCATCAGCAAGGGCACCCGGCGCACCACACTGTCGGCGTCGGGAACAAAGTTGATGGCACCCAGACCGCCCGCACTGGCCAGCAGTACAGGCAAAGGCCAGACTGCAGTGTCGAACTTGTGCAGTCTTCGCTTCGATTCATGTTCATCGTCAAGACCCAGAAAGACCGGTTGATACGGCACTTTGGGGAGGGTTTCTGAAAGGTCTTTTCCCGACGCGGAGCCGCCGCTGTCCGAAAACAAGGTGCCCAAGACCACGCTGGAGCCCTGCAGGGCTTTCGCCAGAACCTCATCGTGGTCCGGCAAGCCCCTCAGCAGAGCGCTCGCCTGCGGGTCCTGCCAGAGTTCCGCCATGGCTTTGGGCGAGGTGCGGTCCGGCTCGGCCATCAGCACATCAAAGGCGATCGCCTTCGCGCCCGCCACATGCAGGCGCTGCACCAGTTCAGCAACGCGCGTGCGCGGCCAGGGCCATTGGCCATAGGCTTTCAGACTGGCTTCGTCAATGTCCACCACGCTGACCGGCGCAGGCACAGCAGGCGGTTGGTACCAGCGCTGAAACTGATCGAACTGGGCCAGCCGCAGCTGGCGGATCAGATACGGATCGAATGCACGGCTGCTTTGCTTGCCAAAGCCAGCCACAGCCAGTACCAGGGCATAAAGCAGGCTGCAAACAAGCAGCACGTACACCGCCGTCTGCGTTGAATTGCCAGAGCGCCGGCTGGCTCGGCGATTACGGGCCATGGAGATCCTTCCTCGTGTTGCTAGATCGGCGCCACCGACGGACGCCGCAAGACCCCGCTCAGCAATTTCTCGATGCACTGCTGTGCAATCTGCTCCGGACTGTACTCGCCACCACTCTGGTACCAGCGCCCGATCCAGCTCAGGGCGCCGGCAATGACGAAGGCGGCCATCTTGGGATCGCAGGGCTCAAGGGTTCCCTCAGCCACGCCCTGAGCCACCAGCCGGCGGAACTCCAGGTCGATTCCGGACTTCAGACGGCGCAGTTCCTTGCGACTCTCCGCAGCAAACTCGTCGTCGCTGACACGGATCACGCACATGCCGAAATCCTGGGTCACGATGCGTGTGTAGGTCTGCATGCAGGCGATCAGCTGATCCACTGCGGTACCACCAGCCTTGCGGGTTTCCTCGATGCCGTCCTGCATCATCTGCAGCCCCTTGCGCACGCATTCGATCAGGATCTGGTCCTTGCTCCTGACGTAGTAGTAGAGCGTGGGCTTGCTGACGTTCAGACGCGCCGCAATGTCGTCGAGCGAAGTGGCATGAAATCCGCGCTCGTTGAAAAGTTGGGCGGCTGCTGACAGCACCGCATTGCGCTTGGCCTCGCGTTGCTGCTGCCGCGCAGAAACATGGACCCAGGGCGATGCCGTTGCCAACGCTGGTGCAGTGCTAGACGCGCTTGATTTCTTGGGCATGGCCACGTAACCTAGGGAAAATCCCGATGCTGGGCGGGGCGTTCAAATCCACAATCTACTCTGAAGTAAGAATTTTACGCACGAGTAACTAGTTTTCACTCCGCACAAACCCGCATACCCAACAGCCGATGGAGACACCCCCCCAAGGCGGATCACCCGCCACCGCACCGTTGCTGCAGGTTGACGCGTTGACGCTGGCCTTTCGCGGTGTGCGCGCCCTGAGTGAGGTGAGCTTTCAGGTGGCCAGCGGCACCATCACGGCGGTCATCGGGCCCAATGGCGCCGGCAAGACCTCGCTCTTCAACACCATCTCGGGCTTTTACCGACCCACCAGCGGACGTGTGCACTTCAAGGGCCAGGACATCACGGATGTGCCGACACCGCTTCGCGCCAAGCTCGGGCTGGGCCGCAGTTTTCAAAACATCGCATTGTTTCGCGGCATGACCGTGCTCGACAACATCAAGCTTGGTCGCCACGCTCACCTCAAGACCAATGTGCTCGACGCCCTGTTCTACATGGGCCGCGCCCGGCGCGAGGAAGCCGAACTGCGCGCCGACATTGAAGAGCGCATCATTGATTTTCTGGAGATCGATCACATTCGCAACGCGCCGGTTTCGGCACTGCCCTATGGTTTGCAAAAACGCGTCGAAATGGCGCGCGCGCTGGCGATGCAACCCGAGATCCTGATGCTCGACGAGCCTGTGGCCGGCATGAACCGTGAAGAGACCGAAGACATGGCGCGCTTCATTCTGGACGTGCGCGCCGAATGGGGGGTGACGGTGCTGATGGTCGAGCACGACATGGGCATGGTGATGGACTTGTCCGACCATGTCGTCGTGCTCAACTTCGGTCAGCTCATCGCCCAGGGAACGCCGGCCGTTGTGCAAGGCAATCCGGAAGTGATCCGTGCTTACCTCGGCTCCGGCGACGTGGGTGACCTGCGGCGCCGGCTGCATGCCGGCATTGACAAACGGGAAGCCGCCTGATGGATTGGGCCTACTTGTTCGAGATCAGCCTCACCGGCGTCGCCAGCGGTGGCCTGTATGCGCTGGCGGCACTGGCATTCGTCATGGTCTACAAGGCAACCAAGGTGGTGAACATTGCCATCGGCGAAATGCTGATGATTGGCGCCTACCTCTTCTTCACCTGCGCCGTCACTTTTGCGCTGCCGCTGTGGCTGGCGCTGCCGGCGTCCCTGCTGGCTGCCGGCGCCCTGGGCGCGCTGATCGAGCGCACCATGATCCGCCCCTTGCTGGGCGAACCCCCGATCTCCGTCTTCATGGTGATGGTCGGCCTTTCCTCGGTGCTGGTGGGGCTGGTCGAACTGATCTGGACTGCCGACCAGCGCCGCCTGCCCGAGCTGGTGCCCAACACACCGATCATGATTGGTGACGCCTTCCTCGCGCCCAAGGTGTTTTACGGCGCCCTCACCGCAGCGGCTCTGATCGCCGTGGTGCTGCTGGTGTTCCGCTTCTGGCGCGGTGGTGTGGCCCTGCGTGCCACGGCGTCCGACCCGGCTGCCGCCTACTCCATGGGCATCAACGTACCGCGCGTGTTCTCGCTAGCCTGGGTGGCCTCGGCCATGATTGCCGCGGTCTCGGGCATCATCGTCGGCTCCATCGGCGGCATCTCCTCGTCCATGGGTGTGTTCGGACTGTCGGTGCTGGTGGTGGTGATCGTCGGCGGGCTCGACAGCGTGCTGGGCGCGCTGGTAGGCGGTCTGATGATCGGCCTGATCGTAGCGCTGGCCGGCGCCTACCTCGGTGGTGAATACAAGCTGCTGGTCACCTTCATCGTGCTGGTCATGGTGCTCATGATCCGGCCCTACGGTCTGTTCGGCACGCACGAAATTGAGCGACTCTGATGCGCATTGGCACCCTCAAGGAAACATACATCGCCGACGCGGCGCTGTTTGACTCGCGCACGCAGAAAGTCTGGTTGGCGCTGGCCGCCGGCGTGCTGCTGCTGTTCCCCTTCATGGCCACGGACTACTGGCTGTATCTGGCCTGCCTGGTCAGCATCAACGTGGCCAGCGCCTGCGGACTCAACATCCTGACCGGTTACACCGGGCTGGTGAGTTTGGGTCAAGCCGCCTTCATGGGGCTGGGCGCTTACACGGTGGCGATTCTGGAACTGCGCGTCGGCTCGCCCTTTGCACTGAACCTGCTGGCTGGCGGTTTTGTCGCGATGCTCGGAGGTCTGGTGGTCGGTATCCCGTCGCTACGAGTGAAGGGCCTGTACTTGGCCATTGCCACGATTGCGGCCTCGTTCATCGCGCATTTTCTCTTTGCCAACAGCGCTTTCACCGGTGGCACGGGCGGCCTGACAGTGCCGCCAGCCAAACTGGTCGGATTACTGCTGGACACCTCTTTTCGCCTTTACTGGATCATCGTACCGGTGACGGTCCTGATGCTGCTTGGCGCGGCCAACCTGTTTCGCACCCGGGTTGGCCGCGCTTTCATCGCCATTCGCGACCGAGACATCTCAGCCGAAGTGCTGGGCATTGCACTGCTGCGCTACAAGCTGCTGTCGTTTGGCTTGTCCTCCTTCTACGCCGGTGTTGCCGGTGGCCTGTGGGCCTACTTCTTCCGTGTCGTCACGCCCGAGAGTTTCCCGCTCTCCATGTCGATCTTCTTCCTGGCCGCCATCATCGTCGGCGGCATGGGCTCCATACTGGGTGCGATTCTGGGTGCCGTCTTCATGACCATGGTGCCGGAACTGCTGAAACTCGGTGTGGCGCTGCTACCCCATGGCGCCGAGCTGACCGTCTTTTTGTCACCCGTTCGCACCATGGTGTTCGGGCTGCTGATCATCGGGTTTCTGGTTTTCGAGCCGCACGGGCTCGCAGAAGTGTGGCGGCGCATTCGCCGTTTTTTCCATCTATGGCCATTCCGCAACTGAGCAACAAGGAGATATGCATGAAGTCATCCCCCGTTTCCAAAGGTCGCCGCGCACTGCTGCTGGCAGCCGGTGCCACCCTCGTCACGCCGCTGGTGCAGGCTCAAGCGGCTGAAGACATCGTCATCGGCGGCTCGATTCCCATGACCGGGGTCTTCGCCTTTGCCGGCGTCGGCATCAATGCCGGGATTGCCGACTACGTGAAGATCGTCAACGACGGCGGCGGCGTCAAGGGCCGCAAGCTGCGCTATGTGCCGGAAGATACGGGCTACAAAGTGGATGTGTCGGTGGCGGCCTTCAAGAAGATCACCAGCCAGAACAAGGTCAACCTGTACTACGGCGACTCCACGGCATTCTCCAAGACCATCAACCCCGAGCTTGACCGTACCGGCAACATCCTGATGGCCGGCGCCTCCTTCGCCACCGAACTGAACGACCCGGTCAAGTACCCGAATCAATTTCTGGTCGGCCCCGACTACACCGAAATGTTCGGCATCCTGTTGCGCCACATTGCCAAGGAAAAACCCGGCGCCAAAGTCGCTTTCGTCTATTCTGACTCCGAGTTTGGTCGCGACCCGATCGACAGCAGCGAGGCGCTGGCCAAGAAGCTGGGTCTGACCGTGCCAATCAAGATCATGACGCCGGCCGGCAGCGTGGACGTGTCGGGCGAAGTGATCAAGCTGCGCCGCGCCGCGCCCGACTACACCATTTTCCACGGCTACATCCTGGCGCCGATTCCGGAGTTCATCACGCAGGGCAAGCAGCAGGGCATGACCTCCAAGTGGATGGGCACCTTCTGGACCATGGACAGCTCCACGGTGATGAAAATGGGCGAGGCCGGTGACGGCTTCATGGGCGTGATGCCCTACCGCTACTACTATGACACCACCGCCAAGTCGCCGATGCTCGACAAGATCCGCCAGCTCCATCCCGACTACCAGAGCACCGCCTACATCCAGGGCTTTCTGACTGCCATGCTGTTCACCGAGGCCGCCAAGCGCACGCTCAACGCCAACAAGGAACTGAGCGGCAAGAACCTGAAGGCCGCGCTCGACAGCATCAAGGACTTCGACACCGGTGGCCTGATCGGCGTCCCCATCACCATCAAGGGCAACTCGATTCCGGTCGGGCGTGTCTACAAGGCCGACATGAAAGCGCAAAAGATGGTCGCCGCCTCCGACTGGATCGCACTCTAGGCCACCCACACAACACGACAGGCCATGACCGAAACCGGCAAAGACCAGATCCTCGAAGTCAACAACATCGAGGTGGTTTACAACAAGGTGGTGCAGGCCCTGCGCGGCCTGTCCCTGGTCGTGCCGCGGGGTGAAATTGTGGCTTTGCTGGGTAGCAACGGGGCCGGCAAATCCAGCACGCTCAAGGCGATCTCGGGCCTGCTCACACTGGAAGACGGTGAACTCGAAAGTGGCAGCATTCTGTTCAAGGGGCAAAGCACAGCCCGGCTCGAACCCCAGCAACTAGTGCGCCAGGGCTTGAGCCATGTGATGGAAGGCCGGCGTATTTTTGAAGACCTCACGGTGGAAGAAAACCTGGTCGCTGCCAGCTACGCGCTGAGCGGTCGTGACAAGGTCAAACCCGACTTCGATCTGGTCTACAGCTACTTTCCACGCCTGCACGAGCGCTGCAAGGGACTGGCCGGCTATCTGTCGGGTGGTGAGCAGCAGATGCTGGCCATTGGTCGCTCGCTGATTGCACAGCCTGAATTGATCCTGCTCGACGAGCCCTCGCTGGGTCTTTCGCCCAAGCTGGTGGAGGACATCTTCAGCATCATCGCCCGTATCAACGCCGAGCGTGGTGTCTCAATGCTGTTGGTGGAGCAAAACGCCACCCTCGCGCTGGCGGTTGCGCACAGCGGCTACATCATGGAAAACGGCAAGATCGTGATCGACGGCAAGGCGGAACGCCTGGCCAGCGACCCCGACGTGCGCGAGTTCTATCTGGGAGTAGGTGGCGCCGGCGAAGCCCGCAGCTTTCGCGAAATCAAGCATTACAAGCGTCGCAAGCGCTGGCTGTCATGACCCTGCACGCACCTCACGCCCTGCCCGAACTGACGCTGCCACAGATGCTGCGTGAGCGCGCGCGCCTGACACCAGAGCGCATCGCAGTCCGGCAAAAGGACTTTGGC
Source organism: uncultured beta proteobacterium (assembly GCA_903875275.1). Classification (GTDB taxonomy): domain Bacteria; phylum Pseudomonadota; class Gammaproteobacteria; order Burkholderiales; family Burkholderiaceae_C; genus Rhodoferax. The sequence goes on along the minus strand of CAIQVX010000416.1, from coordinate 217 downwards.
ATCTGGAAGCCGCTGCGCTGGGACGGCTACTACCAGCGCGCCTGCCACTTCGGACTGGGTTTGCGTGCGCTCGGTCTGCCCGCCGGCGGCCACGTCGGCGTCATTTCGGAAAACCGCATCGAATGGGTGCTCACGCAGATGGGCGCCGGTCTGGTCGATGCCGTCACGGTGGGCGTCTACCCGACCAGCCCGAGCTCCGAGGTGGCCTATGTGGTGG
>CAIQVX010000415.1 GCA_903875275.1 uncultured beta proteobacterium | reverse complement strand
TCTCAATCCGGCACATCCATGCTGCGCGTGGCGTGCGATGGCGACGATGTGGGAGCGGAAGTGTCAATTGATGGGGTGTTCAAAGGCGAGTGTCCAGTGGACATGACAGTGCGCGCCGGGACTTTGAAACTGCGGATGGTGAAGAAATTAGGCACAACGCACGAGCGGGTTTTCGAGCAGGAAATCCGCATGGGAGATGGCACTGTCAAGAAAATTGAGGCAAGGCTAGGTTCTGAAATATTGACGGCTGAAGGGCGGCGCATTGAGGCGGAGAAGGAGCGCATCAACGCTGAGCGGGAGCGCAAAGCGGCGGAGGAACGCCGCCAAGTGCAGGAAGCGGCCAGACTGCGTGAGGAGGAGCGCCAACGCGAAATAGTGGCAGCCGAGCGAAAGCGCAAAGAGCAGGCAGAGCTCTTGCTCGCCAATCTGAAGGCACAAGGGGTCGAATCCGGCAACGGTAAACCGTTTCGCGACTGTGCCGATTGTCCCGAGATGGTCTTGATTCCCGCGGGTCAATTCACTATGGGTGGCAGCGTGCAGGAACAGGAGCAGTCGGACTGGATCGTAGGCCCGCAGCACCGCGTCAATGTCCCAAGCTTCACCATGGGTAAGACCGAGGTAACGCAAGGGCAGTGGAAGGCGGTAATGGGCAGTAACCCAAGCCATTTCAGCCAGTGCGGCGATGAATGCCCGGTAGAACAGTTAACTGGTACCGAAATCCAGACATACATCCAAAAACTCAACACCATCAGTGGCAAGCAATTCCGCTTGCCCAGCGAGTCGGAATGGGAGTACGCCTGCCGTGCCGGGGTTCGCCAGATGTACTGTGGTAGCGACAACCGGGACGACGTGGCAGTATGGGGAGGCAACAGTGGCAAGAAGACGATGCCAGTGGCCGGCAAGCAAGCCAACGCCTGGGGCCTGTATGACATGAGTGGCAACGTGTGGGAGTGGACACAGGATTGTTTCAACGAAACTTACAGTGGCGCCCCAAGCGATGGCAGCCCTTGGACTGCGGGAGACTGTACCGAGCGCATCCTTCGCGGGAGTTCGTGGTACAACACTCGGTGGGACAAAAGCGCCCTTGCACGCTCGCACCTACCATTGACAGTCAGGGGCAACGGAGGAGTTGGGTTCCGCCTAGCCAGAACACTGCCGTAAGCGGCAGCTTAACGTTTTACTTTTTCAGATAACGCGTGCAATCGATTGAGTGAGAAACAAGTGGGAGCGGCGAGCCGACCAAACTGAGACTTGATCGATGGTCGATGTCCCACGACGCCATCGTGTGCAGTCCACGTTTGACCGCATCGCTGCATTGGAGAGTTTCATACGAAATTAGATCCACGAATTGACTATTTTGTCAAAAGCGCTACTCCTTTCTTTCTGCTTCCCAAAGCAAGTATTGACCATGTAGTTCATTTATTCGTTTACCCTCCATATGGTCGCCCGAAATGTTACCTTCATATAAAAACGGTGGATTACCCTCCCACTCGGAGAGCAAGAACCTAATAGTAGCTCCACTAGTTTTCCATTTACCATCAAATGTACTAGCAGCATTTTCTTCACGACTTTCACCGTTAGGACCAAGGTACCGAAAAAGGGGCAACTCCATCGTGCCATCTCGCTTGAAAATAGCTTCAAAAATAATGCCAACGAACTTCTTATCAATGCCCATTACCTTCACAATCCAGTGTGAATCAGCGAAAGTTTTCACTGGATTGGGCCCATTGTTTTCACGACGTATAGCTGCCCCACTTACATTTGCATTAGTTGTTCCTGCTTGTGTTGCCCCGGTCCTTCCCGAACGCGCTTCGGCGATGCGCGCTTTTTGACTAGCGCTTTTCCGGCGGGCTTCTTCGATCAAATGAGAATCGGTGTAACTGCTCGTCAGCTTCACGGCCTTCGCGAGATGGTCTTCAGTACAGGTGAAGTCACCGCTTTGAGTGCATGCATCTGCCTTTTCCAGTTCCATGCGAAAGTCCTCCTTATCTTGTTTGGCACTCATTTCGACAAGAGCCTTTAGGGCGTCGGAGGGACGCTGATAGCTCTTGCGCGAGTTCGATGACTCTTGTGACGGTGTAACAAGCGGAGGCGGTACCTCAGGTAGTAACTCTTCGGAGAAACCGGTAGGTTTAACTAGCCTCTTGTATACGTCCTGCATGGACGTGCTGCCGCCGAGATTCTTCGCGTCGGCCCATCGGTACATTCGATCAGCTGCCAATCCGATGGCAACACCGGCACCTACGGCGGCTACTAGTGGTGCGGCGACGACCGCAGCGCCGCCAATGGTAGCTATTTCCGCCGTTGCGACAAGCCTTACTGTAAACGCTGATAGTCCTATAAGTCCGCCCTTGAACATTTCATGGGCCGGAGCCTCCCAGCGATTTCTCGCGTCCTGTGCCGACTGACTAAAAAAAGACTCTATCCAGTTATCGCTTTCTTGCGCGTAAGCTGATGAAATAATGTTGAACCGCTGCCATCTCTCTTGCAGCCAGTCTGCAATATTTATCGCAGGCATTGCGGATTGAACTTGAAAATTCTTGGTCACGTCGGAAACATTGTCCAGTGAGGGGTAGCCTGGAAATGCCTCCGTCTTCATCATGCCCTGCCGCCAACGATTGTTACTGCGATACAGCACTGAGCCGATAACGAATTTGCGATCCGGCGTATAGAAACGATACTCGATGCGCTCCTGTCCGACCGCATTTATCGTGATACGTTGACCCTTGTCTAAAGCGAGCACTTCTTGAAGGCCCAGCGAGTCGTCTATCGTTAGGCGGACGCGGTCGGCCAGCGTACCTGTATAAATCGTCCATTTACCTGAACCGATCACACCGCTCCGGACAATATTGATCTGTTTACCTTGATATTTTCCGGTAAAAAACAAACTGTTGTCCGTCTGTACCGAGTAGGCAAGGTCAGTTATTTTGTCTGGTGCTGCATACCCGGTCGATGCAAAGAAGAATAAGATGAAGCTTGCCGCAATCACTGCGATGCGAGATAGTCTTATCATGTCATGTTACCTTTCGATTAAAGGACATCAAGGTGCATTGGATGAATCGTCATAGGTGCAGAAAAATGCGTCAGCGATGATACGAGTTATGCTACATCGTTAAAGTGATAAATCAATATTTGATACTCAATATTGGCGGTTGATATCCGACAGCAATACCGCTTCGCCGCTGGACTGTCAGAATCCTGTCTTTCTTGACGGTCGCGTTACGAATGAAAGGGACTTCCCCGTCCCAAGTGAGCCGCGACCCGTACCCCAAATCATGCAACTGGACTTCCGGCTAGCTGCCCGTCGCGAATGGCAGGTTGCGCTGCACAGGAGTCGGCCAACCAGAAGACATGACTATCGCCCCTGGATGACAGCTTGAGCGTCTCTGGTCTGGGCGGCGAACAGCCGGTTACGGGGAAAATGAAGGTCAGCTTCCCACTTTCCGTTGAGTTTTACGCCGCCATCGTGGGTCTCGGGTTTCAGCCCTCTGGAGTCATCCCCAGCAGAAACTTCAATGTCTCCAAACGCTGCACAGGCGAACTACGTTTCGCTCGAGGCTGTGTAAGAAGCGCTGATGGAATCCTCGGTCAAGAAATGCGACTGCGTAGTCGGCCATGCAAAATTCGTTTATCAAAGTGCACCCAGCACAGCGTGACCAAAAGCTGGTTTCTTGACCGCTGCGGCGCCGACCCAATTTCTCACGCCGACCATCCACGAGCGTCCAAGCTTAGCGTATGAGCTTGCTGTTGGGTGCTGCTTTGAGAGCGCTGCCTGCAACAGACGCAAAAAAACCGGCCCAATGCCCAGACGGGCAATGGCGCGCAGTAGCCAACGCAGGTTGTAGCCCGCAGCACAGCCAATCGTGTGCAATGCGTCCCCGAGCGAGCCCTGTAACCAACAGCGATCCATACGATGATCTGACTTCAAGTGACCGATGGCTGGCTCTACCGCTGTTCTGCGTTTGAGCCAGCGCTGTTGCTGTTTGCTCAATCTCTTGAACTTGCCTCTGTGAATGATCTCTTTGTCGGGGTTGGCTGCGTCCACACCGCGAAACCCCAGATCAACCACGATGTGTTTGATCTTCATTCCAACGTCTTGGGTCAGGATAGTTGCCTGCTCCAGCACGGCGCTCAGGATATGGCCGTCGTAAGGGTTGCCGGGGAAAGTGCGTGCACCGAGCATCAGGGCGTGTTTGTGGGCGACCACCACAGCACTCTTGACGCCAAATTCATAGGGCTTGCGCGCTTTGCCTTTCCCGATACATTCCACCTCCGGCGCGTGTAATGCGTAAAGTTTGTTCTTGTCACTGCGCTGCTGGGTGCGAACACGCTCGGCACGTTCCATCCAGGTGTTCAGGGAGGTCAGCGCAAAAGCATTGTCAGTGGGGTTCAACAGGAGTTTGCGCTGAACTTCTCGCATGACGATGCCAAGGATGGTGCGTTGGCGTTTGAGCACGCGTTTGAGTCGGCGGAATTGTTTGGCGTGGGCATAGCCACCGGCCTTCCAGCGCAACGCCCTGCCTTCTTTGGCAAAGGTCTGCTTGAATTCAATGCCAGCACGCTTGGCAGCGCTGACAACCTTGTGCCTGGCGATCTCCAGCAGGCGGCTGTCCACCGGGTGGGCTATGGCTTTCTCCTGGACGGTGCTATCAACAATTACCCGTTCCATGTCCTTGGGCTTGACGGCTTCGATGGCAACGGCGGTGTCGATGGTGGCTTTGAGCAGCAACTCCAGGCCATCTTCACCGAGGTCGCGACGGAATCGTCCGATCTGCGTGGCATCGCAAGGCAGGCGGTGCTCGTAGTAGGTCTGGCCGCTGAAGAATTGCCAGAGCACGTTTTCGCTCCAGCGCACCACCAGTTCTTCATCACTGAGGTTGAAGCTGTGTTTGAGGTACAAGAGGCTGGCCATCAGGCGTATGGGTAACTTGGGGCGTCCGGCATTGGAGCGACCGGCGCCCACCAAAACCTCGGTGGTGCCGAACATGTCTTGCGCTCTGAGGACTTCACCGGCGCGGTTCTGGTGTTCAAACTTCTGGGCTACCGCCGCTTCGATCTGACTCCAGGGCAGCCGACTTGCCAGAACCGCCAACGGATCGTTCATGTTGATCATCGCGTCAATTCGGCTGCGGAAAAAGTCAACGGCTTGCATACCAGAATCCCTCAGAAAGTAACTCTGACATTAACGTTTTCTGGGGGATTTGGTGCACGCAATTTATACAAAAAAGCTAGTGTTCATGCGGGTTGCAGAGGTTTTGCAGGGCCGACTGCGTAGAACGGCCTACAAGCGACGATCGCCATCATGGGAATAGTTTTAGCACCCCCAATTTCTCTGCAGGCCTGCTTTATTTTGAGTTCTTGCACAGGCTCCAGCGAAAGCTGTCAGCCAGTGGCACAGTCCAGCAAGATATATTTGACACTGTTTGAACGTTTGCACATTTGTATTCGTTACTCAAACGGGGTAAATAGCCCGAAAGGAACCGTCGATGCAACCATACGATCTTGCGATACCGACCTTGCCTAGCCGATCAATCCTTGCCACCGTTAATTTTTACCACCGTCTTGGCTTTGAAGGAGGCGCTCACCAGTTCAACCGAGACTACGCCATCCTGAAGAGAGGAGCGGTCGAACTCCACTTCTTTGAACACCAAGCGCTCGTACCTGAGGATTCATCCGCCGGCTGCTACATCCGTGTCATGGACGTCCAAAGCGTCTACCAATCATTCGTATTGAGCAATTTGCCCAGAACCGGCATACCTCGGATGGATATTCTGGAAGACAAACCCTGGGGCCTTCGAGAGTTCGCCGTCATTGATTTGGATGGCAATCTTTTGCGCATCGGCGAAGTCATCAACAAGTAGTCGCCGTTCCCAAGTATCCGCCGAAGCTGCCAAATCAGGTGGCTTATCGAGGCTTGCGTATCAGCTGAAGTGCAAGCCGCCGTTGATGTTCAGGGTTGCCCCGGTCATGAAGCCGGCCAGATCGGAGACCAGATAGGCACACAAAGCGCCTATTTCTTCGGGCCGACCCAGACGCCCCATGGGGACGGTGGCGATGATCGCGTCGCGCGCTTCCGGCTTCATGGCCAGCACCATGTCCGTGGCGATGTAGCCAGGCGCAATGGCGTTGACGGTGACGCCTTTCTTGGCAACCTCGGCAGCAATCGACTTGGTGAACCCGATGACCCCCGCCTTCGCAGTGGAGTAATTCGCTTGCCCGAACTGCCCTTTGACCCCATTGACAGAAGAAATGTTGATGACCCTGCCCCAGCCGCGATCTGCCATGCCGGCCAACACCGGATGGGTGACATTGAAAAGAGAGTCAAGGTTGGTGGCAATGACGTCATCCCATTGTCCCTTTTGCATCTTCCTGAACATGGAGTCACGCGTGATGCCGGCGTTGTTTACCAGCACGTCGACAGGGCCATGTTCAGCCTCGATTTTCCTGACCATCGATTCGCAGGCCTCATGGTCACTGACGTCCCCCTCAGCCACAGGAAAGTCGAAGCCGTCCGCATGCATCCTGGCGAGCCACTCATCCTTGGGTGCAAAGTTCGGCAAGCAATTGGCCACCACGGTCAGACCGCTTTTAGCCAGTGCCTTGCAGATGGCCGTGCCCAGGCCGCCCATGGCGCCTGTAACCAGTGCGATTCGCTGTGTCATAAGAAATTTCCCGTTTGATTCTGTGCTTCTAGGCAACTGGCTGCGTCTGGAACTGATTGGTGCAGTGCAGCAATTATCAATCAAAATCGCCAGGTTTGACGGTCTAAGGCGAAAAAGTAGCTGGCACGGGAGCCAGCCAGCGATGGTCTCGGAGAACCAAGCGCTGAGGCAGAACAACCCCGAAACCCGGGATCAGACCGGCAGTCAGATTGCGTCGGGCCAACGACGCCTGTTGCTAACTTACCGTTGCCGCACGTAGCTGCCGGGCGCGTCCTCGATGGGCTTGTAACCTTTACGGGATGCACCAATTTGAGGCGGCTTGTTTTGACCGCTGGAGCGTGCCTGTAGCCATTGCTGCCACGCGGGCCACCATGAACCCTGTTGCTTTTCGGTTGTCTGCAACCATTCCTGGTTACCGACCTGTGCCGCTTTCAGTCGCTTTGTCCCGAGTCTGAAATGCCGTTTTGGATGGACCGGGCCGGCAATAATGCCGGCGTTGTGACCGCCCGAGGTTAACAGGAAGGAGTAGTCGTCAGACCCGACCAGATTGCCAATCTTGTAAACGGAAGTCCATGGTGCAACATGGTCCGCCTCGGTGCCAACGACAAACATTGGAACGCTGATATCCGACAGCGTGATCAATTTTCCATTCAACGAAAACTTGTTGGTGGCAAGCTCGTTATTCAAATAAAGACGATTCAGGTACTCCGTGTGCATCCGGTACGGCATCCGTGTGCCATCCGCATTCCACGCCATCAGGTCAATCATCGTGTCGCGCTGCCCTTTGACGTAGTTGTTGATGATGGGCTGCCAGATCAGGTCTCTTGACCGCAAAAGCGCAAATGAGCCGCCCATTTGCGCGCTATCGAGCACCCCCTTTTTGTACATGGTCGCTTCCAGCATGGCTAACTGGCTTGGATTGATAAAGTAGGCCAGTTCCCCAGGCTCAGAGAAATCAGCCTGCGCCGCAAACAAGGTGACCGAAGCGAGACGCACATCGCGTTCGTGGGCCAGCATCGCAGCGCCAATCGACAGCAGCGTTCCACCAATGCAATAGCCCACTGAATGCACTTTGCGATTGGGCACAACGGTGCTTACCGCATCCAGCGCTGCCCGAAACCCCTTGTTCAGGTAGTCATCCATGCTCACATCGCGATCGGCCGGACTGGGGTTCTTCCAGGAGATCATGAACACCGTGTGGCCCTGATCGACGAGAAACTTCACGAGTGAATTTCTCGGACTCAGGTCCAGGATGTAGTACTTCATGATCCACGCGGGAACAATGAGCAGTGGCTCTGCGTGGGTTGTTTTGGTCGTTGGCGAATACTGGATGAGTTCAATCAGGTCGTTACGGAAGATTACCTTTCCAGGGGTGACCGCCACGGTTTTTCCGACTTCAAACCCATCGGTTCCTTCGGGCGGCGCACCATCCACGGTGCTCTTGAGGTCCTTGAGCCAGTTCTTTACTCCGCGAACCAGATTCTGGCCTTTTTCCGATTGGGTAAGTGCCAACAGTTCAGGGTTGGCGCCAAGGTAGTTCGATGGTGCGCTGGCGTCCAGCAACATCCGAACTGAAAACTGAACCAACTTTTCCTGGTACGGGTCAACACCAGGCACACCCTCAACTGCCTTGTTGACCAGCGCGGCACTGTTCTGGTACGCCCTGGCGTAGACGTTGAACGGCCATTTCGACCAATCCACTTTGCCAAAGCGTGGATCCGAGGCCCCTTCAAATCCGTCACTGGGTGCCACTGGCGCGCCTGACAGGGCTTTGAGTGCGAAGCTCCATGTGTCTGCAGTTCGGGAAAGCAATTCCTGTCGCAGTTCAACCTGTCGCGAAGGCGAGATTGCCAGATGTGCAGCCCAATCAGCCCAGGCGCTCGAGAACGCCGTTGGAGAAAGCCCGCCTGTCAACTTTGCGATCTGGGCGCGGAACTCTTTGTCAAAATCGATCCCATTCGGAAGCGGGGGTGTGGATGTCATTGCGGGTCTCCTAAGCTGTGCACGTCTGCGATGCAAATGCCAATGAATCACAGGTAGAAAAGTATAGCCTTCGCGCGCTGCGCTTCATGGCTTGAGGCTGCGCAGGCTGTCAGTGCCCGATGCGATTGCGCTCGCGTGTGACATCTTGCACGGTCACGGGTGCGGCTCGGTTGCCCCAGGCACTGCGGATGAAGCTCAACACATCAGCCGTGTCCTGGTCGCTGAGCTTGAGCATGAAGGGGGGCATGCCAAACGGCCTTGGGTTGGCCTGGGTGGCAGGGGCGAAGCCGCCGTACATCACAGTGCGAATCAGGTTGCGGCTGTCGGGCCATTGCAGCGCCCGGCTGGCCGCCAATGACACGTAGGCGCCGGCAACACCCTGGCCCCGTGTGCCATGGCAGTCGGCGCAGTGCTCGCCGTACAGCCTCGCGCCACGCTCCTGTGGAGCGGCTGCTTGCGGCCCAATTGACGCTGGCGTCACCGGATCATTTTGCGATTGCAGGTAGCCGGCCATGGCGCGCAGATCGTCCTCGCGCAGATACTGGGTGCTGCCCTGCACCACTTGCGTCATGGGACCGTTGATGCTGGCGTGCTGAGTGGTGCCTGTTCTGAGCAGTTGGACGGTGGCCTCGATGCCGTAGCCGCCTGAGCCCGCCATCACCCCGGCCGCTTGCGGGTCGCGCAGCGAAGGCGCGTACCAGTTTTGCGCCACCATCACGCCTCCCTTCAATTGCGTGGCAGCGGCGCTGGCCCCCAACGCATTGCGCGGGGAATGGCACTCGCCACAATGTCCCAGGCCATTGACCAGGTAGGCGCCACGGTTCCACTGCCCGGAACGTGCACGCAGCGGCTCATAGATTTGCGGGCGGAAGTACAGCGAGCGCCATGCCCACAGGGCGGCCTGGGTGCCGAAGGGCCAGCGCATGGCGTGCGAGCGCGTGGCTTGCGCCACCGGTGCCAGGCTTTGCAGAAAAGCAAACAGCGCGTCGGCATCGGCGCGCGTGATCCGGGTGAAGCTGGTGTACGGAAAGGCAGGGTTGAGCAAGCGACCGTCGCGTGACTGCCCGTGGTGCATCGCCAGCCAAAAGTCTTCGGAGGTCCAGTCTCCCAGGCCGGTGGCTTTGTCAGGTGTCAGATTGCTTGAATGAACGATCCCGAACGGCGTTTCGATGGGCCGGTTTCCGGAAAATTCCGCGCCGCCGATCGCCGTATGACAAGCCTGGCAGTTACCCGCGCGCGCCAGGTAGGCGCCTCGCGTCTGTAGCGCGGTCAGGGCTGATGAGGTCGCCGACTGGGCTGGCAAGGGCGCACTGCCACAACGAAGTTCCTTGGCGCCAGGCGGCAATTTGGGCAATTCGGCCAAGGGCTTGGCGTTGACGGGAACCGGCTGCGCCGCCAGCCAGTGGGTCACTGCCACCACGTCGGACGGACTCAGTCTAGAGGCGATCTGGCCCATGCAATCGGGCGTGTGCGCGCGCCGCTGGCCGGTACGCCAGCCGCCAAGCTGGGCGTTCAGGTAGTCACGCGGCAAGCCCAGCAATCCGGGCACGTTGGGAGCCGCGCCGGTCAGCGCCTTGCCGTGGCATTGCTGGCAGGCCGGAACGTCCCGCGCGGCGTCGCCGTCCGTGACCAGGGTGCGCCCACGCGCTGCGATGGCAGGCGCATCGGTGCTGGGGACGGGCGCCGGGTAGGGCAGGTCAAGACCGGAGAAGTGCTGCGCCAGTTGCAGCAGGTAGCTCTCTGGCAGCGGCTCCAGCAAACCTTGCATCAAGCCATAGTGGCGCCGTCCATCGCGCAGATTCAGGAGCTGGTTGTACAGGTAGCCCACGGGTTTGCCCGCCAGTCGCGGGTGGTAGCCGTCGGGGCCGGCACGTCCTTGCTCGCCATGGCAGCCGGTGCAGGCCAGCGCACGCTGCGCCATGCTGTCTTCAAAGCTCGCACCAGCCCAGACCGGCGCAGCGGCGGTAGCGCTGAAAGTCAGGGCTACAGCAAGGGCACGGAGCACTTGAAACAGCACAGTCAGGCGAGCTCGGAGATCTCGATCAGGTTCAGGTCCGGATCACGCACGTAGACCGAGCGGATCTTCTGTGTTGCCCCGGTGCGCAGCACCGGGCCCTCGACAATGGCCCAACGCGCCTCGCTGAGTCGCTGCACAACCTGCTCCAAAGGGATGCTGGCGATAAAGCACAGGTCCAGCGCACCGGGTACCGGCAAATGCGCTCTGGGTTCGAACTCTGAACCCTGAACGTGCAGGTTGATCTTCTGGTTCCCGAACTTGAAGGCCCGACGCTCCACCGGGGGTGTGCCACCGACGAAGGACTCCAGTTGCATGCCCAGCACGCGCGTGTAAAAGTCAATGCAGGCCGCGGGGCGCGAGCTTGTGAGAACCAGATGGTCAAGATGGTCAATCATGCGAATTTACTCCTTACGTCAGCCAGAAATGAAGGCGCGGGATGCAGGTCCAGTGTGCGTCCGGCTTTGGCGATCTGCCCTGGCACACCATGGCCCACGATCTGCGGCAGCTGCCGGGCCAGAGCCAGCAGCGCGACCAGGTCGATGCCGGTGTCGTAGCCCTCAGCCTGCAGCAGGTGAATGGCATCCTTGTTGCGCATGTCATTGCCTCCAGTCGACGCCAACAGCGTCAATGGCCGATTTTGGCCTGAAGTCGGAAACGTTGGCAATTCGGTGCGCCGCAACACTGCTTAGAATGAACAACTTCACAGACGCCTGCATGGAAAGTTCCGAAATTGAAACTGCACAATCACCTACGTGACCGACTGGCTTGTGGTCTGCGCATGGCAGTGACGATGGTCGGCATCATGACCTGGTCAGCATCGGCCCAGGCGCAAGACAATCAGGTGTACAACTTTTCACCGGTGAACCAGTATGGCCTGGAACTTACGGCCAGCTACTGGAACCCGATTGTTGACTACGTGTCACGCAAGAGCGGCGTGAAATTGCAGCTCAAGATAGGGCGCACCTCGGCCGACACCACGGCTTATGTCCTGGCCAATGAAGTGGAATTTGTCTTTTCCAACCACCTGTTCAGTCCGGATCGGGACAACCTGGGCTGGAAGGTGTTCGGTCGGCGTGCCACGGCGCCAATTCGCAGCCAGATTGTGGTGCTGGCTGATTCGCCCATAACCAAGCTGGACCAGCTCGCCAACGAGACGGTCGCATTCCCTGGCCCAGAGGCCACCGTGGCCTACAAGTTTTCCTATGCCACTCTGCTGAATCACAGGATTCCGGTGCAAGTCGTGTTTGCGGGAAATATGGATGGCGCTTTTGCGCAACTCGCAAGCGGCAGGGTCAAGGCGGTTGGCACCCAGACGCAGCTCAGCCAAGGCTGGGCAAAACGCGAAAACAAGGCTGTGCGAGCCTTGTGGGGAGTCCGAGCCCCTCCATGATCTGGCCCTGATGGCGTCCAGGAACGTCGCAGCCAAAGATCTGGCAGCGGTGAGCAAGGCGTTTCTGGAAATGAGCAAAGACCCGGCGGGGCAGAAAGTACTGGCCAGCGCATCGGAGCTGGTCAAATTGCCACCAGGTACGGGGTTTATCCCGTCGAGCAGCGCTGATTACACGGCTTACCGCAATTTTTACCAGACGGCACCTGCCAGTTTGCGTTAAACCTGCGCCAGCCCGACGGGACTTCAGCCTGTGAATTTCTTCACGCGAGTCATGCCCTCATCGCTCACGAACCGGGTGTTCGCCCTGTACGCGATCACGCTGCTGTTTTTTGTGGGCGGCGGATTGGGCGTGTTTCTGAAGACCCAGTTTCAGGGGGAGGTCGATGAGAAGGAACAGGCCTCCGTGATGCTGATCGAGGTGGTCGCCCAGTCGGTCCAGGACAGCGTGGTGATCGGCGATTTCGACTCGGTGCAGAGGATTCTTAACAAAGGGGTGCTGGGGTCGCAGTTTGCTTCTGCCAGTTTCATTGCGGCGGGTGGCGGAAGGCTGCATGCCGAGAACAGGACTCGAGCAGACAGGAGCGCGCCCGCTTGGCTCATTCGGTGGGCCCGGAATTCACTCGGCGATGTGAACCGGACGGTCTCTGTCGGTGGCCGGGACTATGGCGTCTTGCGCCTGGAGTTCGATGCGCCCGCAGTGGCTGCCGAACTGTGGACTTTGTCCCTGCTGGCAATGGGTGGTGGTATCGCCAGCCTGATTGTGGGTCTGGCGCTCATTCGCTTTGCGCTGGCACGCTGGTTGGGTGGGCTGGTACGCCTGCGTGAAACGGTGGAGACCCTGGGCACCGATGCGGCGGCGAACACCTCGGAACTGGTGATCGCGCATGCGCCAATCGAAATCCAGCGCCTGGTGGACATGGTCAACCATGCCGCGACCCTGGTGCGTGAGCGTGAGTTCTCCCGCCAGGCACTGAGCCAGCGCACCGCACAGTTGCAGGATCACATGGAGCAGCTGGCCGTCATATTTGAGCTCTCGCCCGATGCGTTTGTCACCTTCGACAAGGGATTGCGGGTCAAGAGCGTGTCACCGTCCTTTACGCACATGACCGGTCTGGCCGAGGCCGCCGTCATCGGTCTGAGTGATGTTGACTTCAACACCGCAATGGCCGACTTGTGTATTGCCAGTGCCCGCTATCGCGGCCCGCAGGAGCTGAGTGCCAGGCTGAATCTGAAGTCGACCGAAACGATGGGTCTGGAGTGGAGCACGATCGAGCTTAAAGTTCCCAAGGGCCGGGTCATTGAAGTGGCAGTGCGAATCAGTGATGCCGACTTCATTTCGCAGGTGCTGTACCTGCGCGACGTGACGCGGGAAGCCGAGATTGATCGCATGAAAAGCCAGTTCCTGGAAATGGCAGCTCACGAACTGCGTACGCCGATGACCAGCGTGCTGGGTTATGCCGAGGTGCTTTTGGCGCAGGAATTTGATCGGGAAACCCAGCACGAGTTGCTGGAGACCATTCATCGTCAATCCCAGATCATGACGTCCATCATCAACGAGTTGCTTGATCTGGTTCGCATCGATTCCCGGCGTGGACAGGACTTTACGGTGGAAACCGTGGACCTGTTGGAACTGGTCGATGGCGCAACCTCGGCCTTCAAGCCGGCGATGGGACGGGAGTCTCCGGTCATTCACCGCACGGATCATGGACTGCGCGTCAGCTGCGACCGACGAAAGCTTGGCCAGGTCATGACCAACCTGATCTCCAACGCCTACAAATACTCTCCCGCTGGGGGCGAGGTGAGCATTTCATTTCCCGTCGAGTGGAACGGCGATCGGCGTTTGTTGGGTGTTGAACTGCGCGACCACGGTATTGGCATGACAGCCGAGCAACAGGCTCACTGCTTCGAACGCTTCTACCGGGCCGATGTGTCAGGAAAGATCCCCGGCACCGGGCTGGGATTGTGCATCGTCAAGGAAATCATGGATCTGCATGGTGGGCATATTGACCTTGAAAGTGCCATAGGGCAGGGCACCACGGTCACGGTCTGGTTGCCTGAGGCCGTGGCGATCACTGAATCGATCCATCAACCCCTTGAGGCCTGAGCGGGCTGCTGGTCGGTCGCCATGGCGTGATTTGTGCACTCACGGGCGCATGTCTGGGACCGGTCGGACTCAGCCGACGCGGGCAAAGTCGGGTGCACGGCGCTCGCCAAAGGCGGCGATGCCTTCGCGTGCGGCCGCTGTGCAGGCGCTGTCGCCAAAGGCCAGGTAGCCGATCTCCAGCGCCGCCGCCAGGGTGGGTGCCTGCGCCGCCTGTTGCACGGCGCGTTCGAGCAATCCCAGGGTGGTCGGACTCAAGGCCATGCCTGTGGCTGCTTTGGCCTCCATGGGTTCGAACGCGGGCATGGCGACGGGTGCGTCGGCAATGCGGCCATGCCCCTGCGCCAGCGCCTGCACGCGCGCCACAGCCAGGCTGATCAGTTCGCAAGAGTCTTTCGCCAGCGCATCCACCACACCGAGCGCCAGGGCCTGTTTGGCCTTGAGTTTCTCGCAGCGCCGCAGCATGGCATGGAAGGTGTCTGCGGCCTGCGGCCAACGACGGTAGGGCACGACCATGGCGCCGATGCCGGGCAGGATGCCCAGGCTGACCTCGGGCAGTTGCATCCAGCTGTTCTCTACGGCAACGAGCGCGTGGCAGCGCATCGCCAGCTCAAAGCCGCCGCCCAGGGCCATGCCGTTGAGGGCAGCCACCACGGGCTTTTGCATCCCGTCCAGATGCACCAGGAGGCGCGAGCAGTCGCGTGAATACTGCGTCGCTGCGGCTTTGTCACCAAGCATCGACGGGAAACGGCCGATGTCAGCGCCTGCACAAAAAGCTTTGTTTCCATAACCGGTGATGACAAATCCGGCCACGCCAGGGTCGTTTTCAAAGCGACGGATCACAGCCAGGATTTCATCGGTCATTTCGTCGTGCAAGGCATTCAAAGCCTCGGGGCGGCGCAGGGTGATGACCTTGACGCCGTTCAGATCGTCTACCAGCACATGGCGCTCGAAACGCAGGTAATCTGCCAGTGGCCTTTTCGGCATGGGCATGCCAGGGCGCTCCTGCGCCAGCCGGTCAAGAATGCGCTGTGCCTCCGCTAGCGGTGTCTGGCGCAGCAGGGCCAGTGGCCCGCTCTTGAAGCCCAGCGCGGTGCAGCAACCCAGGTCAAGGTCGGCCGGTGTGCCAATGGCCCGGTCCAGGATGTCGAACGATTGCGACCACAGAATGCCCAGCAGGCGGTCCCTGACGGCCTGCGCTGTTGCGGCTGGCACCTCAACGCGCTTTCCGGGTGCGACGGTGAGCCACTTCTGCACGGACTTGAAGACAGGTGCCGGACGGTAGTGCTCGCCTTCCTCGTCGGCCTGCAGGGTGTTGGTCTCGGTGATGATCGGGTTGCCGTGCGCCAGGTTCAGCACAAAAAAGGGCCCGGCGTGCACGAACTCGGTGGCCACCGTATCGACTTCCGAGGCGGTCGCCTGACCGAGCAGGAGCGCGGCCTCGTTGCACCAGTTGTCGAAGATGCGGTCCAGCATGAAGCAGGGGGCGTCGCTGGTGACCAGGGGCAGCTTGCCGGTGCTGCAGAAAACCCAGCGCAACCAAGCGACCAGCGTGGGCGCTGCGTCCGGCCAATCGATCACCTCGACCGCCGGGTTGCGCCAGGCTGGCGCAAAGAAGTGGGTCACCGTGGCGCGCTCTTTGTGCTGGAGTTCGGAAAAAATGCGATCGGCCGGCAGGGAACTGGTGTTGGAGGTAATGACGGCGTCGCTGGCCACACGGGCTTCAATCGCCGCAAAAATGCGCCGCTTGAGGTCGATGTTTTCGGTGGCGGCCTCGATCACCCAGTCACAGCCCTTGATGGCATCGTAGTCGGTGCTGCCGTAAACGTTCTGCTGCACTGCGGCCGCCTGGTGCGCGTTCATCTTGCCCTTGGCCAGCGCCTTGTTGGCGTACTCGGCAAAGCGGGCCAGGGCGCCATCGATGGCGGCTTGCGAGATGTCGATCAGGGTCAGCTTGAGGTCGGGGAGGCTGCTCTTGAGGTAGTAAGCGATGTCCGGTCCGATCGAGCCGGCGCCGATGACGGCGACATGGCGCGGCAGGCCGCGGTTGGGGGTTTGTAGAAGCGGGTTGTTCTGCGGCACTGGCATAAGGTTTTCCTGAGTTCTGGCGGCAAATTGCACTGGGCCGGTCACTGGATCGAAGCGCTCAGTTTAGACCGGCTTCATCAGTGCATATCGTATACCGAATACAAAAGGCAGTCCAGCAAAATCTGGGTCAGATCAGCGAACCGCGGTTGGCCATGCCGCCGTCGATGGTGACGATGGTGCCGGTGGTGTAGGACGACAGATCCGAAGCGAGCAGCGCCACGGTGGCGGCGATCTCGTCGACCGTGGCAGCGCGGCCGAAGGGGAATCCGGCTTCAAATTCGCGCCAGCGGGTGGCGTCGCCATGACGCTTGGCCGCCTCGGTCTTCATCAGGCCGACCAGACGCTCGGTTGCGACCGGACCCGGATTGACGCCGACGACCCGGATGCCGTCTTCTGCGCTGGCGCCACCCAGCGCGCGCGTGAAGGCCATCAACGCAGCGTTGCCAGTGGCGCCGGCAATGTAACCGGCGTCGAGTCGCTCGCCACCGTTGCCAATGATGTTGATGATGACGCCGCTGCGGCGTGCCTTCATCTGTCGATAGAAAGCGCGTGACAGATCGATGTAGCCAAAGACCTTCAGGTCGAAGGCCGCACGCCAGCGCTCTTCATCAACGTCGAGCAGACTGCCGCGCGGTGTGGCACCAGCGTTGTTGACCAGGATATCAACGTCAGGGCACAGGGCTTCCAACTCTGCGGCACGGCCGCGTTCAGCCAGGTCCATGGCATGAACACGTACCTCGACGCCGTGGCGTTGCCGCAATTCGTCGCTGGCGCGCGCCAGGTCGCCAGCCGACCGGGCAACCAGATCCAGGTGGCACCCTTCACTCGCCAGCAGCCGGGCGATGGACAAGCCGATCCCCTGGGAGCCACCGGTTATCAGGGCGCGGCGTCCTCTCAGTTTCAGGTCCATAGGGTGTACTCCTTGTTCATTGGCTGGGGTCGCGAACGATTTCGATGAATTTCGTCTTGTGCGCCTCGCGCGGCAGGGTGCCGGGCGCGAGCCATTCGATCCGCGGCGCCACACGCAGTTCGGAGCGCATGCGCGCTTGCAACTGTGCTTCAAGTGCTGGCAGATCGGCCTGGGCAAGGTCGGGGCCATGTTCGATGCGCAGGTGCAGCGGCGGCACGACCTTGGGTCCGGGTTCGCGCAAGCGGATGCGAAAGCTGCCGGTCACACGCGGTGCAAAGCCCATCAGCACCTGGCGGATCGCTTCAGGGTACAGGTTGACGCCCTTGACGATCAGCATGTCGTCGGTGCGCCCCACGATCTTGAAGCGCAGACCCGGCATGCCGCAGCTGCAGGGCTTGGTCCAGACCTGGATCAGGTCGCCCAGCGCGTAGCGCATGAAGGGCCCGCCCTCCCAGTCCAGGAAGGTAAATACCATCTCGCCAACAGCACCGTCCGTGAGCGCGATCGGTGCATGCGTATGGGGGTCCACCAGCTCCAGCAGGCAGTGGTCTTCGGACGTGAAGTGCATGCCCTTGTATTCGTCGGGAGATTCGTCGCATGAGATGCCGTGAAAGGCGTGGCCGCCGCCGGTGTGGTCAAACACCTTGGCATCGAAACCATCGGCCAGCAGGCGGCGCAGGCCAGGGTTGCCACCGCCGGGCTCGCCGGCGCAGAAGAACCAGCGAAAGCCCAGTTCCGAGGCAGGCTTGCCGGTGAGCGTGGGACACTGTTCGATCAGGTACTGACCAAAGGAGGGTGTGGCGATGAGCGCGTCGGGCCGTGTCAGGTGGGCGAAGTCGAGCACGCGCTGCGTGCCGCCCTCGATGCCGACCGGTACCACGCAGGCGCCCAGATGCTGTATGCCTTGTGATAGCGGCAGCCCGCCCGTGAACATTGACAGGGACAGGGCCTGCACCATCACGTGCCCGGGTCGTATGCCGGTGCGCCAGTACTTGCGCGCATGCATCTCGTTGACCACCGCAACGTCGTGGGCGGTGAGTGTGTACAGCGTGGGCATGCCGGTGGTGCCCGAAGTGGCGCTGACGCGCACGATTTTTTCTCGCGGCGCGCAGGCCAGCAAGGCGAAAGGTGTGCCGTGGCGCGCGAGCGACTCCTCCTGCACTCGCCGGTGTTCGACCTTGTCCATCAGGGGGACATGCGTGAAGTCGTCGAAGCTCGCAATGTCGCCTGGGTTGACGCCAGCCGCATCGAGCCGCTCGCGGTAATAGGGCGAGTTGGCGTGGTTGTAAGCCACTTGTCGCTGCAGCCGCAGGAGCTGTAGCGCACGCATTTCGTCGTGCGACATCAGCTCGATGCGCTCGTTCCAGAGCCGGCGTTGCGGATCCTGGGGGGCCATCATGCGGTGTGCTCCTTCGCGTCAAGCTGGCAAACTTCAAACAGCAGGCCCGTCACCGCGTCAGGCTCGAAAAACGCGACCCGGCCATGCGCCCCCTGCCGTGGAAAACCGGGCAGGGGTGTAAAGCCGGCTTGCCGCAAGTCGGTGATTGACTGCTCTACATCGGTCACCCGTGCCGACAGGTGGTTCAGGCCAAGCCGCTGACCCATCACCTGTTGCGCGAAGCCGCTTTCGCCTTGCGTGTATTGCAGCAGCTCTATCACCACATTGGCGGCGTCAAACTCGGCCACGCGCAGGCCGACTTCGGCCAGTTCCCTGGTTCGTGCCGGAACCCCGAACAGCGGGCGCAGTCTCTCGATCGCCTGATCAAGATCGGCGACGATGATACCGATGTGGTCGATGTGGGGAGGTGCTGCCTTCGTCACCGTGGTCATGCCTTGTTCCCTGGCTTGCGTCGTGCGCGCAGACGTGCCGTGCCTGCCGCATCGACCGTACCGCTGCCGGCATCGACAACAACGCCGTAGTCCTTGCGCGCCGCCTGCGCACTGACCACACCCGCGTGAACGTCGCTCCCGACCAGTTCGGCGGGCCGGTCAAAGGCATCGCCATAGCCGCCGCCACCACCTGCGAGTTGGTGGAAAACCGTGCCGGGCGGGATGCCGCGGATGATTTCCTTGGACTTCACGCGCCGCTGGCTGCCGTCGGGATAAGTGAGCACGATGGCATTGCGCGAGCCGGCC
>CAIQVX010000414.1 GCA_903875275.1 uncultured beta proteobacterium | reverse complement strand
TGCAGCGAGCGCCTTCTCACGCACACCTTCGATGTCTTCGTCGCTGAAGGGGCCGTTCACACCGGAGATGGCGGCCAGCTTCATGCCGTGCTTGAGTCCAAGCTGGTAAATCTCGCGGACCTTTTCCCATTCAATGGCACGACCCACGGTGAAGTTCTCAAAACGACCTTCCAGCGCCAGCACAATGGTTTCGGCCAGACAGGCATAGGCCACACCTGGGGGCAAGCCGATGTTCTTCATGTGCACGTCGCCCGGCAGCTGAATCTCACCCGACTCGATCACCAGCACATCAGGCCGTTTGGCGACTTCCTCGGCCGGCAGGTCCAGCGGTCGCGCCACGTCGGTGATAACGCAGCCGGGTTTGACCTGCATGATGTCGAGCACCTTCTTGCCGGCACCCGAGGTTGCCGTGACGATCATGTCCATGGCGGCAATGTCCTTGTCGGCTCGCGCCGCCAGAAACAGTCGGGCGTCCGGTGTTTCCTGCAGAATCGATTCCTTCAGGGCCAGCAGCTTGGCGGTCTCCGGAGAGACCAGGTACACCTCCTCGGCCGCCTTGGCCATCAGGCGCGCGCAGACCGAGCCGATAGCCCCGGTAGCACCGACCACCATGGCCTTGAACTTGACGCGCTCCCGGCCCTTGGGTGCCGGCAGCAGCCGCATGCGCAGCAGGGCGTCGTGCGCTGCCCAGAGCGCGCCCGAGGCGCTGTAGCTGTTGCCCGTGGTGATGGGCAGTGGCGAGCGTCGGGCCACCGACACGCCGGCATCACCCACAACCTTGGTGAAGGCACCCAGTCCCATGATCTGAGCACCCAGACGCCGCGCCATGGCAGCCGCATCGAGCAGACGCCGGTAGGTGAACTCAGGGCTGTGCTGCATGATCTCTTTGGGCGTGCCGCCTACCGAGATCAGCCAGCCTTCGGCTTCGACGCCAGTGGGTGAACGGATGCCACTGATGCGCGAATAAACAAAGGGCGGCGCATAAGCCATGATTTTTTCCAGCGTGTTCATGAGCACCGGGGGCGACACCTGCGAAAGCAGCTCGATCGGCTTGACTTTCTTGAAATACTCCTGCGACAGGGGGTGGATGACAAACGCAAAGCGGTTGACTCGCCTGAACCCGTTGGGGTAGATGATGCGCGGTGCCAGTTGCTCGCCCGTGATGATTTCCAGGTAATCGTCTTCCCTGATCGCCTCCGGGTCCTTGCCGGTGGCCGCGGCAATCATGGCGTCAAGCAGGTAAGGCCCCACGACCCGGCCCTTGATCAGGGGCGAGCCATCGATCACCAGGTGCACACCCTTGTCCCTGAGCTGGGCAATGCGCTGCTCGCTGGCGGTCGAGGTGATGATGGTTTTGCCCGCCAGTTCCTCGGCTCCGAACTCGTCGAGCTCGGTCAGGGTGGCGACGATCACGCTGGCCTTCTGCATTGCCTTTCGCAGCAGAAAGCGGGTCCACTCCCTGAGCGTTCCGGTGGCCACGGTCTCAGGCAGCGTCCAGTCCCTGACGTAGTGGGCGCCCGTGCTGTACAACTGCAGTGCACCCGTGGAATTGAGCAGCTTGGGCACGCCGAGCTGCAGCAGCGGGTCGGCAAACATCAGGTTCTCTGTGTGCTCTGACAGCGCCAGCGCCAGCTTGTAATTCTTCAGTCCGCAGAAGAAGAGGACACGCGCGTTGTTGAAATAGCTGCCCAGTTCAGCCTGCGCATGCCGCAGCGCCCATTCCTGAAGAATCTCTTCGAGCCTGGTGCCGACCGTGACCGGCACCTTTGAAACCAGCGCCTTCAGGCGCTCGCCATCCTTTTCAACGAAGCGGTGGGCGCCAGCCTGGTAGCGGTCCTTGATCACACCCAGACCGATCACGTCGGCGCGGGCGTCCCAGGACCTGAGCAGTCTGGCAGCCCTGGCGATGCTGCCATTGGTGCCAACGCGATGCACCGCGAGCTGCTGCCCCAGAAAGGGAAGCTTGAACTTGAAGTCCTGGTCACTGGCTCCCAGGCTGATCCCGACAACTGTCTTCATGATGAGCGCAATTTGGAGTGATGCAAGGAATAGAATTCTTCTACGAGATGCATTATTGGAACCTCGAATGGCTCAAATAGTGGTCATTTAACAGGAAGGAGTTTCCATGGCTGCGAATACCCTGGCCGATGTCGCGCTCAACGTGGGTCTGTCGGGCGTGATGCGTCTGGCCGGTCTGGCGACCCGGCTGCTCCCTATTCCACAACCCACGATGATGGTGGGACCAGGTGCCAGTGGGCGCCTGGGTCAGGCCATTCACGATTTTGGACATCAGAAGATCCTGATCGTCACTGACACCACCATTTCCCGTCTCGGCCTCATGCTTCCCTTGACCCAGGCACTGACGGAGGGTGGGACCGAATTTGTCGTCTTCGACGAAATCAGCCCCGACGCGCCAATTGACGAGATTGAACAGGGTGTGGCCCTCTTCCAGCGCGAGGGCTGCGATGCCATAGTGGCGTTTGGCGGTGGCTCGGTCATGGACGCGGCCAAGGTCATTGGCCTGGCCGCAGCCAACAACAAGCGCCCGCTGCAGCTGGTGGGCTATTTCAAGGGCTTGCGCGGACCGGCTCCGATTTACGCAGTTCCTACCACCGCCGGTACCGGCTCCGAGGTGACCGTGGCGGCCGTGGTGTCCGACCCGCTGAGCCAGCGCAAGCTGGTAATTGCCGACACGCGCATCGTTCCGAAAATGGCGGCACTGGATCCGAGCCTTATGACCGGATTGCCCGCGCACATCACGGCATCGACCGGAATGGATGCTTTGACCCACGCCATTGAAGCCTTCATCGGTCACTGGGGGACGACTTTCACCGACCACATGGCACTGGCCAGCGTGGGCATGATTTACCAGAACCTGCCTGTTGCCTGCGCCAATGGGCATGACCTTGTGGCGCGCGAGAAGATGGCCCTGGCCGCCAGCTACGCCGGGCAGGCCTTCACGCGGGCCAACGTCGGCTACGTGCACGCCATCGCGCACCAGCTCGGTGGCCTGTATCACACGCCGCACGGTCTGGCCAATGCGATCATGCTGCCGCATGTGCTGCGCTATCTGAGCCCCGTCATCACGGACAAGCTGGCGACCTTGGCGCTGCGCGCCAGGCTCGGCGATACATCCGAAAGCAGCGTCGATCTGGCGAACCGCTTCCTCGATTCGATTGACGCGATGAACCGGAAACTGGGCATTCCCCGCCACCTGGCAGCGCTGCGTGCCAAAGACATCCCGGCGCTGGCCCGTGCCGCCTGCAGGGAGGCCAGGCTCAACTACCCGGTGCCAGCTTACCTGTCGCAGGAGGATTGCGAGAATGTGATCCGCGAGGTGTTGCCGAGGAGGGTGCGCAAACCACCCGGCAGAACATGAAGCTGCATTCGCTGTCGCTGGCGCTCATGAAACGCATGGGCCATCTCAGGCGCGACTACCGGGCCGTGCAGGACGAGGCCGCCATGGAGTCCATGCGGCGCATTTTGAACACCTTCTGGTTTTTTGCCCCCCTGGAAATGGGGCTGGCGCTGTGGTACTGGAATTACGAAGTGCCGTTCGATCAACCGCAGGCGCAGGCCTGGGCGACCTCGCTTTTTCTGCTGCACGCGATCACTGCCATCACCACGCTGCTGCTGATTGCGCTGGTGCACCGCATCCTGCACCGCGCGAGTCCCGGCACCCGGACCGTCATATTCCTTCAGGTGATGATGTGCCTCACCTACCTCATGTATGGCGTGGCCGTTTCCTATTTCGACGTGGCGGTCGGCGGCACCGAGGCCTTCATCCTGGTCTGTTTTGCCGTGGCCGGCCTGTCGCTGATGCGGCCCCTGGTTTCGATGGCCCTGTTCAGCGTCACTTTCGCTGCGGTCTGGCAAATGCTGCTGCTGACCGACCAGAGCGGGCAGCAACTGGCGATCATGCGACTCAACTCGATCGCTGCGATCATCTTGGCGGTGATTGTCTCAGCCATCATCTTTCATCAGTACGCCAGGAGCCTGCTCCTGCGTCGTGAGCTGGAAGTGCTGGCCGGTCAGGACATGCTGACGCTGCTGCCCAATCGCCGTGAATTGATGGAGCGCCTGAAGATGGCACTGAGCCTGACGGCGCGCACCGGCAAGTGTGGCGCCTTGCTGCTGATCGACCTGGACCATTTCAAGACCATCAACGATACGCGCGGCCATATCGTTGGTGACGTGCTGCTCAAGGAAGTTGCCCAGCGACTCATCGCAAGCATGCGGGAGGGCGATACCGTGGCCAGATTCGGCGGTGACGAATTCATGGTCATGCTGGAGAACCTTGACAGCGACCTGGCCAATGCTGCGCGGCAGGCAGAATTTGTCAGCGAGAAGATTCTTGAGAAAATCCGCCAGCCCTACATTCTAGTGGCGACCGAGTTCGGGCACAGCAGCGCAAGCATTGGCGTCGCCCTGTTTTCACCAGGCCAGCATTCGACCGAGGAACTGATCAAACAGGCCGACGTCGCGATGTACCAGGCCAAAGACGCCGGGCGCAACACCATGCGCTTTTACGATGCCGAAATGCAGGCCAGGCTGGTGGATCGTGCTGCCATGGAGGAGGATCTGCGACAGGCAATGACCCTGGGTCAGCTCACCCTGCACTATCAGCCCCAAGTGGATTCGGCGGGCCGCGTCGTGGGCGCTGAAGTCCTGGTGCGGTGGTTGCACCCGCAGCGCGGGTTGGTGGCACCCGCACAGTTTATTCCCCTGGCCGAAGAGGTCGGTCTCATCGCGGCCATCGGCAGCTGGGTTCTGGAAGCGACATGCCTGCAGCTCGCGCGGTGGGCGATGCAGCCGACTCTGTCTGGGCTCACCCTGTCGGTGAATGTGAGCTCGCATCAGTTCCGCCAGTCCGAATTCGTGGACCGGGTGAGCCAGATACTCAGCCATACCGGTGCCGATCCCAGGTGCCTGCGACTGGAACTGACCGAGAGCATCATGGTGCGCGACGTTGACCATGTTGTGGCCAAGATGAGAGCGCTGCGGGATCAGGGTGTGGGCTTTTCGCTGGACGATTTTGGTACCGGCTATTCCTCACTGGCTTACCTCAAGCGCCTGCCCATCGATCAGTTGAAGATTGACCAGGGGTTTGTGCGCGACATCCTGAGCGACCACAACGACGCGGCCATTGCCAAAATGGTTATCGCGCTGGCTGACAGCATGGGGCTGTCCGTGATCGCGGAGGGTGTCGAGACCCAGGAGCAACGCGACTGCCTTGCGGCTCTGGGCTGCCACGAATACCAGGGTTTCCTGTTTGGCCGGCCCGTGCCGGAGAAGGACTTTGAAGCGAGTCTGCTGCGCGCAGCAGCTTAAAACCCGACCGCCTGACCATCCCGACGTGCATCGCTGGCAGCAACGTAGCCTTCGACCGCGGG
>CAIQVX010000413.1 GCA_903875275.1 uncultured beta proteobacterium | reverse complement strand
GGCTTCTTTGCCGTGGACAACATTCCTGCCGACACCTACAAAGGTGTTGCCGCCGTCAAGACCCTGGCCGTGGGCGCGCAATGGGTGACCAGCGACAAGGCAGACGCAGAGACGGTCTACCAGATCACCAAAGCCCTGTACAGCGACGCGGCACAAAAGACACTGGCGGCCGGTCATGCCAAGGGCAAGTACATCAACCTGCAAAACGCGGTGCAAGGTGTTGGCATTCCGTTCCACCCGGGCGCTGAAAAGTTCTATCGTGAAGCTGGTGTTTTGAAATAAACTCAGATCTATGATTCGACAGACAACGGGCGGACCTTCCGCCCGTTGCCGTTTCTGAAGCCGTTTCGAGAACACCATGAATACTCCTGCCATCAGCCTGCCCGACGAGAAAAAACTCCAGGAACTGGAAGAGAAGTTTGACCCCGAGATGCGCTTTCGGCCGACCGTGCCGCCTGCTACGCAGCTCGTCAAATGGATGCTGATTGCGTTGTCGTGTTTTCATTACTACACGGCCGGTTTTGGCTTGCTGCAGGAGATAACGCACCGCAGCGTGCACATGGCTTTTGTGCTGAGCATGATTTTTCTGGTCTTTGCAGGAAGCAAGAAAGCGGCCGCCACTGCGCCAAAAAGTTCCTGGCTGACACCCGGTGGCGTTCCGATCACCGATTGGCTGCTCGGCCTGTGCTGTGCTCTGAGCGTGCTCTACATCCCCTATGTGTTTGACGACCTGGCTTTCCGTATCGGCAACCCCAGCAATTGGGACGTGCTATTCGGCACGATTCTGTTTGTCACCCTGCTGGAAGCAACGCGGCGCTGCATGGGTTGGCCGCTGCCCCTGATTGCCATCGGCTTCACCGCCTATGCGATGTTGGGACCGATCTTTCCGGGCTTGCTGCAACACGCTGGCGCGAGTTGGAGCCAGATGATCAATCACCAGTACATGACCAGCCAGGGTATTTACGGCATAGCGGTCGGCGTGGTGGCAACCTACGTTTTTCACTTCGTGCTGTTTGGCGTGCTGGCCACCCGCGTCGGACTAGGACAACTGTTTCTGGACCTTGCCGCCAGCATTGCCGGGCGCTACGCTGGCGGCCCGGCCAAGGTCAGCGTGTTTGGTTCGGCGATGTTCGGCATGCTCAGTGGCTCCTCAGTGGCCAACGCGGTGACGGTGGGTTCGCTCACGATTCCGGCCATGATCCGCGTCGGTTACCAGCGCCACTTCGCGGCTGCTGTGGAGGCTGCCTCTTCCACCGGTGGTCAGATCACACCGCCGGTGCTGGGCGCAGCAGCGTTCCTGATGATCGAATTTCTGAACCTGCCCTACCAGACCATCATTGCCGCATCGGTGGTTCCAGCATTCATGCACTTTTTCGGTGTTTTCATGCAGGTGCACTTTGAAGCCAAGCGCTATGGCTTGCGCGGCCTCACCGAAGAAGAAATGCCCAAGCTCCAGGCCTCGCTCAAAATGCGCTGGCCGACCCTGATTCCCTTGCTGCTGTTGATCAGCATCCTGACCTCCGGGCGCACCCCTTATCTGGCCGCTTTCGTTGGCATCAGTTCCTGCGCCATCGTGGGTTTGTCCACCGCTACCCAGGGCAACACCGTAAAGAATTGGGCCTTGATGCTGGGCCTGCATGGTTTGCTGGTGGCCATAGCCTTTGGCAACTACGGCGAATACAACACACCGATCAAGCTCACGCTGTTTGCCGCCGGCATTCTGGCTGAAATTATGTTTGCCAAATTCGCCAACATCACGGGACGAATCAAGCATGCAGACCTGGTGGAAGCGCTGGAGACGGGTGCCAAGTACGCGCTGGCGGTCGGCGCGGCTGCAGCCACCGTAGGCATTGTGATCGGCGTGGTGACACTGACCGGCGTCGGCTTCAAGATCAGCTTCATCATCACCAGCGCGGCGCAGAGCATGGCCGGCGGCATGGCTTCGATCATCCCCGCAGCCATGGCGAGCCTGCAGTCGATGACCCTGCTGTGTGCCTTGTTCATGACCGCGGTGGTCTGTGTTCTGATGGGTTGCGGCATCCCGACCACGGCCACCTACATCATCATGGTGTCGGTTGCCGCGCCAACACTGGTTCAACTCGGTGTGGAGCCGCTGGTGGCGCATTTCTTCGTTTTCTACTACGGCGTACTGGCCGATATCACCCCGCCAGTGGCACTCGCCGCTTATGCAGCGGCTGGCATGGCCGGCAGCGACCCGTTCAAAACCGGCAACACGGCCTTCCGCCTGGGCATGGCCAAGGCGCTGGTGCCCTTTGTCTTTGTCTTTTCACCGTCGCTACTGCTGGTGGCCAAGGGCTTCACCTGGTACGACTTTGTGGTCACCTTCACCGGGTGCGTGCTCGGTATCACGATGCTGGCAGCAGCTCTGTCCAAGTACTTCCTGGTGGAAATGAAACGTTGGGAACAGTACCTGTGCTTTGTCGCAGCCATCCTGCTGATTGCGCCGGGTCTGACACCAACGCTGATTGGCGCG
>CAIQVX010000412.1 GCA_903875275.1 uncultured beta proteobacterium | reverse complement strand
ATCTACAAGCAGTTCGTCGAGCGCGTGCGCGAACTCAGGACCATCGAGGTGATGATCCGTATGTACTGTGCCCACCATCACGAGGCAGAACCTCTGTGTGCCGAATGCGGCGAACTGTTCGAATACGCCCGGCGCCGATTGCAGCGCTGTGTGTTCGGCGACGCCAAGCCCAACTGCGCCAAATGCGTGGTGCATTGCTACAACGATGCCATGCGCGAGAAGATCAGAATCGTGATGCGCTGGTCCGGCCCACGAATGCTGCTGCGGCACCCGGTTCTCGGGATCAGGCACATGCTGGCAGATCGCAAGCCGATACCGGTGCTGCCGCGCAAGACAAAGCGATGAGCAGGAACCGGATCGCGCGCCGGATTGCGGCAGTAGTCGGCTTATCTGTCGTTCTGCTTGTCGTTGCCCCCAGACTCTCGGGTCAGCGTGTGGGATGCCATTGAAGACACGCCCCAGCAGAGATGATCCACACGTCATCAAAATGATGGACAACTTGACCGCCGGGCAAATGGTTCATGCCGATGTTCTGCCATTCCCCAGCAAGCAACACAACCCGACGGAGTGCCATGGCGAAAACATACCCACTCAAAGCCCTGTGGCCCCTGCTGCCATTTGAAGTTGCACACGCACCGATGCAGGCCACGCTGGATGCCTACGGTGGCGGACTGGTCAAGTACGCTGTCAGCCCAGATGGGGTTTGGCTTTACTCATTGGCCGACCCGCTCACTGCGAGTGAATCTGAAAACCTGACGGGGTTTCACCCTGCTGACCTAGTTCCCAAACAGATCGACGGCGTGGAGGGCTACTTCTATGCGTTGCTTGGTGGAGCGCCACTGCTCCCTATTCCGTTTACCAAGGATCAATTGATTGCGTTCAACGAGCGGACACCAGGCCTCATTGCGTCCTGCAATGAGCGCGGCAGTGAGACAGACGCATGGATTGCTGATTTGCAGAAGGAAAACCCCGATGCTGCCGAGCTGGCGCGGGGCATCCATGGTGGCAAGTGGCCTTTGGATCTGGCTGATTTTCTGGACGCAAAGATTGATGATGCTGCCAAACCACGTTTTCGGCTGGCGGATGGAATAAAGCCAAACGATTCGGCCAAGGCATTGAAATCCGCATTTGATGAAGCAACTTGACTATCAGAAGGAAATGGAAAAGTTGCTTGGCAACACACTTGGCAGCGTGGCGGACGCCGTGTTGTTGGCGAAGGTCTCAACGGCCTTGACCATGCTGCGGTAGTTCAGGTCCTTGTGGAGTTGGACCACAAAGCCGGCAGCCCTAAGTTCCCGCGCCATTGCAGTGGCGTCGTTACCCGCTTTTTGCAGCTTGCTGACGGTCGTGTAGTTGTCGTTGCCGATCACCAGAGCGGTGCGCTTAGCGTGTGCTGGCGTCAGGAGAAAGAGGCATGCTGCGAAACACAGACACGCCCGAGGCAAAAGTGATGCTAAGTGTTTGAACACGTCAAGTGTCATGACTTATAGATCTCTGGCAAGACGGAAACCCATGTCGATCGCACGGTTGCCCGAGGATTCACTGCTACGGTTGACCGACCGCAAGTTGCCTGGAAAATTATTCCAAGCGCCGCCCCGCCGTACTCGCGTGTTGGTGTCGCAGGCTGTGGTCCAAGCACCTCCGGCTGACGGTGCACCAACATAACCGTAATGGAAACAATCTTCGACCCATTCCCACACGTTGCCATGCATATCAAAGAGACCGAACGAATTAGCCTGCATGCCAGCTACCGGACGTGTCCTTCCACCACTGTTGGCGGCAAACCAAGCATAACCACCCAAAGCAGACTCATCTGCCCCAAAACCCCATTTACCCGCACCACCAGCCTTGGCCGCATACTCCCACTCCGCTTCACTGGGCAAGCGGTATCTCTTACCTGTAGTTGCGTTGAGCTTTTGGACAAACTCCTGAACGTCGTGCCAACTCACACTTTCCACGGGGCATTCGTCACCGCACTGTTTGAAGCGGCTCGGGTTACTACCCATCACTGCCTTCCATTGACCTTGGGTAACTTCCGCCCTGCCTATCGCAACATTTTGGATTGTGACCCGGTGTGGGGGCGTTTCATCTGGAGGATAGTCATTGCCACCCATGGTGAATGTGCCTCCTGGAAGGATGACCATTTCAGGGCACTGAGGACAATCTTTAAACACCTTGCCGGGCTTCATCTCAGCTTCTGCTTTCTTCACAGCGATCAGGTACGTGCGTGCCTGAGCCAGAAAACGTCCAGATGGGTAGCTGTCCAGGTACGCTTGCACGGTGGCGCTATCTGTACCGAACAATCCGCATACCCGCGCCTGCAAAGCCGCCGGGCTTGATGGCCTGACTTTGCACGGCCTGCGCCGTTCATTCAAGAGTCTGACCGAGTGGCTAGAAGTGCCGGTCGGCGTGGTGGCGCAGATTCAAGGCCACAAACCCAGCGCAACCGCCGAGAAGCATTACACGGTCCGTCCGCTTGAATTGCTGGCCCTGCATCACGAAAAAATCGAGGCATGGATCCTTGAGCAGGCCGGGATCAAGTTCGACCCCAAAGTCGCGCCCGGCGCGCTGCGCGTGGTAGCTGGTTGAAAGCTTGGTATTTGTAACGCATAATGCACACTGTGATGCT
>CAIQVX010000411.1 GCA_903875275.1 uncultured beta proteobacterium | reverse complement strand
GCTGTGGATGCGTTTGCGTGAGTCCAGCGGCTTGAGCTACAGCGCGGGTGCCTCGTACAACGCCAGTCGCTACGAGGCCAACGCCAATATTTCACTCAGCGCCGAGGTTTCGCCAGCCAAAGTCAGCGCTGCCGAATCGGCCCTCAAGGAAGAACTGGCACGCTCCCTGAGCGAGGGCTTCACTTCCGCCGAAGTGGAAACTTTCCGACAGCAGTATCTGGCAGATCGCCTGCGTGGCCGTTCCGGCGACAACTGGGCGCTGGGTTTCATGGGTGAGCGCATGGAGTTTGGCCAAACGCCCGATGCCTACGAGCGAGGCGATGCCATGATCGCGTCTCTGACCCCGGAGCAGGTCAACAGCGCCTGGAAGAAATTTGTGAAGCCGGAAAAACTGGTCTGGGGCGTTTTTGGCGATCAATCGAAAATGCGTTAGTCCGTCCCGTCATGAAGCCGGGTCCACCATGGCCGCCAGGTACACCCGGCAAAACTCTTCAGGCATGCGACGCGCCCGGCCGCTGCTGAGTTCGATGCATACCAGATTCCAGCGTCCGCGCAGCACTGTGACCTGGTCCGCACTGCGGACCAGCTGGAAGCGCCGCTCCATGGTGAGTTTGCCGTCGCTGGCCAGCAGCCAGGTTCCCAGGGTGAGTTCCTCGCCGAGCGTGGTGGGCAGCAGGTAGTCGTACTCGCTGTGGCGAATGGCCATTGCCCGGTCCAGCCGCTGGTAGTCAGCCAGACTCAGGCCCAGCGACTCGGAGTGGGCCCAGGCGGTCTTCTCGCACCACTGGACGCAGACCGCGTTGTTGGTGTGGTTCAGTCCGTCAATGTCCTTCGCCTGTGGCAACGCCGGCAAGGTGAAGGGATTGGGGAAGTCCCAGGCCATGCGCCGTCAGCGTGCAGCGTTCTGCAGCGCCTTGCCTATCTCGTTCGTGCCCTGTGCAGCACCGCTTTGCGGCACCGTGTCACCAGTGCGATCAGTCACCTGCGCCAACTGTGCGGCAAGACGCTCGGGCGCGTTGGCGTCGGTGCCAATCCAGACGCCGCTGGTCATGGTGATATGCGCCGCCTCGAAGGTGCCGGCACCTGCGCACAGCGTGGTGCGGGTGGGCGCGTCCTTTGATACCAGCACCAGCATCGCCGGTACCACGGCCTCGGGCTGCAGTGCATCGAGCGTTGCCTGGGGCATCAGGCCCTCGGTCATGCGGGTGTAGGCGGTCGGCGCCAGACAGTTCACACGGATGTCGTTCTTGGCACCTTCGAGTGCCAGCGTCTGCATCAAACCGACCAGTGCCAGTTTGGCAGCACCGTAATTGGCTTGCCCAAAATTGCCAAACAGGCCGGTTGAGGAGGTCGTCATCAGAATGCGGCCGTATTTCTGCGCGTTCATGATGGGCCAGACAGCCTTGTTGCAGTGCACGGCGCCCATCAGGTGCACCTGGAGCACCAGTTCAAAGTCGGCCAGTTCCATCTTGGCGAAGGACTTGTCGCGCAGGATGCCGGCATTGTTGACCAGAATGTCAACCCGTCCCCAGGCCGCCACGGCCTGATCCACCATGGCCTGTACCGCAGCAAAATCGGTCACGGAGGCGCCATTGGCAATCGCCTCTCCGCCGGCAGCGCGAATTTCCGCGACCACCGCTTCGGCTGCACTGAGCGACCCGCCGGAGCCGTCGCGGGCGCCGCCGAGGTCATTGACCAGAACTTTGGCGCCGCGCGCCGCCAGTGCCAACGCGTGGGCACGCCCGAGTCCACCACCCGCGCCGGTCACTATCGCCACACGGCCCTTGAAATCGATTGTCATGGTCACTTCCTTTGATGCAAGACTTTGGCCACCGGGTTGTAGCGCAGGCGAAAGGCGTCTGGCATGCCCGAGCCCAGCAGCGGTCGCAGATAGAGCCTGAAGGCATCGGTCACGTCGGTACCGCTGGCCGTGATGAATTCGTCTTCCATGACACGGGTCTTGCCGGCCACGGCCTCGAGTTCCAGCAGTTCGTAGTCAACCGAATAGAAGCCGGTGCGCTTGATGGCGACCGAGCCATTGCGGTTGCCCCACATGGCGAACTGCACGGCTTTTTCGCCAACTTCGCGCGCCTCGCGCTGATCGACGTCGGAGACACAGCCAATGAACGAGCGTTGCAGGTAGCCAAAGGTGTCACCCCGAACCCGCTTGATCTTGAGTTTGGTCTTGATCTCCTCGCATAGCAGATCGGCGAGCGCACCATTGCCCGACAACTGCACATTGCCGTGGGCGTCGTGTTCCAGGTCTTTCGCCAGAAGACTGGCTATCGCTGCGCCGCTGGCATCGTGGATGCCTTCGGAGACGGCAATGACGCAACGCCCGTGGCGTTCGTAAACGGTCTTCACATCGGCGAGGAACTTCTCCAGCACAAAAGTGCGCTCGGGCAGATAGATCAGGTGCGGGCCGTCTTCCGGGAACTTCTTGCCGAGCGCTGCGGCAGCCGTCAGAAATCCTGCATGGCGGCCCATGACGACGCCGACATAGACACCGGGCAGGGCGGCGTTGTCCAGGTTGGCGCCGGCAAAGGCCTGCGCCACAAAGCGGGCAGCCGACGGGAAGCCGGGTGTGTGGTCGTTGCCCACCAGATCGTTGTCAATCGTCTTCGGAATGTGGATGGCCCGCAGCGGGTAGCCTGCCTTCTGGGCCTCCTGACTCACGATCCGGACCGTATCGCTGGAGTCATTGCCGCCGATGTAGAAGAAATGCTCGATCTCATGCGCCTGCAGCACCTTGAAGATCTCCTGGCAGTAGGCCAGGTCGGGCTTGTCGCGGGTCGAACCCAAGGCCGAGGAGGGCGTGCTTGCGACCAGTTCCAGATTGTGATGGGTCTCCTGCGTGAGGTCGACAAAGTCCTCGTTCACAATGCCGCGCACGCCATGGCGTGCACCGTAGATGCGTTCGATGGAAGCGAAGCGCCGCGCCTCCATGGCGACACCGACCAGAGACTGGTTGATCACGGCAGTTGGACCACCGCCCTGGGCCACAAGAATTTTTCCGGATGCCATAAGAAGTTCCCTTGCAAAATAGACTCTGAGTTTAGCGCGGGCGCCGATTGCAACATATACTTTGCGCCGGAGGCGTTTCCCGCTTCAGTAACCAGTGAGGTTCCCACATGACCATCAACGTAACAATCGATCTTGGCTACGAATTTGAAGTCAAGGCCAAGGCGGCAGAAGTGTTTGACGTACTGGCAGATGTGCCGACTTCGGCCAGTCATTTTCCCAAGGTGGACAAGCTGGTTGATCTGGGCGATGGCGCGTACCGGTGGGAAATGGCCAAGATTGGCATCGCCCAGGTCAATCTGCAGACCATCTATGCATCCAAGTACGTGTCCAACAAGACCAAGGGCACCGTGGTCTGGACCCCGATCAAGGGTGAAGGCAATGCACTGGTGTCCGGCAACTGGAAGATTACCGACAAGAAAAAGTCAACCCTGATCGTGCTGCAGATCAACGGCGAGTTGACGCTGCCGCTGCCGGGCCTGATGAAGATGGTGGTGGCGCCGGTGGTTGAGGCAGAGTTCGAGAAAATGATCGAGCAGTACATTGCCAACCTCACCAAGCGCTTTGGCGGCGAGGCTTGAATTTCAACGTCACCTAGGGTCAACACTATTGTCAGCGTGCAGCTTTTCATCAAAATGATCTTTTCATTTTCTGAATGGAGGGATCGATGGCTGCTCCTGTTGTTCTGTCACCGGACGATCTGACACTGCCCTGTTTTTACCGCTGGGAACGTGATCGCTCGCAACAACTTTTTCTGACGCAGCCGGTCGGTAACGGTGCGGTACAGGACATCACTTGGGGCGAGGCGGGTGACCAGGTGCGCCGCATGGCGTGCTGGATGCAGGCCCAGGGCTGGCCGCAGGGCAGCCGCGTTGCCATCATTGGGAAGAACAGTGCGCACTGGATACTGGCCGATCTGGCGATTCAGATGGCCGGTTATGTCTCGGTACCGATCTACCCCACCTTCAATGGTGAGGCTCTGTCCTACATCCTGGCACACAGCGAAGCGCGCGCCTGTTTCGTCGGCAAGATGGACGACACTGCCAACCTGAAGACCGGCCTGCCCGCCGCGTTGCCGGTGATTACCCTGCCACTGGCGCCGCCGATCGAAGCCCTGCGCTGGACCGATCTGGTGGCCGGCAAGGAAGCGCTCAAGACCTCGCCGAGGCCGGATGGGGAAGCCGTCTGCACCATCATCTACACCTCGGGTACCACCGGCAAACCCAAAGGCGTGGTGCATACCTTCAATACGGTGGCATGGGGTATTTCCAGCGCCACGAGGCGCTTCGCCATGAGCACCGAAGACCGCTATATCTCCTACCTGCCACTGGCCCACGTGGCCGAGCGCATGCTGATCGA
Source organism: uncultured beta proteobacterium (assembly GCA_903875275.1). Classification (GTDB taxonomy): domain Bacteria; phylum Pseudomonadota; class Gammaproteobacteria; order Burkholderiales; family Burkholderiaceae_C; genus Rhodoferax. Next base: position 6,531 of record CAIQVX010000411.1, on the reverse strand, counting down.
GCAGGGCTGCCTGCGCTATGGCGGGCACATCTTCTTTGCCGAGGCACTGGACACCTTTGTGCAGGACCTGCAGCGGGCCCGGCCCACCATATTCTTTTCGGTACCCCGACTGTGGGTCAAGTTCCAGCAGGGCGTGCACAGCAAGATGCCAGCCCAAAAGCTCAGGAAGTTGCTCGGATTGCCGCTTGTTGGCTGGCTGGTCCGGCGCAAGATTCTCAAAGGTCTGGGGCTCGATCAATGTCGCATTGCTGCGGGCGGGGCCTCCCCCATGCCAGCCGATGTGCTGCACTGGTACCGCAGTCTGGGACTTGATTTGGTTGAGGTCTACGGCATGACCGAAAACTGTGCCATTTCGCACGCCACTCTGCCAGGCAACCCCAAGACCGGCACCGTCGGCTTGCCCTACGACGGCGTTGAGCAACGCATTGACCCTGCCAACGGCGAAATTCAGATGCGCAGCCCGGCCCTGATGACGGCCTACTACCGCGAGCCCGAGCAGACGGCCGCAGCCATCACCGCCGATGGCTGGCTGCGCACAGGCGACAAGGGAAGCATTGACGCGCAGGGTTACCTCGCCATCACCGGACGCGTCAAGGACATCTTCAAGACCAGCAAGGGCAAGTACGTGGCACCCGCACCGATTGAAGACATGCTCGTCATGCATCCGGACATTGAAGCCTGCGTCGTGACGGGTGCGACGCTGACGCAGCCGCTGGGACTGGTCATGCTGTCGCAGGACGCCGTGAACCGGTGTGCCGGCAGCGAGGCCAGGCAAGCACTGACTGAATCGCTCAAGGTGCACCTCAAGACCATCAATGAGCGTCTGGAGCCGCATGAAAAACTGGGTTGTCTGGGCGTTGTCACCAAGCCCTGGACGCCCGAAAACGGTTTTGTCACACCTACACTCAAAGTCAAGCGCAACCGCATCGAGGATGCATTTTCGCAGCGTTACGAGGTCTGGCAACGGGAAGGCAAGCAGGTCGTATGGATTGAGGACTGAGCAACTCAGCCGATAATCAGGCCTTCGCTGGATTCAGCCACCCCAGAACTTATTCAGGACCACCGCAATGCAACGTGTCGCCATCAGTAGCACCGGACTCTACATTCCGCCCGACGTCATCACCAATGAGGAACTGGTGTCCTCCTTCAATCGCTATGCCGATCAGGAAAACGCCCTGCACGCGGCCGAGATCCAGGCGGGTACACGCACGCCGGTTCCGCAGTCCAGTGTCGAGTTTGTCGAGAAGGCGTCCGGCATCAAGCGCCGCTACGTCATGGAAAAGTCTGGCGTCCTCGATCCGCAACGCATGCGGCCCAAGCTTCGTGCGCGACCGGACAGCGAAATCTCCCTGATGGCCGAGATCGGTGTGGCTGCAGGGCGGGATGCACTTCAGCGTGTCGGCAAGCGGCCCGAAGACGTTGATGGCGTCATATGTGCCGCCGCCAACATGCAGCGCGCTTACCCTGCAATGGCCGTCGAAATTCAGACGGCCCTGGGCATCAAGGGTTTCGGATTCGACATGAACGTGGCCTGCTCCTCGGCCACCTTCGCCATCGAGATGGCGGTCAATGCCGTCAAATGCGGCTCGGCACGCGCGGTGCTGGTCGTTGACCCCGAGATCACCTCGCCGCATCTGGCGTGGAAGGACCGCGATTGCCATTTCATCTTCGGTGATGTCTGCACCGCGATCCTGATCGAGCGTCTGGACAATGCGCCGCCGGGTGCTTTTGAGGTGCTGGGCACGCGACTGCTAACCACTTTTTCCAACAACATCCGCAATAACGCCGGCTTTATGTCGCGCAGCGAAGACCGCAATCCCGACGACCGGGATCAGCTGTTTTACCAGGAGGGACGCAAGGTATTCAAGGAAGTCTGCCCGATGGCGGCCGAGCACATGACACGGCATCTGGCCGAGCACAATCTGGTGCCCGGTGGCGTGCGGCGCTTCTGGCTGCATCAGGCCAATCTGTCCATGAACCAGTTGATCGGGCGCAAGTTGCTGGGCCGGGACGCGACGGCCGACGACGCGCCGGTGATACTGAACGAGTTCGGCAACACAGCGTCGGCCGGTTCCATCATCGCCTTTCACAGGCACCACGAAGACTTCAAAGCGGGCGAGATCGGCATGATCTGCTCCTTTGGCGCGGGCTATTCGATTGGCAGCGTGGTGGTACGCCGCACCTGATTGCCTAGGACAGGGCCCGTTTCAGGCGGATCGCTTCGATCCGAACGTCGCCCTTGGGCAAGGTCTTGATGGTATTCATTTCGCGCTTGAAACCTGCCAGTTCGTGAAACCGCAGCGCGCGCTCGCTGCCCAGCGGCAGCCACACGGTGACCGTGCTGCAACCCTCCTCCAGCAGGCCTTCCCGGGCCGCGTCCCATAGCGCCAGGCCAACGCCCTTGCCCTGGTGCGACGGATTCACCTTGATGTTCCATATTTCACCCGTGGTGGGAGGGGTTCCCTTGTCACGGGAACGGTCGAATCCGACAAAGCCTACGATCTGCGCGCCTTCGAGCGCCACGAAAACCTGCGGTTCGCAGTATTCGATGGCTTCGCGCCAATGCGCCTGGCCGGCATCGACGTCTATTTCGGCAATGGCTTTCGCATCGCGCAGGGTGGCGGGTCGGACTTCGTAGCTGGACGTACTGGACATGAAAGATGGGCGGCTTGAAACCGAAAAAAGGACAAAACCGAAGGATTGTCGCCGCAATCGGCGGCGTTGCAGGAAAGCTGCACCGCATTGATACGCAGTGACGCATTTCGGAGCTTTCCTGCGTGCCATCCTCGCGATAATTTGAGTAACAACGGACACCTGAGAAGCCACCGAATGAACCTCATCGAATCACTGCTGCACGCGCTCAAGGCGCACGGCGCACGCCAGATATTTGGCATCCCCGGCGACTTCGCCTTGCCCTATTTCCGGATCATCGAAGAGTCTGGCATTCTGCCGCTGTACACCCTCTCGCACGAGCCGGCGGTGGGGTTTTCGGCGGACGCATCGGCGCGCATCAACTGCGCACTGGGCGTGGCGGCGGTCACCTATGGTGCCGGTGCCCTGAACATGGTCAACGCAGTTGCAGCAGCCTTCGCCGAGAAGTCGCCGCTGGTGGTGCTGTCGGGCGGACCGGGCAAGGGTGAGGCACGCTCCGGACTGTTGCTGCACCATCAGGCCAAGACACTGGACTCGCAGTTCCAGATCTTCAAGGAAATCACCTGCGACCAGGTGCGCCTGGACGATGCGCAGCGGGCACCGGCTGACATCGCGCGCGCGCTGGCAAATTGCCTGCGTCGCTCGGAGCCGATTTACATCGAAATTCCGCGTGACATGGTGGCACAGCCCTGTGCCGCAGTCCAGGCTGAGGTGACTGCGCCCTGCGATCAGGATGCGCTTGACGCCTGCGTCGACGAAATCCTGGAGCGTTTGCATGCCGCCAGTTCCCCCGTTCTGATGGCCGGTGTCGAGGTTCGCCGGTTCGGCCTGGAACACAAGGTGGCGGAACTGTCCCGTCGACTGGGTGTGCCGGTGGTCACCAGTTTCATGGGGCGCGGACTGCTGGCGCATGAGAACGCGCCGCTGGTCGGTACGTACATGGGGGTTGCCGGTTTCCCTGAGGTGACGCAACTGGTCGAAGGGTCCGACGGGCTGTTCCTGCTCGGCGAGATCATCTGTGACACGAACTTTGCGGTGTCCGAGACCAAGATCGACATGCGCAAGACGATACAGGCCCTCGATGGCCGTGTCACCATCGGCTACCACACCTACGACGACCTGCCTCTGGCGGCTTTGGTGCAACGCATGCTAGAACGCCTGCATGTCCATGAACAGGCATTTCCGGTGGCGGCACAGTCGTTTCCGAGGGGCTTGCCTGCGGATGACGAAAGCATCACGCCAACCGATATTGCGACGGCGGTGAATGACCTGATGGCACAGCACGGCAAGATGCCGATTGCTTCGGACATGGGCGACTGCCTCTTCACGGCCATGGAAATTGAGCACACCGCACTGGTGGCGCCGGGCTATTACGCGACCATGGGCTTTGGGGTTCCGGCGGGTCTGGGCCTGCAGGCAGCCACGGCCGAGCGTCCGCTGATCCTGGTGGGAGACGGCGCCTTTCAAATGACTGGCTGGGAACTGGGCAATTGCCAGCGTTACGGCTGGGATCCGATTGTGCTGCTGTTCAACAACGCCAGCTGGGAGATGCTGCGCACGTTTCAGCCCGAGTCCTCGTTCAACGATCTGGGTCACTGGGGTTTTGCCGAAATGGCGGCCGGCATGGGGGGCGACGGTGTGCGCGTCAACACACGCCGCGAACTCAAAGCGGCGCTGGACAAGGCGATGGCCACGCGCGGCAGATTTCAGTTGATCGACATCACCATTCCACGGGGCGTGCTGTCGGAGACCCTGGCACGCTTTGTCGCGGGCGTCAAGCGGCTGAGCAGTGTGAAGTAAGGCCAGCCTCCCGCAGGACCCGGGGCGGCGGGCGCACGCGCGCCTTTTTGTGCATTGTGATGGCGGTGATCGGGCAGACGATGGCACACTTGCCGCAGCCGGTGCAGGGATCCATGTCCTGCAGCACCGAGATCTTTCGCCAGCCAAGCTGTTCGAAGGCGAACAGCCGCGGCTCGCAGGCCGCAATGCAGCGCCCGCAGCCGGAGCATCGGTCGGCGTCAATGAGGGGAATCCGGATGGCCATGGTCTGGTGATGCGATGCTGATTTCCATGATACTGGAAGGCGAGCGGGTTTGCTGCTACTGGTAGACCTTTCTCAGCAGCCGCAGAAGGGTCTTGCGCTCAGCGGCCGTGAGCCGGGCGGCGACTTCGTCTTCCAGCGCGGCCGCAGCGGCCTCAGCCTGACGCAGCAAAGCGATCCCTTCAGCGCTGGCGTGCAGACCGTTGGCGCGCCCGTCGCTCGGATGGGCGCGCTTGTCGATCAGCCCCCGTTTTTCCAGCGCATTGATCATGCCCACCAGATTGGGCGGCAGGATGCCTAGCGTGCTGCACAACTGGCGCGATGTGATGCCCGGGTTGTGCACGATCAGCGAGGCCACCGAGAAGTCAACCGGCCGAAGCTTGTATTGCGCCATGCGCTGCAGGAAAACATCGATCACCGCCAGCGCGGCGCGGCGTGCGTTGTAGCCGAGCAGGGTCTCGACGCAGCTGGCATCGACTTCGTCGATACATGGCTCGGCGGCAGGAACAGCTTTGGTCATGGCGCACACTGATTGTTGAGCTTGCGGACTTCGCAGCTGTCATCCCGGACCCCGGATCGAGCCCGGGGCAAGCTCTGATCCGGGATCCAGTGCTGCGCCACCACTGGATTGCGGGTCAAGCCCGCAATGACAAATTGTGCCGCAATGACCATGCTGTATCCGTTCCTATGGGACAGTGCCATGAATGTCGGAAACATCAATTGGACTGCGTTAGTGCGGCGTCGATGATGGCAAGGCGCGTCGACAGTTCGGGCATGATCCAGCGCTGCACTGCCAGCGCCGGTGCGCTCCAGCGCGGCGCGGCGGCATCGCTGCTGCGCGCAATCTGGACCCAGGCCCAGTCCACCAGTGTCAGACCGACGGCACGCAGAAAGTCCTCAGCCACCCAGTAGGCCAGCGTGTCGTCCTGTGCTGCAGCGTGCAGCAGGCGCTGTGTGTGCTCGCGCAGCTTGGCCAGGCGCTCCAGCAATCGGGCGTGCGCCGGTGCAGCAGGGGCCAGACCGGCGCCCAGTTCCGCCAGCCAGAGATGGAAGGCCAGCGCCCCATCGGGCAAGACCTTGCGCACCAGCAGGTCAATCGCCTGGATCTCGTTGCTGCCTTCGTAAATCATGGTCACGCGCGCATCACGCACATGCTGCTCGATGCCGGACTCACGTACATAGCCGTGGCCGCCAAAGACCTGCAGACATTCGCTGCCGCCGTGAAACGCCTGTTGCGTGAACAGTGCTTTCAGAATGGGTGTGCTCAGGCTGCACCAGCGCTGGGCCGCCTCGCGGCGCTCAGTGCTCGGATGTTGCTTTGCAATGTCGAGTTCCAGCGCCGTGCGGTAGGCAATCACACGCCCGGCGTCAATCCAGGCGCGCTGGGTGTCCAGGATGCGGCGCATCGCGGGGTGTTCGCCGATCAGGTCGGCAGCGCTGGCAACGGCAGCGTTGGAGCGTGCCTGTGCCGCCTTGCGCCCCGGTGCGCGCATCTGCCGGCGCTCACGCGAGTAGTCGTCGGCTTTCTGCCAGGCAGCTTCGAGCAGACCGATACCCTGCAGCGCCACATGCAGGCGCGCCGAATTCATCATGACAAACATCGCGTTCAGGCCGTGTCCGCTCTCGCCAATGAGCCAGCCGGTCGCTGCTTCAAAACGCATGACGCAGGTTGCGCTGCCATGCAGCCCCATTTTTTCCTCGATGCGCTCGCAGTGCACGGCGCTGCGCGAGCCGTCGGGCAAAAACTTCGGTACCAGAAACAGCGACAAGCCCTTGGGTCCGGGCGGCGCATCGGGCAGACGCGCCAGCACCAGATGCACGATGTTGTCGCTCAGGTC
>CAIQVX010000410.1 GCA_903875275.1 uncultured beta proteobacterium | reverse complement strand
CATCATGCAGGAGGTGGTCGCCTGCGCGATGCGGCATCAGCCACACGGGCGTGGCACGGTGGGTATGGTGCAGGTGCATCCGAACAGCCGCAACGTGATTCCGGGTCGCGTCAAGTTCAGCATCGACCTGCGCAACAGCACGGACGCACTGGTGGACACCATGGCCGATGAGGTCAAGGCTTTTGCCGCCAGGGTGGCAAAAGAGAGCGGCCTGGACGTCAGGATCGAGATGGTGTCAAGCTATCCGGCACAGGCCTTTCACGAGGACTGCAAGGGCGCCGTGGCGCGGGCTGCACAAAAGCTCGGTTACTCCAACATGCCCGCCGTGTCGGGCGCCGGCCACGACGCGGTTTACATGGCGCGCCTGGCCCCCAGCGGCATGATTTTCATCCCCTGCAAGGACGGCATCAGCCACAACGAGATCGAGAGCGCCACGCCCGAGCACATCACTGCCGGCGCCAACGTGCTGCTGCATGCAATGCTGGAACGCGCTGGCACCTGAGTGCGGCCACAGGGCCTGATTACCTGGACCAGTAGATAGCGTCGATGCTGATTTTGGGCAGTCCCGTGGTCTGCGTGTTTCCGGTGACGGCAAAGACGTCGGCAATGATGAAACGCGACATCAGCAGTGACGGGTCGAGCTTGGGATTGGCGGCGATGAAGGCGCTGATGGGTATGGAGACCTGACACCATGTGTTTGTGGTGCACAAGCCATATTGCCCATTGGCCAGTTGCAGGTACGCTTCGGCCCCGGCGCGGTCCTGGGTGTCGGACGAAATTCCGATTTGTATCTTGCCCGGGTAGCTGGTCTTGATGCTGAACTTCAGAGTGCCAGCGGCTGCAAAGCCGGAAAGGTTGTCGGTCGATCCATTGGTGGGATGCAGCAGCAGGCCCCAGCCATAGCTGGCCGGCTGCGGCGTGATTTCGATGCTGGCACTGCCGTCACCGGGTGCAGCCGCCCCAACGACCTCCGCATAGGCCGCTGTGCTGCCGTCAAAGGCGTCCCAGCGCAGGCCCGCTGGCCGGAACTCGGATGCCGTTGCCGGCGCGTCAGAGTACAGCGTGTACCGGTTCTGTGTGATCGCCGCGTTGATCACAGCGGGCGTGAAGTAGACGGCATCAGCGGCGGTGTAGACGCCGGGCTCGAACACCCAGCTGGCGCTGGCCGGATTCAATGACTGAACCACATAGCGTGCCTGACGGTTGACGTTGAACAGGCCCCACTTGTCGTCTCGTAGCTTCCAGGGCTCGTCAAAGGCCTCAAAGTAGAAGACCGCCTTCGGCCCCGCGCCAGTGCGCCCCTCGGCCGCCCAAAGGCTGAGACGGTCGTAGTACATCTTCTGGTTCACCGGGTGCGCGCGGAATGACAGGTCACCCTGATTCACGGCGTTCCAGCCTGTCTCACCGATGACGATAGGAATATTGGACAGGCCGCGCCCGTCAAGGTAGGTGCGGGCGGCGTTGTAGTCGCTCCTGGCTGCAGCAATGGCCGCGTCCATCATCGCGCTGGCGCGGGAAGCCGCCGGAACCGCGAGTTGTTTCCAGTCCCAGACGCTGGCGTTGTAGATGGTGTCGAGTTCGGGGTAGGTGTGCAGCGAAGCGTAGTCGATCTGGTCGGTGATGACCTGCGGCGCGTCGGCCCAGAAGGCGAAGTTGTCATCGGTGGTGACCGGCTGCGAAATCTTGCTGCGCACCTGTGCAATGTAGCCGGCCATGACCTGCGGACTGACGGGGTTGAACGACCAGTTCACCATGTTTTCGTTGCCCACGCTGACGGCCAGCACGATGTCCGGGTACTTGTTCGCCAGAGCCACGGCGCGCGCAATTTCCGCCTGATTGAAGCCATCGTTGCCGCTCTGGATGTACAGCCCGAGTTGGACCTTGATGTCCACAGAGTTGGCCTTGATGAGGCGAAGCGTTGCCGCCGCCACCTTGTCCGAACTGTCGAACAGCCGGATCAGGCCGAAGCGACCGGCCACCAGCAGGTCCAGGTCCTGCTTGATGTTGGCGTCGGGAATCACCTCGTCCTTGAGTGCCGCTTCGCTTGTTGCGGTGCGGTAAGGCGAGTACGCCACCGCCTTTCGGGTTGAGAACTCGGCGGGCAAGGCACGTTTGGCCACGCCGGTGGCTGGCACGACACCGCCGCCGCCACAGGCCGAAATCAGAAGTGCAGCGGCCAGGGCCAGCGTGATGCCGACCGGAGCAAAGGTGCGACGCAGGAAGGATGATGGGCTAAGTGGGCTCATTGGATCTGCCTTAGAAGACGAAGACTGCGCCGGCGCCGAGCCAGTTACCCGTGGTCGTCACACGGGAATCGACATTGGTAAACGCTGCGTTGCCGGGCATGGACATGGGCGACAGGCCGATGTGGTCGTAGTGCACAGTTCCGGCAAAGCCGTAAAGCTGGAGGCCCTGTCCATAGTCATAGGTCAGGCCGATGGTATTGAACAGCGCGGAGTTGCTCTGGCCCCGCTCGCTTGGATTCTGTGTGCTGGCTTTGCCCAGGTGAACCATGCCGGTTGAAGCCGTCCACTTGTCCCACCGGTAACGCAAGCCCAGCAGCAGGTCTGTGGATGTTGCCGGGTAACCCGGATTGGTGATGGATCGCAGCTTGCCGTTCTCGGTGACAAGAACCTGGCCGCCCCAGTCCACGTTGAACATGGAGTTCCACAGATCGGGTGGACCTGCTTGTGTGATGACCGCATAGGCGCCACTCCAGCGATTGCGGCGCACGCCGCCGGAGACCTCCCACTGCGTGTCGACCTGGTAGCGCGCCATGGCCATCGCCATGCTCTGCCCGGACGGGCCCAGTTTGGCATCGTCGGCCGGGAAGGGCGTCAGGCCGGAGAAGGGGCCATGACCCCAGGCCATGGGCGTGCCATTGCGTGTGTCCTGGAACATGGCGTCGATAACCAGCGCGCCGCGGTGGTACTGTGCGTACAGTTCCCAGAAGCGAGGCTTGTTGACGGTGAAGTTGCGATTTCCGTAGTCGTAGGTGGCCTCCAGCACCAAGTCCCCCTCGAGCACGTCCAGCGGACGAGAGGTGTAGCGTGCGGCGTGGCCCAGCAGCCCGTATCCGGCGCCACTGGCACCCCATTGGTCGGCCACATTGACGTTGCTTCCATAGGGATAGTCCGCCATGCTCCAGGCACGCGTCGTCATGGCGCCGATGCGCAGGCTGCCATAGTCTTCGTGACTGAGCGCCACGTTCTTCTCATACCAGAAGCCCGCAATGTCCTGTTGCCCATCACGCCAGCGCTGACTCAGGAGGCCCGAGAGTTTGAATCCATTGCCAAGATCGAACTTGGCGCCCAGCCAGGGCTGCATCAGACTGACATGGGTGTTGGCGGTGCCGAACGCAGTACCGGGGACCACGTAATCAGCCCACTGGCGCTGCTTGTCTTCGCCTGCCACATACTGGCAGGTGGAACAGTTGTTACTGCCTCGCGTCGCTTCGAACTTGGCGAAGCCGGTCAGGCTGAACGGGCCGAAGTCGATGGCATACCCGGCGCTGCACAAACCGGTGGCTGCAAGCAGCAAAGCCAGTCTGGCAAGTGGAACAGCCGAACGGTAGGCTCGCGCTGCAGGTCGCGCAGGAATCGGTGATGATCCGGTGTCTGTAAGCATGTGGCGAAATCCAAGAGCAAGAGATGTTTGAAAGCGCTTTCACAGCATATCCGCAAATCATCCGCCGGTCAACGCCCACCACCCCGTATTTACCCGGAGCCGTCGGTCCGTACCACCGGTCTATCCGGGTAAACCCCTCGATTGAAATGTGAAAGCGCTTTCATTATGATGCGCAGACTCGTACCTCCTTACACAAAGGGATCTGATATGAAATGCGTTCGCGGTGGCTGCCTTGCGGTCCTGGTCGGCATCGTGGCCAGCATCGGCACCTGGGCGCAGCCTGTCAAGCTTGGCGCCAGTACCTATTTCCTCTCCCCCAGAGCAGCAGATCAGGCCCCACCGACAGCGTCGCTACGCACCGAGGCGATGGCGAAATTCGCCGCACCCACCAACCAGTGGTACTCGACGCTGATATTCAATCCGGTACCCGATGCACTGTTCGCCCACCCGCTGACCTTCCGCCCTACACCTGCCGGGTTTGAGATGGCCTTGGCGGGCAAGGAAATCGTGCCGACCGAGAGGCGCGACGTCGAAGTGCACTACCCCCACCGCGATGCGCTGCTGTTTTCTCCGGTGGCCTTTGAGCCCGGACCTGCCCGGTTGGCGAAAACGTCCGACTGGTCGATCGACATTGCCATGGGAAATGGCTCGGACCAGTTGACTGCCACCATTGCGCACGCCAGTCCGTTCGCCTATTTTCAGCTGTCGCGCGGCGACATCCGGGTTAAATTGCCAGTCCCGGCCCAGGCGCATGACGCTGGCGCCGACACCCGCGTGCTGGGCCTGAAGCTCAAGGGCAAGGTCTATGCGGTGTTTGGTCCGACCGGCGTGCGCTGGGAAAAGGTATCGGCCCAGGAGTGGATTGGCCACCTGCCTGCTTCGGCCACTTATTTCTCTGCCGCCGCCCTGCCCGACGACAAGCCCGAGACCCTGAAGCTTTTTTCGCGGCACGCCTACGCTTTCATCCAGGACACCCGTGTTGACTGGCGCTATCTGAGCGCCGCCAGCAAGGTCGAAACCACCTTCAAGGTCACAACCCGCGTCATGGAGGGTCAGGACAACGGGCCACTGATCGGCCTCTATCCTCATCAATGGTTCAACAATGCGTCTGTTGCGGACCGGCTTGGACCAGCGTACGACAGCATTCGCGGAAAGATCCGCCTGCTCGCGGCGTCCGACTTCAAGACCGAACTCAGCTACCACGGCTTTGTGCCCTACTGGCCCGGCGTGAAGGAAGGTCCACGCTTGGGCGAACTCGCGGACGTCATGGGGACAGACGTGCGCAAGCGAAGGGAATTGCTGCCCGACAAGGAAAACCGCGACAACTGGCGCACCAGTGCGTACTGGCAAGGCAAGGGTCTTGCCCGTCTGACCCAGTTGATGAGTGTGGCCGAACAGCAGGGGGACCTGGAAGGGCGCGACCGGTTGCTGGCCATGACCAAGGAGCGTCTGGAGTACTGGTTTACCGGCGCCGGGCGCTCCTACTTCCATCTGGACCGGAAGCTGGGCACGGTCGTCAGCTACCCTGACGAGTTCTTTGCGGTCGAGCAGATGAACGACCACCACTTTCACTATGGCTACTGGATCCGGGCGGCGGCCGATGTGGCCCTGCGCGACCCGGCCTGGGCAGCCAGGGACAAGTGGGGTGGCATGGTGGAGCTGCTCACTGCCGATATCGCCACGTCCGAGCGCGGTCGGTCAGACTTTCCGTTTCTGCGCAATTTCGACCCCTATGAAGGCCACTCCTGGGCGTCCGGCATCGGACTCGGCGCCTTCGGCAACAACCAGGAGTCCTCGTCCGAGGCCGTCAATGCCTGGGCCGCTCTCATACTCTGGGGCGAAGTGACCGGAAACACGGCCCTGCGCGACCTCGGCATCTATCTGTACGCCACCGAGGTCAATTCAATCAACCACTACTGGTTTGATCTGCAGCACCAGGTGTTTGCACCGGACTACCTGAATGCCGAGGTCAGCATGGTGTTCGGCGGGAAGTACGCGCACAACACCTGGTGGACCGATGAGCCACGCCAGATCCACGGCATCAACCTGCTGCCGGTCTCGACCTACTCGACTTATCTCGGACGTGATCCGGCTTTCGTCAAGCGCAATCTTGGCGCCCTCAAGGGTGAAAGCGAGGTTTACGCGGCGCGCGGCAAGCTGCCGCCCAATCCACCACCACCCGACATCTGGCAGGATATCTTCGCCAAGTACCTGGCGCTGGCCGATCCGGTGGCCGCCCTGGCGCAGTGGGACCGGTGGGGATCGGTCGAGCTCGGGGACACCCGGACCCACACACTGCACTGGATGCTGAGTCTTAATCAGATGGGTACGCCTGACTTTGGTGTGACCGCCGACACAGCGCTGTACTCTGTGTTCAAACGCGCAAACGGCGACAGAACCTATCTCGCGTTCAATGCGGGCAAAGCACCGATGACCGTGCGTTTCAGCGATGGCAAGTCGCTGGAAGTACCGCCCGGAACGCTGGCCAGGCGCGACTGAGACGCCATGTTCGTCAGCCGAACCTAGGGAAAGCGACAACTCAAGCCCCTTGCTTTCCGTTCACGCAGGTATTATGCTTATCTGAAAGCGCTTTCAATTATCGATTGCGTCGGAATTCACTTCATCAGGACTACTCGCCATGGACCCTCTGTCGAATCGCTTCACTCTCTGCGCGCTGTCGCTGTCGATCTCCGCGCTGGTCGCGGGCTGCGGAGGCGGCGATGCGCTGCCGCCCGGGGTGAGCACCGTCCCCACATCCTCCACGGCGCCTGACACCGTGGCACCGACGCTGACCATCAGCGACAACACGGCGGGTGCCGATGCCAGCGGGCCGGTGACCTTCACCTTTGCCTTCAGCGAAAGCGTGGGTACCAGCTTCACGGCCAACAGCGTCAGCGTCACCGGTGGCAGCAAAGGAGCGTTCACGATGGCGGCCAATGCCCTGTCGGCCACGCTGGTGGTCTCGCCACCGGCGAACTCCTATTCAGGCACACTTCAGGTGGCCGTTGCCGCCGGCGCCTACAGCGACGCCGCAGGCAACCAGAACACCATCCCGTCGAGCGTCTCCAAGACCTACCAGATTCCCACCGGCGACACCGGCAACTGCAACGCCGCGCCCTGCGTCGGGTTTGACGCAGCCGGTGTGGTTCTGGCGCCCTTTGGTGGCCTGGCCGCCAGCGTTGCCGCCGACCCGACCAAGGCCGCCAACAAGGTCGCCAAGCTGGTCAAGCACACGGCTGACGAGACCTGGGCCGGCGCCACGGTGGACACCAGCGGCAAGGGCGCCAACACGGTGGCGCCGGTCGGCTTTGCCACCAGCAAGGTCATCACACTGCGAGCCTATTCGCCCGCGGCGGGCGAGGTGATCATGCTCAAGGCGGAAAACTCGGCTGACGGCGGCGTCAATATCCTGCAGCAGGTCACGACCACCAAGGCCAACCTCTGGGAAGCCTTGAGTTTCGATTTCACCAAGCCTTTGTCTGGCACCTACGACCCCAGCAAGACCTACGACCGCATCAGCATCTTCCCTCACTACAACAGCAAAGTCAGCGCTGACAGCACCTACTACTTTGACGAACTGAGCTACTGCGCGGTTCCGGTTGCAGCCAGCGGGACCAAGTGGGTGAGCTTCGATGAGGCCACGCCACCCACCCTGACCGACTTCGGTGGCCAGGGCTCGGGCCTCGTGACCGACCCTGCCAGCACCTGCAACAAGGTGCTGAAGATCGTCAAGCCGGTGGCAGCCAACCTGTGGGCCGGCTCCACCGTCTCCACCGGCGCCGGCAATTCGGTGGCCAGGCTGCCCTTTGCCGCCCGCGCCACCAAGATGACCTTGCGCTCCTACAGCCCGGCCGCCGGCATCCACGTGCGGCTCAAAGTTGAAGATGCCGCCAACAGCGGCCACAGCGTCGAGACCGAAGCCGTCACCACCGTGGCCAACGGCTGGGAAACGCTGACCTTCGACTTCTCCAGGCAGGTGGCGGACACGGCGGCGCTGGATCTCGCTTACACCTACAACAAGGTGTCCATCTTCCCTGACTTCGGTTTGGGCAGCGACGCCGCGACACCCATGCCGGCAGAGCGCAGCTACTATTTCGACGACCTCACTTTCGCCGCGGCAGCAGCGGCTCCGCTGACCTACGCCAGCAAGTACACCGACCTGCCAGCGCCCTGGAAGTCGGCCGAGGGTGGCGACGCCGGACGCTACATTGATGGCAGTGTGGCAACGCAGGAATGGTGGAGCGGCAACGCGCCCTCCGATGCAACGCCCAGCTTCTACTTCGGCTACGGCATCAACAGCGGCGCCAAACCCTGGGGCTTCGGCGCCTTCGTCAAGGCACCGGCCAATGGCACGGCCAACGTGTCTGCCTACGCCAACGTGGCCATCTCGGTCTGGGGTAACGATCAGCTGATGAATGCGCACCCGACATTGACGGTGCTCCTCAAGGGTCCGACCGTCAGCGGCTGCACCTCGGGCCTCAAGGGTGGTATCGCCGTCACGGCACCGGGCGTGCAGACCTACACGTTGCCCCTGTCTGGGTTCACGCTGGACACCGCTTGCGCTTACGCCTCAGCCGCCGCAGCGCTGGCTGCGGGTGTGACCGAGGTTCATATTCAGGTGCTGGGCAGCAACGTGCAGTACACGACCGACGGGGATGCATCGCACAACTACCCCAACGGCCTGAACATCGGCCCGATCCAGTTCAACTGACGCGCCGCAGCACCTCGGGGTATTGTTCCTTCATGACGAGCTTGGGCTGACGGTCGGTGGTGAACAAGCCCCAGTGCTTTTCGGGTTCGAGCGGATCGGCGGAGCCCTTCCAGGGCTCGTCGAACGCCTCGAAGACGAAGGTGAGGATGCCAGCCTCGCGTGCCCACGTCATCAGTTCGCGACAGTAGAGTTCCTGAAATTCCTGCGATGCGTGCGCGCTCGGGATTGCGCGCCCGTTGGATCGGGTCGCCCAACCCGCTTCGGTGATCACCACTGGCTTGTCCGGGTACAAGCGGGCAACGCTCGCAAGGTTCTCCCGGGTGTAGGCGAGCGCCTCGTGAACATGCTTTTGTTCCCACACCGGGTAAGTGTGCAGGGAGATGAAGTCAACTTCCGCGACAAGATCCCGCAGCTTGTGTTGCCAGGGGACGTAGTTTTCGCAAAAGGTCACACACTGTGTCACCCGCGCACGCACCCAGCGCAGGTACTCCATCATCTGCCGCACCGGCACCAGATGATCGGTCCAGTCCACGGTCGCTTCGTTACCCACAGCGACCGAGAAAACGATGTCCCGGAATTCGCCCGCCAGTTCCACCAGGCGCTGCAGTTCTGCCACGTTGGCGTGGCGGCTCGCTTCGAGTGCCTGGGCGCTGTAAATGCCGCCCCACGGGCAGCCGGGGTTGTTCTGTTCCGGGCCAAGGTAGGCGCCAAGCATCACCTTGAGGTCAAATCCCTCGTCACGGATCACCTGCAACACGCGTTCGGCATGAACACTGCAGTCATAAAGGCGCAGGGCGCGCCAGTGCGGATGCAGAATCCGCAGATCCTCGCGGATCTCGTCAACCGTTGGGTAGGCCCTGGTCTCGGGACTCTGTCCGAGGCGGTAGCCCGAATAGCAGATGGCGTTGCAGGGAGCCAGACCCAGAGGTCGGAGCTCACGCATATTTGGGCTTGCCGTCCTTGTCCCACAGGCCCCAATACGCCCCCACATCGCCCTCGGCGCCAACCTTCCAGGCTTCGTCAAACGCCGCAAAGTAAAAAATCTCGATGTCGTTCTGGCTGGCCCAGCGCATGGTGTCGATGAAGTAGCTCACCGCGTTTTCCAGCGAAGGAACGGCGCCGTAGAAGGGACTGCCCTGGTCGGGCCATCCGGTCTCGCTGATGATGATGCGCTTGCCCTGCGCGACGGCCTGCGTGCGCCTGACCATGTCCTGCATATAGGCCAGCGCCTGCTCGCGCGGGCACGCCTCCCAGAATGGATAACAGTTTGCCAGGATCACGTCACAGGCCGCTGTGATGCGGGGATGATCCTCGAACAGGTAGTAGGCATCAACGTAGCCTACCGGGACACCCGGCACCGCGGCCCTGACACGCTCGATGCACTCTGCCAGTTCGTCCTCGTCGAGTTCCTCACGCAGCAGCACTTCGTTACCCACCGCGACGATGTCGGCATGGCCAGCTTGCGCAAGTTCGATCAGGCCCCGGATCTCGCGCTCGTTGGCGGCACGGTCTCTTCCCAGCCAGGCGCCGACCAGCGTCTTCAGACCCAGCTCGTGGGCCAGTCGTGGCGTCTGCTCATGCCCTTCGGTACAGGAAAAACTGCGGATCCAGTGGGTATGGTGCCGGATCAGTTCCAGCCGCGCCCGTATCTGGGCTTCGCTGACCACAACGCCGGGTTCCTGCCCCTCAAGGTAAGGACTGAAACACAAGCCGTGCACACCTGCCTGCAACACGGTTGCCAGCCCGGATGCCAGTTCGGCACGGCGCGCGGACGATAGCGGGGGTGGGGGCGAAGCCTCGCCGCCGGCAGGTGGAACTTGGCCGCTGGAGGCCAGGGTGCCTGGCCTGGCACGCTGACGTGGAACCGAGCCGGCGATGGCAGCACCTGCCGGCCGGGGCAACGAGGGTTCTGGCGTCACCGTCCTGTCTGGACTCACGTTCGCCGTCGCACCCATTGCAGAGGGTGCTGCGCTGTAGTTCGCTGGCGCGGCAGCAGGCTGGGGATCAGCTTCGCCCGCCCGGCGAATGGCCAGGTCCCGTGCCATGACCCTGACCATGTCCTCGTCGATTTCGTAGAACCAGAGCGCCGCCATCGCCACAACGGCGCCCACCGCCGGGATAAGGCTCATCATCATCACAATGCCGTTGACCGTTTGCGCACTCTGCGCCAGTCCCGCCTGGTAGCCAAAGAAAGCCAGCAGCCAGCCGGTGCCGGCCCCCCCGATAGCCCAGCCAAGTTTCTGCGCAAACGAGGCCGCTGAAAAGGTCAGCCCGGTGGCGCGGCGGCCGCATTTCCATTCGGAATAGTCGGCTGTGTCAGCGTACATGGCCCAGACCAGCGGCGCCGTGGGTGCTGCGACAAAGTTGATCACCGTGTTGGCGACCCAGACCAGGCCGATGTTGTCGGTGGGAACAAAGTAGAAGGCTGCCGTCAGCACGGCGGTCAGCCCCATCGAGACCATGTAGAAGTTGCGCTTGCCAAACCTCTTGGCCAGTGGCGAAGTGAGCATCACGCCGGCAATGAAGGCCACGGCGCCGGTGGTCATGACCGGGCCAAAGTAGTCCTTGCCCTGCGGCACCACGTTCTCGAAGTAGTAGATGGCCACCGTATTGCGGATGTTGGCGTAGGTCAGGGCCGCGATGCCGACCACGCACAGCACAATCCAGGGTCGGTTGGCAAACAGGTCCTTGATGTCCTCGCGCAGCGTGGTCTTCTGGCCGGGTTCGGGCTGGACGCGCTCCTTCGTCATGGCAAAGGTCAACCAGTACAGCAACACGGCGGCGACAGAATAGATGATCATCGTCATCTGCCAGCCCGCAGGCGAGTTCTCGCTGCCACCGAAATACTTTGCCATCGGCAGGGCCGTGTTGACGATCAGGAACACCGGCAGCAGCGCCATCACAAAACGGTAGGAACTGGCGCTGGTGCGGTCTTCGGAATTTGGCGTGAGCACGCCCAGCAGGGCAGAGTAGGGAATGTTGATTGCCGAGTAGGCAAACATCATCAGCGTCAGGGTTACAAAGGCATAGACCACGCGTGCCGTACCACCGTAGGCCGGAACCGAGAAGGTCGCCACCGCCGTCAGTGCCATCGGCAGGGCCATCCATACCAGGTAGGGGCGGAAGTAACCCCAGCGCGTGTGGGTTCTGTCGGCAATGGCGCCGATCACCGGATCGACAAAGGCGTCGGCAATGCGCGTAACCAGCAGCATGGTTCCCATGGTGGCGGCGCTCAGCATGAAGACGTCGGTGTAGAACTTGGCGATGAAGATCGAGAACATCTGCCAGAACAGGTTCGACGCCAGGTCGCCAAAACCGTAGCCGATCTTGTCGCTGACCGAGAGCTTGAACGCGGCACCCTGCGGTGCTGCCGGGTCGTTCAACGTGCTTTTTTCTGCCATGGAAATCGCCCCTTTCCGCGCGGTTTCGGTGCGCCGTAGCCGCCCACCCTGTCATAGACGCGCACATAGTCCACCTGCAATTCAGCGGGAAAACGCGTCTGCTCGTTGGGCGCGCCTGGAAAATTGCCACCCACAGCCACGTTCATCACCAGGTAGAAGGGCTGGTCAAAAGGCGCGGGCCAGGGGTTGAGCTCGGCAGCTTTCGTGGCTGCCACGCCTTGGCCGTCAAGCGTCTTGCTGCAACTCCACCAGTGGTTGCGCGTGCTGGTATGCACGCCATCCACGTAGAAACGTATTTCCCCAGGCAGCCATTCGGCGGCATAGACATGCCAGTCGGCCACGGTGCTGCCTTCGGGTAGCGGATGCACATGCGTGATGAGTGCGCGCGCTTGTGAACCGGCCGACCCGAAATGGATGCTGTTGAGCACCTCGGTCGGTTTCTCGCCCACGATCTCCATCAGGTCGATTTCGCCTGATGCCGCCCAGCCTCCATAGCGGTCCTCCTGCGGCAGCATCCACAGGGCCGGCCACAGGCCCTTGCCCCAGGGCACGCGGGCGCGGATCTCGAAGCGGCCATAGGTCTTGGCGAACAGGGGTGTGCCATCGCGTTTGCGCGTTTTGATGCGCGCCGAGGTGTAGCCGCAACCGTGAATGGCTTCCTTGATGGCGCGAATCGTCAACAGGCTGTCCTTGACGGTCAGGTTATCGGCTTCCCGGGTGTAGTACTGAAGCTCTTCGTTGCCCCAGCCCGGAACCCAGCTCTGACTCTTGTAGTCGAAAAAGCCATTGCCGACGTCGAAGTCCCATTTGCTCAGGTCCAGACGGTCGCCTTCAAATTCATCGCTCCATACGAGCGTCCAGCTGTCGGCGGTCGCCGGAACCGGTTCCGTCATGTGATGCCCTTCTTTCGTGGTGACAAGCGCTGCGATTCAGTGCCAGGGCCACGGTGACCCGATTCTGAAAGCGCTTTCAGAGACTATAAAAGCACCCCTCTGTCGTGTCAATAGAGCAAAACCAGAGCAAAACCAGACGGTGAAGAAGGCAGCCGGACCAGGCGTGGCCCGCGGGCTGGTGCTTTGCGTCTAGCGCATCAGGCGCCGCGTGGATTCCCGTGGCACCAGCTGCGGCACCGGCAGCACGGCTGTCGGGGTCACGCCGCGCAGCAAGTCAAGTACTGCCGCAGCAGCCAGAGACCCCATTTCGTAGACCGGCTGGCGTATGGTCGTCAGCGGTGGAATCGAAAACTTGGCGGGCGCCAGGTCGTCAAAACCCACCATGGACACGTCGTCCGGCACCCGGACGTTGCGCCGGTACAAACCCAGCGCGGCACCCAGCGCCGTCTGGTCATTGGCGGCGAAGATGGCCGTGAAGGGCAAGCGGCTGTCGAACAGACTGCCCACCGCCATCAGACCGCAGGTCTCTGTGAAATCACCCGGCACCACCAGTGCCGGGTCGTAGGCCAGGCCGGCACCCTCCAGCGCATCACGGTAGCCGGCCTGACGGTCCAGTGCGTCCGGTTGGGCCGGATCGCCCGCGATAAAAGCGATTCGGGTGTGGCCGCATTCGATCAGATGCTGGGTCGCCAGACGCCCCCCCTCACGATTGTCAAAAGTCATGCTGAACAGATTCGGGCCTTCCAGCGTGCGGCCGACCACGACCATGGGCACGGTCTTGGCGTAGCTCTTGAGAATCTCATCCGGGAGCAGCCCCGAAAGAACAATGATGCCATCCACCCGACGTGACACCAGGGCATCGAGCGCCTTGCGTTCTTCCGCTTCCTGCCAGTGGCCACTGACGAAGATCGGAATGTAGCCGGCGGGCTCAAGTTTGTCTTCGATTCCGCGCAGTGTTTCGCCATAAAACGGACTGTTGATCGCCTGCGTGACCACGCCGATGGTGAGCGTGCGTCCACCGGCCAGCCCCCGCGCAATGGGGTTGGGCTTGAAGCGCAGTTTCCTGATCGCCTCCTGCACCGCTTCGGTCTTGGCCAGACCCACGCCTGCGGTACCGTTGAGGATGCGCGACACAGTGCTGGGCGAGACGCCCGCCAGTCTGGCGACCATGTCCAGCGTGACGACGGGGCTGTCGGCAGCCGCCGGCACATTCCGGGGCAATGAGGGCGTTGGACGGACTTTTGGAGACTTCATCTGGCCGTAACAATAGGAACGCTGCAGTGTAATGGCTCAGGCGGCGCGAAACGACCGATGGTCGGCGCCTCTGTCGTGCACATCGTGGTGGATGGCGGCCTGAGTCAGTTAACAGAATACGACCAGGTTTCTCAGGCGCACAGGCTATAGTGTTTGCACCGTAACACTTCCGCGCCGCTGATCCAGCAAGCTGAAATAGCCCCTGAATGTCCGATAAAGAAGCCACTGCCCGCATCAAGATCAACAAGCTGCTCGAAGCGGCTGGCTGGCGCTTCTTTGCAGTGGGCGATGCGCCCGCCAATATTCGTCTTGAACCCGGCGTCACGATCAAGTCAACTGACTTGGACGCGCTTGGCGCCAACTTCGAGAAAAGCAGCAAGGGCTTCGTCGATTTTCTCTTGCTCGATGCCAAAGGCTTTCCGCTGCTGGTGCTCGAAGCCAAGGCCGAAGACAAGAACCCACTCATCGGCAAAGAGCAGGCGCGCAAATACGCCAAGTCGCAGAACTGCCGCTTCGTCATTCTTTCCAACGGCAACCTGCACTACTTCTGGGACCTCCAACGCGGCAGCCCCTACGTCATCACCTCGTTTCCGACACCGGACTCGGTCACCGGTTACCAGAAGGTCAAGCCCGATCCGCAGCGATTGATCGACGAGCAGGTTGGCGCGGACTACATCGTCCGCACCCAGCGCCCCAACTACGCAACGGAGGCTGCCTGGCAAAACGAAGCCGAGCGAGCCGGCTACATCCAGACCAACAAGCTGCGTTTTCTGCGTCCCTATCAGCTCAAGGCCATTCACAGCCTGCAGGCCGCAGTGGGCGACGGCAAAGATAGGTTTCTGTTCGAGATGGCCACCGGCACCGGCAAGACCCTGACCGCCGCCGCCGTCATCAAACTTTTTTTGCGTTCGGGCAACGTGAGCCGCGTGCTGTTCCTGGTGGATCGTCTTGAGCTGGAGGACCAGGCCAAGAAGTCCTTTGCTGCGGTACTGTCGGCCGACTACCAGACCGTGATCTACAAGGAGAACCGTGACGACTGGCGCCGCGCCGAGATTGTCGTTACCACCGTGCAGTCCCTGCTCTTCAACAACAAGTACCAGAAGCTCTTCTCGCCGACTGACTTCGATCTGGTCATCTCCGACGAGGCGCACCGCTCCATCGGTGGCAACGCCCGTGCCGT
>CAIQVX010000409.1 GCA_903875275.1 uncultured beta proteobacterium | reverse complement strand
TCGGGGGGCAAATTGGCGTTGGTGTACTTCTCGGGCTCGTCACTGACCAGTACCACTTCGCTGACGCCTTCGGCCAGCAGTTCGCGAATGGTTTGCGGCACCGTCAGATCGCCGTCCACCGGCTGGCCGCCGGTCATGGAGACAAAGCCGTTGACCAGCAGCTTGTAGGTCATGGGCACCTTGGCTGCAACCGCCTGCCGGATGGCCAAAAAACCGGAGTGGAAGAAGGTGCCGTCGCCCATGTTGGCAAACACATGGGGCTCATCGGTAAAGGGTTGCTGGCCCAGCCACATTGCGCCTTCACCGCCCATGTGGGACACGGTGCCGGTGGTGCGCGGATTGTTCAGCATGGCAATCGTGTGGCAGCCTATGCCGGCCAGTGCCCGCGAACCTTCGATCACCTTGGTGGAGCGGTTGTGCGGACAGCCGGAGCAGAAGCTGGCGTTGCGCTGCGCCGACCCCGGCCCGGGCGCCTTCGGTCCCGGCAGGCTGATGGCTTGCAGGCCGCAGTCGGGTTGCAACATCAGCAGCACATCGAGCAGTACCTTGGCGACAATCAGCGGTGAGATCTCCGCGTTGTTCGGGAACACGCGCATGGCGTGCCCCAGTCCGTAAGTTGGTGTGCCCAGCGCCTTGCCAATCACCTTGGGCTTCTTGTCCGGATTCAGGTCGTACAGAATCGACTTGATCTGTTCTTCGAGCAGCGGACGTTTTTCTTCCACCACCAGAATCGCGTCCACGCCCTGTGCCAGCGTGCGCACGAATTCGGGATCCAGCGGCCAGGTCATGCCGACCTTGGCGATGCGGATGCCCATCGCGTCGAGTCGCTCTGCCGACCAGCCTAGTTCCACCACCGCCTGGCGCACATCCTGATAGGCCTTGCCGGCCGACACAATGGCCAGACGTGGCTGGCTTGTCTCGCAGCTGATGACGTTCAGGTGGTTGGCCCGGGCGTAGGCTACTGCTGCGTAGAGCTTGTGGTTGTAGAGCCGCTCTTCAGCCAGCAAGGGCATGTCAAAGGGGCGTATGGAGAGACTGGGTGCACCCATGGGCGTGCCGGCAGGCAGGGAGGGCACGTCGGGCAGCACAATATTTGGCGAGTCCGGGGCGACGTAAATCGTGCCGCCACCCTCGACCACGTCCGTCACCACCTTCATGCCGACCCAGCAGCCGGAAAAGCGCGACATGGCTATGCCGTGCAAACCGAAATCGAGCAGTTCCTGCGTGTTGGAGGGGTACAGCACCGGCAGCCCGGCAGCGATGAAGATCTGGTCGGAAAAATTGGTGATGGTGGACGACTTGGCACCGTGGTCGTCGCCCGCCAGTGCCAGCACGCCGCCCAGCGCACTGGTTCCCGCGCTGTTGGCGTGGCGCAGCACATCGCCACTGCGGTCCACGCCCGGCCCCTTGCCGTACCAGATGCCAAAAACGCCATCGACGCGAGCGCCCGGGAAACTGCCTACGTGCTGCGAACCCCAGATGGCGGTGGCCGCCAGGTCCTCGTTGACGGCAGGACGAAAGACCACATTGTTCTGCTTGAGTACCGCCTCGGCCTGCCACAGGTCCATGTCGTAGCGACCCAGCGGTGAGCCCCGGTAACCGGAAACATAGCCGCCGGTTTTCTTGCCCTCGGCCTCATCACGCAAACGCTGCTGGATGGGCAGACGCACGAGCGCCTGGGTACCCGCCAGAAAGACCCAACCCTGCTTGACCTGGTATTTGTCGGCGAGTGTGATGTCGGGGTGAGCCAACTTGTCAGGCGCATTCATAGGCTACTCTTGTTGCTGCACAAGAGAGGCATTATGAGACAGCCCTGCCTTGCTGTCCCAGCACCTCGCGCTCATAGGCGTGCAGCGCGGGAAAACCCCCAGTGTGCAGGAACAGCACGTTCTCCCCGTGCTTGAAGAACCCCTGCCTGTGCAGGCCGATCAGGCCAGCCATGACCTTGCCGGTGTAAACCGGGTCCAGCAGGATGGCTTCGGTACGCGCCAGCATTTGCACAGCCTCGACCATTCCCGCATTCGGCACCGAGTATCTGGGTTGCCAATAGCCACCGACGGTCTGCACTGCTTCACGAGGAATCGCCCCCTTCATGCCAAGCAACTCAGCCACTTCTTGCGCCAGCTTGTAAACCAGCGGTTCCTGGTCCGCCGGATCACGGCTGACACCGATGCCGATGATGGGGATGTTGAGGTGGTTGCCAGCAAAGCCCGCCACCAGACCGCCGTGCGTGCCCGAACTGCCTGAACCGACAACCACCCGGTCGAAGCTCACCCCCTGCTCGAAGAACTGCTGCTGCAATTCCTGCGCACAGGCGACGTAACCCAAACCACCGAGCGCGTTGGAACCACCGCCCGGGATGATGTAGCCCTTGCGCCCCTGCGCTGCCAACTCATCAGCCACTTGCTGCATGGCCTGTGCCATATGGCTGCCAGCGGGTACCACCGTGAGGGCCTCGACACCGAGCAGGCGGAACAGGAAGTGGTTGCCACTGGCCGACTCTTTGAAACTGCCGGGCACACGCTCTTCAATCACAAAGCGGCATTTCAGGCTTTCCTTGACCGCGGCAGCCAGCGTGATGCGGCAATGGTTGGACTGCGGTGCGCCGCAGGTGATCAGGGTATCGGCCCCTTTCGCGAGCGCGTCGGCCACCAGAAATTCGAGCTTGCGCGTCTTGTTGCCGCCCGGGTACAGGCCCAGCATGTCATCGCGCTTGATCCAGATTCGCGGGCCGTCGCCGTTCGGGCTGAGCGCCTTGGTGAAATTGGGCAGAAATTCAAGCGGGGTTGGGCCGGCGCTGTAACGGCGACGCGGAAAACGGGACAGGTCCATGCTCAGGGGCTCCAGGTTGCGTGCTCATCGATGGGAAAAATCGGGCGCGGCATGCGCGTCCAGGGCAGGGTCTTCAGGTTCGGTGTGGTCAGACCCGGGCAGTCGACTTCCAGAATCCGCTCTGGCGGCGCAAATTCGTCGAAGGCGGCACGGAAATGGCCACGGCTCTTGACCACCAGCGTACGCACAGTCTGCAAATCGACGCCCAGTACCTCCAGTTGCGCCGGATCGAGCAACTGCTGACGTTTGGAAATGACAGCCACGCGCACACCACCCAGATCCAGCAGCGCTGAGAGGCCCATGTCCTGCTGCGAGCCTTTGACCATGCCACGGCGCCCGACGAAAAGCCCGTCCGCCAGCGCCAGCACCCGTGCGCCGTGTGTGAAAGCCGGTGCAAACCGGTCGTCGCGGCTGTCGCGATTGAAGCGTGCCTCAAAGTTCGCGTCAACACCCAGCGCGTGCGCCTCCCGCGCCAGCGCAGCGTCGGTAAACACGCCGAGCAACACGCCTTGAGCTCCGGAGCGCAACAGGGCCTGCAGCAAGGCAACGGTGTTGCCACCGCCGCCAGCACCCGGGTTGTCTGCCACGTCCGCCAGGATCAGTGGGCGTGCACCCGGCCCGGCGACGGCGGCCTGCACTGCACGGTCCAGAGGGGTAAGAATGGAAACAAATCGTTCGCGCCAGTTCCAGACGACGGTAGCCAGTTCTAGCGCCCGTGCGGCAGCCAGGCTGCGCTCCCCGGCACGCGCCGTGACGACGACGGCAAAGCCACACTTGTCGCAATCGGCCAGCGCAAAACCGCCACACAGTGAGACGTTGAGAATGGCGCCCCCCACACGCCTCTGTCCGATTTCGATCAGTTCAGCGTAGGCCGTGCCCGGAGCCACCAGTTGGGACGTGGCAGGCGGCACCAGCGGCAGCTTGACCAGTTCCACCACGCCCGGTCCCTGCGCCAGCAGGCTGTGCAGGTGAAGGGCCGCTTCCTGCCCACGCTCGAACAGATCGGTATGCGGGTTGCAGCGGTAAGCGACAAAGGCCGACAGTGCGTCGGTCATGCGGCGCGACACGTTGGTGTGCAGGTCCAGCACCGCCACGATAGCAACGGCCGGACCGACGACAGCGCGGATGCGCGCAAACAGTTCGCCGTCCGGATCGTCATTCTGGGTCGTGAGGGCCGCGCCGTGCGAGGAGATGAACACTGCGTCGAGTGGAAGCGCAGCGCGCAGGCGAGCCTCGATATCGTTGACGAGGTCAACGAAATACGCGTGCTCCACCGGCCCACCCGGCTGCGCCGCGGCCATGCGCAGTGCCACCGGCTCCCAGGGGCCGAGCTGATCCATCTGCGCGACAAAGCCGGCGGTGTCGGGCAGCGTGCGCGGCGGCTGTGCCGCCAGTTGCGCCTGCAGATCGGCACCGGCCAGGTCCAGCGCCGCCGCAAACATGGCGGCAGTACTGACCGGTGACCAGCGGTTGCACTCGATGAAGAAGCCGCAGATACCGACGCGCAATGCAGTTGCCGACACGATTTATTCCGGTTTGATGCGGCTGACCACCGGGCGGTACAGCGTCTGCTCGGCCTGGACAAAGGCCTGTGCCTGTGCCGGACTCAGCAGGCTCGGCAATTCAGCGCCAAGTTTGGCCAGCATGGCTTTGATGCCAGGCAGCTCCATGGCGGCGTTGCTGGCAGCGTTGAGTCGAGCGACCGTGGCCGCTGGCGTTCCAGGCGGCGCGAACAGCATGCCCCAGACCTGCATCTCCAGTCCTTTGAGGCTTTGCGACTCGGCAAAGGTGGGGACCTCCCTGATGATGGCGACGCGTTGCCTGGAGGAAACGCCCAGCACCTTGACGCGTTTGCCCCCTATCATCGAGGCTGCACTGGTCACCGTGGTAACACCGATGTCAATCTGGCCGCTGATGACGTCAGTCAGGATCTGGGCACCGCCCCGGTACGGTATGTGCACCATGAAGACACGAGCACGCTCCTTGATCACTTCGGTCATGACATGGGCGAAGGAGCCTATGCCGGCGGAACCAAAGCTGAGCTTGCCCGGGTTCTTGCGCGCCATCGCTATCAGTTCGTCAACGTTGTTGGCCGGGAAGTCAGGGCGCGTTACAAACACCACTGGCGTGGAGCCGACCATGGCGATGGGCAGCATGTCTTCGGGTTTGTAATTGACCGCCGGATTGATCAGGGGAATCAGCAGTGACTCGCTCAGGCCACCGTAGAGCAGCGTGTAGCCGTCGGCGGCCGAGCGCAGCAGCTTCTGTACGCCGATGGCGCCACCGGCACCGGCCACGTTGTCAACCAGCACGGGCTGGCCCAGCAGCCTGGAGAGTTCGGTCGCCAGCATGCGCGCGCCAATGTCGGAGGATCCACCCGCCGTGAACGGCACGATGATGGTGAGCGGCCGGTTCGGAAACGCTGGCTGCGCCCATCCGGGTGCGAGCGTCAGAGCGGCGCTGGCCGCCAGCCAGCTGCGGCGGGAAATAGGCAGGGTGAAGGGGTGCAGGGCCATGGTGTCTCCAGTCGGCTCAGTGGTTTCAGCCATGGTAAGCGCAAGCGGAACTGCGCTAAAGTGCAGTGGTTGCCAACTTAGAGGGCTAATTCGCCATGGCCATGAGCGCAAAGCCAAGCACCGCCACCGTATGCGTCGATATTTGCTGGAGTCCCGAGGCCTTCGCCGGCGCTGCGCTGGCCGCGGCGGACGTGCTGCGCGCGGTCAACCTGCTGGCCGCGATGCGCGCACCGCGAAGCCCGGCACCGCTGGCCTGGCGCTGGTGCTGCACTGACAGTGGCAGGGCACCCCGGTGGCTGCCCCGGGACAAGGGCTTTAAGGGACGCGCCGACATGGTGCTGGTGCCAGGCTGGCACGCCCAGAGCGGGCCCCATCTGGACCAGTTGGTGCGGCAGTCGCAGGCCACTGTGGCCCGCGTGATCCGGGTCCATTCCCATGGCGGCCTGGTGGCGGGTCTGTACAACGCCGCCGCCCTGCTGGGTGCGGCCGGACTGCTGCAGCAACGTGCGGCTGTGGTGCCGTGGGCCTTTGTTGCGTCCGTGCTGCGCCATGGCGACGGGGCACAGCTGCTGAGCGACCGTGCCTGGACCGTGGACCAGCGTGTCTGGACCTGTGCCTCTCCGGTGCTGGCCACAGAAGTGGTTCTGGACATGCTGCGTCAAACACGGGTAGCGGAACTGGCCCTTGCCGCTGCCCACGTCCTGCTTCATTCCAGCGAACGGCAGACGGTGGCGGCGCGCATTGTGGAAGGCCAGCACCAGCGCATCTTGCCCTCGGGTGCACTGCAGCGCGCCTGCCATTGGCTGGAAGCGCACTTGGCCGAACCCTACAACCTGAGAGCCACCGCGAACGCCGCTGCCACCAGTGGGCGCACCCTGTTGCGCCACTTTGCCAGTGTCTACGGGCACAGTCCCCTCGACCATCTGCACGACCTGCGGGTAGCTCGCGCAAGGGTCCTGCTGGAGACCACCTATGTCAGCGTGGAGCAGGTCTCAAGAATGTGCGGTTACCAGGACACCGGGACTTTTCGTCGCATTTTCCAGCGCAAGACCGGGGAATTGCCTGCGAGCTACCGCGAGCGCTACTGCTTGCGCACCAGCCGACGGCGCTGGACCGGCTCGGAGCCAGAGACAATTGCTCCGGAGCGAAAAAAATCGCTTCTGACGTAGTACATTCCACGCTATGGCCACTGCAGACTTCGTTCCTTCCGTCGCCCCAGGTGCAACCCTGCCCGGGCTTGGCCATGCATTGGTTCAGGCCGGCTTGATCGGTCAGTACTCGGCCGAGGAGATCTACCGCAAGTCACGGAGCAGCCGTACCAGCTTCATCGCCGAGCTCACCGGCTCGGGTGTGGTGTCGGCGTTCGATCTGGCGCACACCATGGCCACCGCCTTCACCGCGCCCCTGATCGATCTGAATGCCATCGACCCCAAGCGCCTGCCCCACGGCTTGCTGGACAGCAAGATCTGCGTCGATTACCGCGTTGTGGTTCTGAGCAGACGCCATAACCGCCTTGTCGTCGCCACCGCGGACCCGTCTGACAGTCAGGCCATCGAAAAAATCAAGTTTGCCACGCAGATGCGGGTGGACCTGGTTGTTGCCGAATACGACAAGCTGCTGGCCCTGGTGTCCGCCAACTCAGCCGCACCCACCGAGTCCATCGACAGCATCATTGGCGACCAGTTTGAATTTGACGAGGCAGTCCCTGCCGAGTCGGCCGAGAGCATGGACAACTCGGCCGCCGAAATTGAAGATGCCCCGGTGGTCAGGTTCCTGCAGAAGATGCTGCTTGATGCCTACCACCTGCACGCGTCTGACTTGCACTTTGAGCCTTACGAGCACAACTACCGGGTCCGCTTTCGCATCGACGGGGAACTGCACGAGATCGCGGCGCCACCCGTGGCCATCAAGGACAAGCTGGCGTCACGCATCAAGGTCATCTCCAGGATGGACATTTCCGAAAAGCGGGTGCCCCAGGACGGCAAGATGAAGCTCAAGGTCGCACCCGAGCGGGTCATCGACTTTCGGGTCAGCACCTTGCCGACCCTGTTTGGCGAAAAGATCGTGATCCGTATTCTTGACCCCAGCATTGCCAAACTCGGCATCGATGCGCTGGGTTACGAGCCGCAGGAAAAGGAAAGGCTGATGCGCGCCATCGAGCGGCCTTACGGCATGATTCTGGTGACCGGTCCCACCGGCTCCGGCAAGACGGTGTCGCTCTACAGTTGCCTGAACCTTCTCAACAAACCCGGCGTCAACATCGCCACGGCCGAAGACCCCAGCGAAATCAACCTGCCTGGCGTGAATCAGGTCAATATCAACGAGAAGGCGGGACTCACTTTTTCAGCCGCCCTGAAGTCCTTCCTGCGTCAGGATCCCGATATCATCATGGTCGGCGAAATTCGCGACCTGGAAACCGCCGACATCTCGATCAAGGCGGCCCAGACCGGCCACTTGCTACTCTCCACACTGCACACCAATGATGCCCCGGCCACACTGGCACGGCTGCGCAACATGGGCATTGCACCATTCAACATCGCTTCCAGCGTGATTCTGATCACGGCACAGCGATTGGCACGGCGGCTGTGCCCGACCTGCAAGACACGAATCGAGATTCCGCGCGCGTCCCTGCTCGACGCCGGCTTCCACGACAACGATCTGAACGATCCCTGGGTTTGCTACCGGCCCGTGGGATGCAGCAATTGCACCAACGGCTACAAGGGGCGGGTCGGCCTGTACCAGGTGATGCCGATCAGCGAGGAGATGCAGCGCATCATCCTGCGCGACGGCAACGCCATGGAAATCGGCGAGCAGGCGGCAGTCGAAGGCGTGCGCACGCTGCGCCAGGCCGGCCTGCACAAAGTTAAACTGGGTCTGACTTCGCTGGAAGAAGTACTCGCTGTAACCAACGAATAAACCAGCAATCCAGAGGAAACGATGGCAACTTCAAGGATCAAGGGCATCAAGGATTACGTCTTTGAATGGGAAGGCCGGGACCGCAATGGCAAGCCGGTGCGTGGTGAAATCCGGGCTGGTGGCGAGCATCAGGTGCAGGCCGCTCTGCGCCGCCAGGGGGTGATGCCAACCAAGATCAAGAAGCGCCGCATGCGTGCCGGCAAGGCGATCAAACCCAAGGACCTGGCGATTTTCACGCGGCAACTGGCAACCATGATGAAAGCCGGCGTGCCCTTGCTGCAGGCCTTTGACATCGTCGGGCGCGGCAACCCGAACCCCAGTGTCACCAAATTGCTCAACGACATTCGCACCGATGTTGAAACCGGGACGTCACTGAGCACCGCTTTTCGCAAGTACCCGCTGTATTTTGACAATCTGTACTGCAATCTCGTGGAAGCCGGCGAGACCGCCGGTATTCTGGACCAGTTGCTGGAGCGGCTCGCGGTGTACATGGAAAAGACCGAAGCCATGAAGTCCAAGATCAAGTCGGCTCTGATGTACCCGATATCGGTGCTGGTGGTGGCCTTCGTGGTCACCGCCGTCATCATGATTTTTGTGGTGCCTGCTTTCAAGGAAGTCTTCACCAACTTCGGCGCCGACCTGCCCACACCCACACTGGTGGTGATTGCCATCAGCGAGATCTTTGTCAAGTACTGGTGGGTCATTTTTGGCAGTCTGGGCGGCGGCCTGTACTTTTTCATGCAAGCGTGGAGGCGCAATGAGCATATGCAGAACGTGATGGACCGGATCTTGCTCAAGATGCCGATCTTCGGTGTGCTTGTGGACAAGTCCTGCGTGGCGCGCTGGACACGCACGCTCTCGACCATGTTCGCCGCCGGTGTGCCTCTGGTGGAAGCGCTGGACTCCGTCGGCGGCGCCGCCGGTAATTCGGTTTACCTCAATGCCACCAAGAAGATCCAGCAGGAGGTCTCCACCGGCACGGCCCTGACCGTGGCCATGGGCAACGTGAACCTGTTTCCGTCCATGGTGCTGCAGATGTGTTCAATTGGCGAGGAGTCGGGGTCGATCGATCACATGCTGGGCAAGGCGGCGGATTTTTATGAGGCTGAAGTTGATGACATGGTGGCCGGCATTTCGAGCCTGATGGAGCCCATCATCATCGTCGTTCTGGGCACCGTGATTGGCGGCATTGTCGTCGCCATGTACCTGCCGATCTTCAAACTGGGTCAGGTGGTCTGATGCTCTTCGGCGCAACGGGCCTCGCCATTTTTGGCGTTCTGGGGCTGTTGATTGGCAGTTTTCTGAACGTCGTGATCCATCGTTTGCCCATCATGCTGGAAGCGCAGTGGAAGGCCGAATGCGCCGAACAGAGCGGTCAGCCAGTACCTGAAGCGGAGGCTTTCAACCTGATGCAGCCGCGTTCGCGCTGCCCCCACTGTGGTCACGCCATCACTTGGTACGAGAACATTCCAGTGCTGAGTTACCTGGCCCTGCGCGGCAAGTGTTCAGCCTGCCAGACCGGAATCAGTGCGCGCTATCCGCTGGTGGAACTGAGCACCGGTCTGATGTTTGTCGTAGCCGGCAGCCATTACGGATTGACCGCGCTTGGACTGGCCTGGAGCCTTTTTGCGGCGACCCTGATTGCTTTGTTCTTCATCGACTTCGACACCCAATTGCTGCCTGATGACTTGAACTATCCCCTGCTATGGCTTGGACTGGCGGTCTCTGCCATGGGTTGGACGGTGCCCTTGAGTTCGGCTGTGTGGGGGGCGATCGCTGGCTACCTGTGCCTGTGGCTGGTCTACCACGGCTTTCGTTTGCTGACCGGCAAGGAAGGCATGGGCTACGGCGATTTCAAATTGCTTGCGGCCTTGGGCGCCTGGTTTGGCGTCGAATACTTGGTGGTGATCATTCTTGCATCGTCCCTGGTTGGTTCGATCATCGGCCTGACCCTGCTTCTGGTCGGACGGCTCGCGAACAAGGATATTCCGATTCCTTTTGGTCCATTTCTTGCCGGTGCCGGACTGCTGTGCCTGGGCTTTGGGCCAGGACAACTCGAGAAAATTGTCCCGATGGCCTTTCCCATGCTGCAGTGGGCGCGCTGATGTCATGTTGCGTCTTGGACTGACCGGCGGCATTGGCAGCGGCAAGAGCACGGTGGCTGCGATGCTGGCAGACCGGGGCGCCGGACTGGTCGATGCGGACGCGATTTCGCGCGATCTGACCCGTGCCGGTGGTCTCGCCATGGCCGCTATTGCGATAGATTTCGGACCCGACTTCGTGAGCCCGAGTGGCGCACTGGAACGCGACCGAATGCGCAATCTGGTTCACAGCGATGCCGGCGCGCGCCACAGGCTGGAGTCCATCATTCACCCCTTGGTGGGACAGGAGACGCGGCGCCAGACGGCCATGCTGGCGGCGCAGGGATGCAGTTGCATCGTGTTCGACATCCCGCTGCTGGTGGAGTCAGCGCACTGGCGTGGCCAGGTCGATCAGGTGCTGGTGGTGGACTGCACGCCTGAGGTCCAGATCGAGCGTGTCATGGCGCGCAGCCAGTTGCAGCGCCAGGACGTGGTGCGCATCATTGCGTCGCAGGCGGGTCGCGTGCGGCGCCTGCAGGCTGCCGACAGCGTGCTCTTCAACGCAGGGCTCCGTCTTGACGAACTGGAAGCGGAAGTGCTGCAAATTTGCGCCTGCTTCGGGCTATCATCCGGGTTGCGCCCAGCCGAGACAGCAAAGAAACCAGCGTGATCCTTTACGAATACCCATTTAACGAGCGCATCCGCACTTACCTGCGGTTGGAACAACTGTTTCTGCGCCTGACTGAATTTATTTCGCGCGATTCGGCGCTGGACCACCATTTCGCTATTGCAACCATCTTTGAGATCATGGATGTTGGCGCCCGAGCCGACCTGAAATCGGATGCTCTGAAGGACCTGGACAAGCAAAAACACCTGCTCGACAGCTACCGCAACAATCCGGCGATCGCACCGGAAGTGCTGGACAAGGTGTTCAACCAGGTGGATCGCTGCTTCACGGCCCTGAACAACCTCGTGGGCAAGGCCGGACAGTCGCTGACCGAGAACGACTGGCTCATGAGCATCCGCAGCCGCATAGGTATTCCCGGCGGCACCTGTGCCTTTGACTTGCCTGCGTATCACGCCTGGCAACAAGGCAGTGCATTGCAGCGCCGCTCCGATCTGGAGCGCTGGTCCAGCACGCTCACACCCCTGACCGAAGCGATTTACGTACTCCTGAAGCTTCTGCGTGGCTCCAGTGCAGCACAAAAAGTGGTGGCCGTGGCCGGCCAGTACCAGCAGAACCTGCCCCAGGGCAAGACCTTTCAGTTGCTGCGCATGGCGCTGGATCCGGCACTTGGCTTGGTGCCGGAGATCAGTGGCAACCGCCTGATGGTGTCGATCCGAATGATGCGTCATGGCGATGATGACAAGATGCACGCAACGACCCAGGACACTTCTTTTGAATTGAACCTCTGTTCATGACGAACAAAGAAGTCCCCATCGCCCCCCGACTCGTCAAATGCCCAGGCTGTGGCGGTGGCAGCGTCTACGCCCTGTCCAATCCGTTTCGCCCTTTCTGCAGTGAGCGCTGCAAGAACATGGATTTGGGCGCCTGGGCCAGCGAGAGTTTCAGGGTGGCAGTCAACAGCAACGCGGAAGATCAGGGCGACGCAGAACCTGCGCCCTCATCAGCCAGCCACTGAAGCACTGGCAGCGTACCCGGCAACACCGGCGTCACTTGCACCGGCAGCACCTGCCAGGCAAAGGTCTGACCCTCGCGCATCTGAAGTTCTCCGCTCCACTGAAAGACCTTCATGAAATTCAGTCGCACCAGCGCATGCGGGTAATCCACAGTGGCGCAATGCCAGGGCGTGGCCGCGCCGATCAGGATGCCAAGTTCTTCCTGCAACTCGCGGCGCAGCGCCTGCTCCACAGTCTCCCCGGCTTCGGTCTTGCCACCCGGAAATTCCCAGTAGCCCTCGTAGACCTTGCCTGGTGGGCGCGTGGTCAGCAAAAAAGCACCGTCCACCCGAAACAGGACGCCCACCGCCACCTCGACCAGCATTCGCCCGGCGCCACCACTGCGCGGCAATTCGGCGTTGGCCACCAGCACGGGCGCGCTCATGCCTTGTGTAAATGCTGACCGGCGTAGTCGCGCGCAAACTGGTAAGCGACCCGACCACTGCGCGAACCCCGCTCCAGCGCCCAGATCAGGGCTTCACCGCGCGCGGCTTCGACAGCTGCGGCGGACACGCCAAATGAGGACAGCCACTGCGCCACGATGGTCAGGTACTCGTCCTGCGTAAAGGGGTAGAAGCTCACCCACAGGCCGAAACGCTCGGACAACGAAATCTTCTCTTCCACCACCTCACCCGGATGCACTTCGCCGTCGGCGGTGTGGGTGTAGCTGAGGTTCTCCTGCATGTACTCAGGCAGCAGATGACGGCGGTTGCTGGTCGCGTAGATCAGCACATTGGCAGTGGTGGCAGCGACGGAACCGTCCAGAATCGATTTCAGCGCCTTGTAGCCGGATTCACCATCCTCAAAGCTGAGGTCATCACAGTAAACAATGAACTTCTCGTCGCGCTCAGACACAACGTCCACAATATCAGGCAGGTCAGTCAGGTCCGCCTTGTCGACCTCGATCAGGCGCAATCCCCGGTCGGCGAATTCATTGAGACAGGCCTTGATCAGGGACGATTTTCCGGTTCCGCGAGCGCCGGTCAGAAGCACATTGTTGGCCGGCTGGCCGCTGACAAAGTGCTCGGTATTGCGCCGGATTTTCTCTTTCTGCGGCTCGATTTCCTTCAGGTCGGACAATCGCATGGCGCCGACGTGGCGCACCGGTTCCAGCACGCCATGACCGGAACTGCGCTTTCGATAGCGGTACGCCACGGACGCGTTCCAGTCGGGCGCCGACAGGGCCTGCGGCAAGACCGCTTCAACGCGGTCAATGAGTTGCTCGGCCCGTGCCAGCAGATGCTCAAATGCGGCGCTCATGACCGGTAATCGGCGTTGATGCTGACGTAATCATGGCTCAAGTCGCAGGTCCAGACTGTGTCCGTGGCGGTGCCGCGTCCAAGGACGACACGCACCGTGATTTCGCTCTGGCGCATGACACGCTGGCCGTCTTCCTCAAGATAGGCTGGATGCCTGCCGCCGCCGGTGGCCACCCGGACATCGTCGAGGTAGAGATCAATGTTGCGCTGGTCAAGATCCTGAATACCCGAATAGCCGACGGCCGCCAGAATCCGGCCCAGATTCGGGTCACTGGCAAAGAAGGCTGTCTTCACCAGCGGCGAATGGGCGATGGCATAGGCCACCTGGCGGCATTCGTCTGCGGTCTTTCCGCCCTCGACCTGGATCCGGATGAACTTGGTGGCACCTTCGCCATCGCGCACGATGGCCTGTGCCAGCTTCTGCGCCACCTCCAGCAAGGCGGCCTTCAGCGCCTGGCCGCCCGCACTGTCCAGCGTGTCAATCCGTGCATGCTGCGCCTTGTTGCTGGCCATGAGCATGAAGGAATCGTTGGTGGAGGTGTCGCCATCGACCGTGACACGGTTGAAGGAAGCTTCTGCCAGTTCCCTGGCCAGTTGTTGCAGCAACACCGGGCTGATACAGGCGTCGGTGGCCACAAAGCCCAGCATGGTGGCCATGTTCGGCCGGATCATGCCGGCGCCCTTGCTGATGCCGGTGATGCTCACCCTTGTGCCATCAAGCAGGATCTGTTTGCCAAAGGCCTTGGCCACGGTGTCTGTCGTCATGATCGCCTCGGCAGCACGCAGCCAGTTGTCTTCGCGGGCATCCGCCAGCGCCGCATCAAGCCCGGCTTCGATGCGCTCCACGGGTAGTGGCTCCATGATGACGCCGGTGGAGAAAGGCAGAATCTGGGACGCAGAAACGTTCAACTTTTCCGCCAGTGCTGCACAGCTGTGAAGCGCCCGGTTGCGACCGTCTTCGCCGGTTCCGGCATTGGCGTTGCCGGTGTTGATGAGCATGGCGCGCACACCTGCAGCCTGTGCCAGATGCTCACGGCAGATCTGCACCGGCGCCGCGCAGAAGCGGTTCTGCGTGAAGACGCCGGCAACGCTGACTCCCGCCTCGAGCAGGATCACGGTCAGGTCCTTGCGGCCGGCCTTGCGTACACCGGCTTCGGTGATGCCCAGGCGCACACCCGCAATCGGGTACAGCTCGGACGGATTGGGGGGGGACAGATTGACTGCCATACGCACCTCACTTGATCAGTTGGGGACAGGGCTGGCTCGCTGCGCGCAGCTGCGGTCTGTCCCGCAAACACGTTACTTCAGCTTTCCGTGACACTGCTTGAATTTCTTGCCGCTGCCGCAAGGACAGGGCTCGTTGCGTCCGACCCGGGGTACCACGGCCTTGACTGTTCCCTCATCGACGACAGTCTCAATTTCACCGGTCTCGGTCGGTGCGCTGTAGGTGACGTTGGCAATGCTCTCGCCGCGCGCCTCCATGTCGTCAGCCGCCTGCTCCAGTTGCTCTCCTGACTGGATCTGAACCGTCATCAGAATTCGCGTTACATCGTTCTTGACCGCATCCAGCAGTTGCCCGAACAACTCGAAGGCCTCGCGTTTGTATTCCTGCTTGGGCTGCTTCTGCGCGTAGCCGCGCAGATGAATGCCCTGGCGCAGGTAGTCGAGCGAGCTCAGGTGCTCGCGCCAATGCGTGTCTATGCTTTGCAGCAGCACCATGCGCTCGAACTGTGTGAAATTCTCGCCACCCACCAGCTCCACTTTTTCAGCAAACACCGTGCCGGTCTGCGTGCGCACACGCGCCAGCACGTCTTCGTCGGTGATGTCGCTGGCCTGGGTGACCATGGCCGCCAGTTCGATGCTGACCTTCCACTCTTCGGCCAGCACTTTCTCCAGCGACGCAATATCCCACTGTTCTTCAACCGATTCAAGCGGCACATACTGGCGCACCAGATCATTGAAGCAGCCTTCACGCAGGGAGGTAATCTGCGCGGTCAAGTCTTTGGCGTCCAGAATTTCATTGCGCTGCTGGTAGATCACCTTGCGCTGGTCATTGGAGACGTCGTCGTACTCCAGCAACTGTTTGCGGATGTCAAAGTTGCGTGCTTCCACCTTGCGCTGCGCGCTCTCGATGGAGCGTGTAACGATGCCGGCCTCGATCGCTTCCCCGTCCGGCATTTTCAGGCGGTCCATGATGGCCTTGACACGGTCGCCCGCAAAGATGCGCATCAGCGAGTCGTCCAGGCTCAGATAGAAACGTGAGGAACCGGGGTCACCCTGGCGGCCGGAACGGCCCCGCAACTGGTTGTCGATGCGGCGCGACTCGTGACGCTCGGTGGCAATGATGCGCAAGCCGCCCACCGCTTTCACCTGCTCGTGGTCCTTGGCCCACTGTTCGCGTATGGCATCAATTTGCTGCTGCTTTTGCGCCGCATCCAGCGCTTCGTCGGCCTCGACCGCTTCGATCGCCTTGCTGACATTGCCACCGAGCACAATGTCGGTACCACGACCGGCCATGTTGGTGGCGATGGTGATCATCTTGGCGCGACCCGCCTGCGCCACGATCTCGGCTTCACGCGCATGCTGCTTGGCGTTAAGCACCTGGTGCGGCAATTTTTCCTTGGTCAGCAACTCGGCCAGAACTTCCGAGTTCTCGATCGATGTTGTGCCAACCAGCACCGGCTGGCCGCGCTCGTAACACTCGCGAATGTCCTTGATCGCAGCTTCGTACTTTTCGCGCGTGGTCTTGTAGACGCGGTCCAGTTGGTCTTCGCGCATGCTCGGACGGTTGTAGGGCATCACCACCGTTTCCAGTCCGTAAATTTCCTGGAACTCGTAGGCCTCGGTGTCGGCGGTGCCGGTCATGCCTGCGAGCTTGCCGTAGAGGCGGAAGTAGTTCTGGAAGGTGATCGAAGCCATGGTCTGGTTTTCAGCCTGGATAGCCACCCCCTCCTTGGCTTCCACCGCCTGGTGCAAGCCGTCGCTCCAGCGCCGACCCGACATCAGGCGCCCGGTGAATTCATCGACGATCACAATCTCGCCGTTCTGCACCACGTAATGCTGATCGCGGTGGTAAAGCTGGTTGGCACGCAGCGCCGCATACAGGTGATGCATGAGCGTGATGTTGGCGGGATCGTAAAGGGAGGCACCGGCCGGGATCAGGCCAAGTTCGGCCAGAATGCGTTCGGCACTTTCGTGACCCTGCTCTGTCAGAAAGACCTGGTGGCTCTTCTCATCGAGTGTGAAATCACCCGGTTTGGTAATGCCTTCGCCAGTTCGCGGATCTTCTTCGCCCTCCTGCTTCTGCAGCGAAGGCGCCACCTTGTTCATGGCAATGTAGAGTTCGGTGTGATCTTCCGCCTGACCGCTGATGATGAGCGGCGTGCGCGCCTCGTCGATGAGGATCGAGTCAACCTCATCGACAATGGCGTAGTTAAGGCTGCGCTGCACCCGGTCGGCGGACTCGTAGACCATGTTGTCGCGCAGGTAGTCGAAGCCGAACTCGTTGTTGGTGCCGTAAGTGATATCGGAGTTGTAGGCAGCCTGCTTTTCCTCGCGCGCCATGTTCGGTAGGTTGATACCTACGCTCAGGCCCAGGAAGTTGTAGAGCTTGCCCATCCACTGCGCGTCCCGGTTCGCCAGGTAGTCATTGACCGTAACGACGTGAACGCCGTTGCCGGTCAGGGCATTGAGATACACCGGCATGGTGGCGGTCAGGGTTTTGCCTTCGCCCGTTCCCATTTCGGAAATCTTGCCGTAGTGCAGCGACATCCCGCCCAGCAACTGGACGTCAAAGTGCCGCATCTTCATGACCCGCTTGGAACCCTCGCGTACCACGGCAAAGGCTTCCGGCAACAGCGCATCAAGTGTCTCGCCCTTGGCAATGCGATCCTTGAACTCCTGCGTCTTGGCGCGCAAGGCCTCGTCGGAGAGTTGCTCCAGCGCAGCTTCCATCGCATTGATGCGAGTGACGCTGGCCCGGTATTGTTTGAGCAGGCGATCATTGCGACTGCCGAAAATTTTGGTAAGGAAGTTTGTGGCCATGAATGCAGGACCGTCCAGAGGGCCCACCTGGGCCGCCCGAGCAGCGCAATCCTTTTTCTAATCAGTGTGAATTGGGGTCGCCGTCGCGAAACGCAATACCTCGGCTAAAGCAACCCAAACGGCGATTTTACCTGTGCCCGAGTGCACGCTCCAGGCTCATCGCCGACCCGGTTGATACTGCCCCCGCCAGGGCGGGGCGGCCTGCGCCACGCTTTGGGGTTTGAGTTTGCTGCCGGCGGCCAGGAATTTCTGCGGATCCTGGTAAACGCCCTGGATCAGCACTTCAAAATGCAGGTGGCTTCCGGTGGAACGTCCGGTGCTTCCCACTTCCGCTATCTTCTGACCCTGCTTGACCAGGTCACCCTTCTTCACCAAGGTCCGGGAGGCATGGCCGTAACGGGTGATCAGGTCATTGCCATGGTCCACCTCGACCATATTGCCATATTCCGGGTGGTATTCCTGCGCCACCACCACACCACCCGCTGCGGCCAGGATGGCTTTTCCACCCTCCGCCTGAAAATCGAGCCCGGTGTGCAAGGCCTGTCGCCCCGTGATCGGGTCGATGCGCCAGCCAAACGGCGAGCCCGGGTTGGCACCGCTGACAGGCAATTGGGTGGGCACCATCATCTTGAGAATCTTCTGATCAAACAGGCGCGACTCCAGCACGGTCAGCAGGTCGGTGCGCTGATCGGTCAGCCGGTCCAGGTCGGCCAGTGTGGCATTGAGTTCCTCGACGGAAAGCGGACGCCCCGTGACATAAGCGCCGCCCTGACCCGGTTTGGCCTTGATGTCGTTCGGATTCAATCCGGCCAGGCCCGAGACCCGCTCGCCCAGCGACTCCAGTTGCGTCAACCTGGCCTGCATCTCGCCGAGTTTGCGTGCCAGCAGATCGAGGTTCTCGCGCATGAAACGGTCGCGCTGCTCAAACTCGTCCTTCACGATCACCCGGACCAGCGTGCCTATCACCGGCCAGCCTTCGCGGGCACCTTTAAGAAACACCCAGTGATACAGTCCCGCAGCCAACAGCGTCAGGACACAACTTGCGGCCAAGGCCGCCAGCGTCAGTTTGGTCCCGGTGAGATGAATGGCGCGGCTTCTGGCAAGCCATGCATCCGTGATAATCAATTGCATTCGAATTGGTCTCCTTTAACTCGCATGAACCGCCGCCATCAACCCTTCACCCTGCAGCAGGCGGTGCAGGACTCGCCCAATCTGGCCAGACTGACCGCCCTCAGCGATGATTCGGTCGCTCGACTCAAAGCGATCCAGCCTCTCATACCCTTGCCGCTGCGCAGCGCCGTCAGGGCCGGACCGATTGACGGCCTCGTGTGGTGCCTGATCCTGGACAACAACGCTGCTGCTGCCAAAATCCGTCAGCTCCTGCCCGCCCTTGAGGCTCATTTGAGAAGCATGGGTTGGAAGATTACCTCAATTCGGCTGAAGGTCCAAATTTCACGCCCTGCCTGAACCCAACCGCCAAGTCGTGCAATGAAGCGAAGAATCCTCTTTCTGCTGGCTGCCTTTGGCGTGGTGACCAATGGCTGGGGGCTGTTGTCAAATAGCTAATTATAATAACAGTACGGATGTCAAGAAAATCCTTCTGCCGTGGACAATATAGGTGACAAATGAGGAGGAGCGAGCTACAGCTTGAAGCCGATTCCGCTGATCGCGTCTGCTTTGCGCGGTCGTGTCCCATGAAGTGGTGTAAGTCCACAGCCCGGACAGGCTGAGATACACATTACTCAGCGTGCCACTGCGGACAGCCGAGTCGGGGGAGTATCGCAGAGGGTTTGAAGTCCTTCAAGTTGCATGTAGCGCCGGTTCAAACTGCTTGTGATGCAACTACTGGGTGAGCTTATCCATACGCAGTGGCAGAAGGCGATCGGCAAAATTCCAGATGAGATTATCCAGATGGAACTCCGCAACTAGCTCACCTGAATCGATTCATCAGGCTTTGAAATGTTAGGCCGCTTTGAACGTCAGTTGCAACCCACAGGAAACGCCTTGTAGAGACTCTGGCGTGACAACTTGCCAGCGTCTGCCACCTTGGCCAGACCGCCGCGTGCATCGATGACGTGACGCAACGCCGCTGTGAAAACGGCAGGCTCCAGGTCTTGCGCTGCCTTAGTCAAGTAATGCGCGGCAAAAGTGTCATCTTTCAACTTTCCGGCTAACCAATCTTGATGATTCATTGCGCTATTCCAGCATCGCCGCAACTCGCGCCCGGACTTCTTCACTCAGTTCATCCGGCGCTCGCTCAATCAGTGTCAATCTTCGCTGGGTCGGGTCGATCATTCTGAATTGATGCACCAGCACAATGCCCGCCGTTTGCAGACCCATACCTGTCAGCGATACGGCCATGCCGGTGTGTCGCGCTGCCATGCCGCCCTGCGTAATGGGGCATACGCCGATCATGCCCAGCTTGTTGAGCGCTGCTTGCGTCACCACAATGGCAGGTCTGCGCCCTTGTTGCTCATGGCCCAGTGTGGGATCAAAGTCGGCCACGACGATGTCGCCGCGCTGCCAGGTGGTCTGCCGCATCACAGTGCCACTTCTTGCCCGGATGCTGGCATGGTATCCCAGCCCTTGTCGATTTCCAGTGGCGCACGACCCTGCATGGCCAGCAGGTCGTCAAGGCTGTATTTGCGCCGGTTGACCGGCGACAAAATCAGCCGCCCAGCGTCAACTGCAAAACTGACTTTGTCGCCAGCGTGCAGTCCCGAGCTCTTGGCCAGCGCTTGCGGTATGGTGACTGCGATAGAGCCGCCAGCGGCCCGGAGTGTTGAAGTGTGCATGATGTTGCCTTGGAGGTGTAGCACTTAGTTTAACTTGTTGCCGCCTTGAACGGAATCACGTCCGCGCCTTTGGCCAGCTTGTCCAGGTAGTCTGCCCAAACTTGCAGCATCGATGTCCTGTCCTCAAGATGTGTTGTCCTGTCGTATGCGCCGCCGTGTGTGATCTGGCCGATATGGGCTAGTTGCGCTTCGATCACATCCGCCGGGTACTTTAGAACCTGACGCAAGATGGTGCGACCTGTTGCCCTGTAACCGTGCCAAGTGTGAATGTCCTTGTAGCCCATCGCGTTGAGTGCAGCGCTCACTCCCGCCTCGGACATTGGTTTGCGCCAGTCACGCAAGCCGGGGAAAACCCATTCACGGTCTCCCGTTACCTTCTGGAGGTCGCGCAATATGGCGACCGCTTGTCGGGGTAGCGGGACGACGTGGGCT
Organism: uncultured beta proteobacterium; assembly: GCA_903875275.1. GTDB lineage: Bacteria > Pseudomonadota > Gammaproteobacteria > Burkholderiales > Burkholderiaceae_C > Rhodoferax. Next base: position 827 of record CAIQVX010000409.1, on the reverse strand, counting down.
TGGCCGTTGATCTTCTCTGCCTTGGTACGCTTCATATCATCGCTGGGGATGGACCACAGCGCTGTGTCGAGGTCCAGATCAGCCCAGCGCATGGTGCGGATGTTGCCCGGCCTCTGAAAAAGTATCGGAACAAGTTTCAGCGCTGCCCGCACTACAGGCCCGCCGTTGTACGCTTCGCTCGCCCGCAACAGTTCGCCAAATTTGACCGGATCGGTAATGGCTGGCAGGTTTTCCCGGATGTGGGGTTTGAGCGCTTTCTTGATGTCCGGTGTGATGTCCCGCTCTGCCCGACCCGTTGCGACTGCATGGCACCAGATACCGTGTGCCGTTATCAGCACCCGGTGTGCGACGTCCAGCGCCCCGCGCTCCTCCACTTTTTGAATGACCGCCAATAGCTCGATTGGTTTGATCGTGCCAATGATGCGCCTGCCCAAGTAGGGCATCAAGTCTTTGGTGATGTTGCGACTCTCGCGGACAAAATGGCTATCGCTCCAATTGGGTTTTCCGCGCTCCAGCCAGTCGCTTGCCGCCGCCGCCAGTGTGTCGCCGCTGCCAACCGATGCCTTTAGTTTCTCAACCTGCCGCGCTTGAATTGGGTCAACGCCTTCGGACTTTTGCAACTTTGCAGCATCACGGGCTTTGCGCGCCGCAGTCAACGTCACTGCCGGATAGCTGCCCAGCGCCAGTTGCTTTTCAACGCCAGCGACGCGGTACTTTAGACTGAAGTTCCTCCCCGTTTGACCACAAGAAACCTCCATTTCTTGCTGATATCCTCAATGAAGACCTCTTATAACCGGTCTTTTTTTGGATTCCGTTTGTAGTCACTA
>CAIQVX010000408.1 GCA_903875275.1 uncultured beta proteobacterium | reverse complement strand
GAACAGTACCTGTGCTTTGTCGCAGCCATCCTGCTGATTGCGCCGGGTCTGACACCAACGCTGATTGGCGCGGCGCTGGCGATTCCGATGCTGTTAAGACACGTCAGGGCTTTGCGCCTGACGCCAAAGATGGCGTAGGTTCACTCGACAGAAATCCCCTTGGCCTTGACCAGCCTGGCCCAGAGCGACATTTGCGCCTGGATGAACTCCTGCGCAGCTTTCGGGCCGCCCTTCTGAATCTCGCCACCGAGTTGGGCGATACGGGCTTTGACTTCCGGGGTTTCCATCGCTTTTTGCAAGGCCACAGAGAGCTTTTCCAGCACCGGCTCCGGCGTTGCGGCCGGTGCAAAGACAGCGTTCCATTCGTAGATTTCAGCGCCAGCCAGGCCGGCCTCGGCCAGCGTAGGCACATCCGGCAGCATCGCAGCGCGCTTGCCAGATGTGACGGCCAGTGCACGCAAGCGGCCTGACTGAATGTGCTGCAAGGTGGAAGCCAGATTGCCGAAGAACAGCGGGACCTGCCCCCCGATCACGTCGTTCAGTGCCGGGCCGCCGCCTTTGTAAGGCACATGCACCATATCCACCTTGGCGGCCGATTCAAACAATGCACCCGCCAGATGCTGGGCCGAGCCGTTGCCGGACGAGGCAAACGAGACAAAGTCCTTGCGCGAACGGGCCAGTGAGGTCAGCTCGGAGATGTTTTTGGCTGGAAACTGGGGATTGACCAGCACCACATTGGGAAACAGGGCAATCACGCCGATCGGGCGAAAGGCTGTGGCGCTGTCATAAGGCAACTTGGGGTACAAAGAAGGATTCACGGCAAACGACGACGCATCGAGCATCAGTGTATAGCCGTCCGGCGCTGCCTTGGCCACCGCCGCTGCGCCGATCTGACCACCAGCGCCCGGGCGGTTTTCGACGATCACGTTCTGGCCCAGCGCCTCGCCCATTTTGGGCGCGATCAAGCGTGCCATCACATCCGCGCCACCGCCAGGCGGATAGGTCACCACCATGGTGATTGGCCGGCTGGGCCATGCGCTGCCTTGCGCGAAAGCAGTCGAAACAGACGCCAGCGTCAGCAGCGCCAGCATGGGAACGTATCGGCGTGTCATTCTTGTGCGCCTTGTCAGTTTGAAGTGGTTCAAGATGATCTCCATCAGTGGTTGGTATGGGCAATCCGGACCGGCCGGCTCAGCGCACCTGCGCGGTGTACTCGAATGCAAACGCGTCCCCGAAAGTGGTTCGCAACTCAACGCAACGACCCGCCAGATCAAAGGCACGGCGCTGCACACGAACGCAGGGGTGGCCGCGCTCCAGATTCAGACGTCTGGCCTGCTGCTGCGTGAGCTGACCAAAGCTCAAATGATCCTCTGCATGGTGAATCACCACGCCGCAGACGCGCTGGTACATGGGGTAGAGCAGATCGTCCCAGGCGGCGGTGTCGGACTCCAGCAGCGCCTCAAACATGGGCAACTGCAGCACCAGTGTTTCCAGCAGGCAGGGTTGCTTCTCAATGCTGCGCAGACGTTCAAGCACCAATACCGACGTCCCCGCTGCCAGGCCCAGGCTGTCAGCCTCGTCCAGGCCCGCCAGACGGCGCTTTCGGCTCAGGATGCATGAGCTTGGTGCAGCCTGCATTTCGCCGCTCTGGCGAAACCGGAAAAAGCGCAGCATGGTGGCGCCGTCGAGTCCCGCCTTCACAAAAGTACCACGACCGTGCTGGCGCTCCAGCAAGCCCGCCGACACCAGCAGTGCCAAGGCCTGGCGCAGCGTGCCCAGCGCCACGCTGTAGGACTTTGCCAGCAGAGCCTCAGGCGGTATCGCATCACCTGGCGCCCACTCGCCCTGCACAATGCGCGAGCGCAGCGCCGCGGCCAGCCAGCCATAGCGGCTTTGACCCGGCTCGCGTGGCTCACGCAGGGCGGTCGCGCTTGTATTTTGCTGTGCCATTGTTGATTTAGTCATCTAGAGGACTAGAATTTACACCATGAGCAAAGAACTGTCAAAAACTTTCGTCGACAGCCATTTCCATGTCTTCCAGGCCGGCTTGGCACAGCCTGGTGCGCGCTATGTGCCGCACTACGACGCACCGCTGCAGGCCTGGCAGGCACAGGCGCAGACGCTGGGCGTGCAGCGCGGTGTGCTGGTGCAGCCAAGTTTCCTGGGAACAGACAACAGCCACCTGCTGCGCGAACTCACCGGCAACCCGGACAGGCTGCGCGGGGTGGTCGTGCTCCGGCCTGACACTCCCGTTGTTGAACTCGAATGCCTGAACGCCCTGGGTGTGCGCGGCATTCGACTCAACCTGGCTGGTGTCTCGCACCGCCTGGAGTCATGGCGAGAAGTCACGGCGTTCTGGGACGCCCTGCTGGCCCTGGGTTGGCACCTGGAATTGCACACCGATGTCGGCGCCTTGCCCGGGGTGCTTGCCATGCTGCCGCTCGCGCTGCCGCTGGTGCTGGACCACATGGGCAAGCCCGACGCCATCTGCCTGAGAGACCCCAGCGTCTCAGCCGTGCTGAAACGCGAAAAACAGTCCACGGTTTACATCAAGCTCAGCGGCCCCTACCGTCTCGGCGGGCGTGACGCATGCGCGCTGGCGCCGCTGTGGCAAAGCGAGCTTGGCAAGCACCGGCTGTTGTGGGGCAGCGACTGGCCGTTCACCAACCATGAACATGAAGCCCGCTACCCGTCACTCTTTGAGGCACTGCGCCAGTGGGTTGGCGAAGACGCGCTGCAAGCGGTGCTGGTTGACAACCCCACTGCGGTTTACTGGGATGAGCGCGGCCCGACAAGCCAGGCTGGCAGCTAGACAGAGGTCGTGGATTTCGGAGCCGCGGCCATCAGCAGACGCCCCATCAGCTCGTGCAGTTTGTTGACGGCTTTGAGCGGCCGCACCATGACCTTGAATCGGCAGATCTTTCCATCAGCGTTCCACTCGATCATGTCGACACCGTTGATGAGAACGCCTTCGCAGGTGGTCTCAAATTCGAGCACCGCCGAGTGCTCGCCATACCATTCGTTGAGGTAACGAAAGTTGCCGTTACCCAGCACCTGCATTGCGGCCTGCAGGTACAGGGCTGTGATGGCTTTACCGACCTGCGGCGTGTGCACCACCGGCGACTCGAACACCACCTCGTCGGCCAGCATGCAACCGAGCGCAAGCACGTCGCGCGCCTGGGCAATTTCGTGCCACTGCTGAATTGGGCCTGGCATCATTGTCAATCTCCTGTTGCGGTTGATGAATGGGTTGGCGCGGCGGCGCTTGAACCCGTCAAAGCCAGACGGTACCATGACGCGCTCGATGCGATACTCTGCCCGTCCTGACCCATCCCTGCCCCACTGCAAGGTTTACCTGCCATGAACAACATCATTTTTCGCCGCACCCTGCCTCTGGCACTTTCATTTGCGCTGATCGGCAGCGCACTGGCCGCCGACGGTGCCAAGCCTGCCAGCCAGAACCGCGCGGAGATCGCCCCTGAATTTCTCTGGGACTTCAGCCCCATCTATGCGAGATGGGACGCCTGGGAAGCCGGTATGCAGGACATCGACCGCCGGATCGACGCCTTTGTCAAGCTCAAGGGCACGCTCAAGAACGGACCGGACGCGGTTCTGAAGGCGTACCAGGCCTTCGACGACATCGGCAAGTTGCAGTACAAGGTTTACGGTTACACCGCGCTGCAGCGTGACATTGACACGCGCAAGCAGGATGTTTCCGGCAAGTTTCAGCGCGTGATGGCATTGTTTGCCAAACTTGGCACGGCCACGTCGTGGTTCACGCCCGAGTTGCTGACCGTGGCGCAGCCCACGATGGAGCAGTGGATTGCCGCCACGCCGGCGCTCCAGCCCTACCGATTCACCATTCTGGACAACTACCGCCAGCAAAAGCATGTGCTTGACGAGCAAGGCGAGCGCCTGCTTTCCTACGCGGCCCGCTTCAGCGCCACGCCCAAGGCAACTTTTCAGGAACTATCGACCTCGGACATCCGATTCCCCATGGTCACCCTGTCAGACGGCAAGGAGATCAAGCTTTCGCCCGGCACCTACCAGTCGGTGCTGGCCACCAACTACAAGCAGGCGGACCGCGCCAAGGCCTTTGAGGTCTATCTGAAGACCTATGCCGCAACCACCAACACGTATGCCGCAATCTACAACGGCGTCCTGCAGAACGACTGGTTTGCAGCGCAGGCGAGAAACTTTTCCAGCACACTCGATGCCGCGCTGGACGGCAACGCGATCCCGGCATCGGTGGTGACCAATCTGGTCGATACCGTGCGCCAGGGCACGGCGCCGCTGCAACGCTACGCCAAGCTGCGCAAGAAACTGCTCGGCCTTGAGAGCTACCACCTGTATGACGGTGCGATCCCGGTCTACAAGACCGACAAAACCTATCCCTATGTCGAGTCACGCGATCAGGTGCTGGCATCGGTGACGCCGCTGGGAGCGGATTACGTCGCGAAGTACCGCAAGTTCATGGCCGGCAAACAGGTGGACGTCTATGAGACCGAGGGCAAGCGCAGCGGCGCCTATGTCAGCGGCATCTATGGCGTCGGACCTTACATGCTGCTCAACCACAACGACACCCAGGACGCGCTCTTCACGCTGGCACACGAAGGCGGCCACGCCATGCACACCCTGCTGTCGCATGAGGCGCAGCCCTTCGTGACGGCCGACTACACCATCTTTGTCGCCGAAGTCGCTTCCACGACCAATGAGCGCTTTCTGCTGAACCGCCTGCTGCAGGCCACGACGGACCCCAAGGAGCGCTTTCTGCTGCTGCAGCACGCGGTGGACTCCATCGTCGGCACCTTCTACACCCAGGTCATGTTTGCCGACTTCGAGTTGCAGGCCCACAAACTGGTGGAACAGGGCAAGCCGGTCACGTCCGATGTCCTCAACGGCATGTACCTGAAGCTGCTGCAGGACTATTACGGTGATGCGGTCACGGTCGACGATGCCTACAAGTACACCTGGTCGCGCATTCCGCATTTCTTCAACTCGCCCTACTACGTCTACCAGTACGCCACCTGCTTTGCCTCCTCGGCCAAGCTCTTCAAGGACATGACCACGGGCTCCGATGCCTCCCGCGCCGCCGCCACCGGGCGCTACCTGACACTGCTCAAGAGCGGCGGCAACGACCACCCCATGCAACAGTTGCAAAAGGCGGGGGTGGACCTGTCCAAACGCGAGACTGTGCAAGCCATGGTCGACCAGATGGAGGAACTGGTAGCGCAGATGGAAATTGAAGCCGCCAGGATCAAGTGAGACGCACATGAAGAACCTCGCTCCGATCCGGATCTATCGACTGCTGGCCGCGACACTCGCCAGCATGGCTTTGTCCCTTCCATCCATGGCGGCAGACCTGCTGCTCTGGAGCGCCGGTGCCGCCAGACCGCCGATGGAGGAACTGGTGCTTGAATTCCAGGCCATGTCCAAGAAGACGCTTCAAGTGGAGTACGCACCGGTGGGTGTGCTGCTGCGACGTCTGGCTGAAGGCGGTCGGCCCGATGTCCTGATCGTGTCGGCCGAAGCCGTAGCCGAGGTCGAGCGCAAGGCCTGGTCCGTACCCGGGTCAGCGCTGGCGCTGGGCAGCGTGGGTGTCGGCGTTGCGGTGAAAGACGGTGCCAGCCTGCCCGATATTTCGACTCCGGATGCCCTGCGCCAGACCCTGCTGGCCGCACGCAGCATCACCTACATGGATCCCCAGAAGGGAACCAGCGGCAAGCACTTCGCAGCCGTGCTTGAACAACTGGGCATCGCGCAACAGGTGAAGGCCCGGACCACCCTGGGCGATATCGGCTTCGTGGTGGAGCCGGTGGCACGCGGCGATATCGAACTTGGCATACAGCAAATCACCGAGATCCTGCCCGTCAAGGGCGCCCGACTGGTCGGCCCCCTGCCACCCTCGCTGCAGAAGATCACAACCTACTCCATCATGATCGGTGCCGAGGCCACAGACCCCAATCTGGCGCAGGCCCTGACCGGATTTCTGACTGGCGCCCGAGCCGCTGCCGTTTTCAGGCAGAAGGGCTTTTCGGCGCCTTGAGGACTGGCACGTGCCCTACCATTCCAGGAAAATGAAGGAGACCTCATGCCCGTGATCACCAACATCGAAGACCTGCGTGCGCTGGCGCAAAGACGTGTGCCGCGCATGTTCTACGACTATGCCGACTGCGGATCGTGGACCGAGGGCACCTACCGTGCCAACGAGTCCGATTTTCAAAAGATCAAGCTGCGCCAGCGCGTCGCCATCAACATGGACAATCGCAGCACAGCGAGCACCATGGTCGGGCAAAAGGTGTCGATGCCGGTGGCTCTGGCACCGGTCGGCTCGGTCGGCATGCAGCATGCCGACGGCGAGATTCTGGTTGCGCGCGCCGCCGCGGCTTTTGGCGTGCCTTTCACGCTCTCAACCATGAGCATCTGCTCGATCGAAGACGTGGCCGCGCAGACCAAGGCACCGTTCTGGTTCCAACTCTACGTGATGCGCGACCGCCAGTTCATCGAGCGGCTGATTGACCGCGCCAAAGCGGCCAACTGCAGCGCGCTGGTGCTGACGCTCGACCTGCAGATCCTGGCGCAGCGCCACAAGGACCTGAAGAACGGCTTGTCGGTGCCGCCCAAGCCAACGCTGGCCAACTGGATCAACCTGGCCACCAAGCCACGCTGGTGTCTGGGCATGCTGGGTACGCAGCGGCGCCAATTCGGCAACATCGTGGGCCACGTGGGAGGCGTCGAGGACATGAGTTCGCTGTCGCAGTGGACCGCCAGCCAGTTCGACCCGACGTTGAACTGGAACGACGTGCAATGGATCAAGAAGCGCTGGGGTGGCAAGCTCATCCTCAAGGGCATTCAGGACGTGGAAGACGCCCGGCTCGCCGTCAACACGGGCGCCGATGCGCTGATCGTCTCCAACCACGGCGGGCGCCAGCTCGACGGCGCGCAGTCCAGCATCGGTGCGCTGCCAGCGATCGTGGACGCCGTCGGCAAGAACATCGAAGTGCACATGGACGGCGGCATTCGCAGCGGTCAGGATGTGCTCAAGGCGCGCGCCCTGGGAGCGCATGGCACTTACATCGGTCGCGCCTACGTTTACGGGCTGGGCGCCATGGGTGAAGCCGGCGTCACCAAGGCGCTGGAGCTCATCCACAAGGAACTCGACACCACCATGGCCCTGTGCGGGCGCACGGACATCAACAGCATTGACAGATCGATCCTGCTGCCGGGTACGTATCCGACTTGAGCTCCCGAGTTATTGGGAACAGGCACCAATTTGACGCTCAGCATGACGGGTGGATCGGGCCGCTGCGCTGAGCGCCCCACCAACCTGATGTCAGGAACGCAACGTTAAGAGTCGGTCACTACCGGTTGCTAGCTGGCCGTTCAATTGCCCGGTCCGCCTGTCAGGCGGTCTCATGATGCGTCGCCAGTTGATGCAAGTCATTGTGCGAAGTGAAACTTGGTTTCACATTTATACGATACTGTCAACACAAAGTAGAAATGTCCCCTTTTCCGCAAGATTGAAATGTCCCCTTTTCGGTTTGTCGATCTGACTTTTATTTCAATGGCTGTTGGCAAGCGTGAGCGCGTCAGGCCGTAGGCTCCAAGCCGGGGAGCGGTGG
>CAIQVX010000407.1 GCA_903875275.1 uncultured beta proteobacterium | reverse complement strand
CCAGCGCCGCTGACCGTCACCGCCGGCAACGCCAGCAAGAGCTACGGCCAGACACCCACGCTGAGCGCCTTTAGCAGCAACGGGCTGCAAAACGGCGAGACCATAGGCAGCGTGAGCGAGAGCAGTGCCGGCACGGCCGCCACGGCCAGCGTCTCGGGCAGCCCGTACGTCATTACACCCAGTGGGGCCACCGGCGGCAGCTTCAGCGTCGGCAACTACACCATCACTTATGCCAACGGCAGCCTGACGGTGACACCAGCGCCGCTGACCGTCACCGCCGGCAACGCCGGCAAGACCTACGATGGCCTGGCCTACAACGGTGGTAACGGCGTCACCTACAGCGGCTTTGTCAATGGCGAGGGCGCCAGTGTTGTGGGAGGCACGCTGGTCTACACGGGAAGCAGTCAGGGTGCCAGGAACGCCGGCAGCTATCTCATCACGCCCAGCGGCCTGACCGCTGGCGGTAACTACACAGTGACCTTCGTGAACGGGCAACTGCTCATCGACAAGGCCCACCTCACCGTCACCGCCGACGACAAGACACGGCTGATCGGCGAGGCCAACCCGGTGCTGACGGCAACGCTGAGCGGCTTCGTCAATGGCGAGAGCGCTGCCAGTGCCGCAGTCAGCGGCAGTGCTGCGCTGTCCACCAGTGCGGACGACAAGACGCCGGTGGGCACGGCTGCCATCAAGGCAACGCAAGGCACATTGCTGGCGGGCAACTACGACTTCAAGACCTTTGTTGACGGCACCTTGACCATCAATGCCGTGTTCGTTCCACCGCCTGCACCTGCAAGCGTCTTGAGCTTGCCGGGGGCGTCAGCACCGCCTGCGGTGTCGGTGACTATGGTGCGCGAGGCCTCGCTACAGCAAGCCGGCATCATCACCGTGTCGGTTCCCCGAGCGATGGCAACGGCGGGCAGTGGCTTTAGCTTCGCACTGCCAGCCGAGGTGCTCGAGAGCGCGGGCGCCAACACCACGATTCAGGTGACTACCAGCAGCGGCCAGGAACTTCCGGCCTGGCTGAAATTTGACCCAGTGACCAAGATTTTCAACGCATCTGCCGTGCCAGACGGTGCGCTGCCGATGGAAGTGGTGGTGACTGTTGGCGGCAAGCGCTCCACCATTGTCATTTCGGAACGGACCGAATAGCCGCCGCTCGCCTGGCTTGACGGAAGCGCCTGCTTGAACACGCATAGCCTGTGCCCGGTTTGCTATCGTCACATCGAGGCCAGGTGTTTTGAGCGCGAGGGCCGGGTGTACCTGAGAAAGTACTGCCCGGCGCACGGGATCACTGAAGTTGTGGTTGAAAATGATGCGGCTTTCTACCAGCGCATTCTTGCCGCCCGAGGCCGTTTCGCCGAGCCGCAGATGTCAAACCGGAGACAACTTCATGTTGGCTAGCAATATCGCCGCAGTGATTCATGAGCAGGCGCTGCTGCGGCCGGGTTCGGCCGCCATCATCACGGACCAGCAGGTCATCAGTTACGCTGAACTGAAGCACTGTGTCAGCATTCTGGCGCTTCACTTTCGAAGTCGGGGTGTGATGCCGGGGCAGGTGGTGGGTATGTCGATGCTGCAAAACCCGCTGCATCTGATGACCCTTCTGGCCTTGGCGCAGGTCGGCGCGGTATCTCTGCCGCTGCATCCGGCCATTCCCGCAGAGCGCCGACTGCTGGCTGCCAGGCGTTTTGGGGCTACCTGTGTGGTCTCGGGTCGTAGCGAAATGGCTTTGCAGGGACTGGCGTTCATCGGCTTTGACGGGGTTTCGTTCGAGGCAGGTCGCGCTGGCGATGAGATCATCTTTGCCGCCACAGGGGAGACGCCGCTGCGCATTGATGTTTCGTCGGGTACCTCGGGCAATCCCAAGGGAATGATACTGACGCATGGGGTTTCGGCATTGCGCAACCAGACCAGCGAGGTTAGTGCAACGCCTTGGTCGCGCGTGCTCTCGGTGGATTTGAATTTCATTGTCGGGTTTCGAATCGCGTTAGCCTCGCTTTCAAGAGGTTCCGGCCTGGTTTTTTCACCCACGGCAGCGGCGCAAGATGTCATGCACAGCATGATCACGTATAGGGTGACCCATGCCTACCTTTCTCCGGTTCAGGTGCGCGACATTCTTGCGCTGGCGCGTGCCGAAAGCGCCCTCTTTGCGGATATTGTCTGTCTGCGCTTTATCGGCGGAGCCGTCCGTTCGGACTTGCTGCAGGCGGCGATGGAGAAGCTGAGTCCCAACGTCTTTGTCTCCTATGCGTCGACGGAGTCCGCCGTTGTCAGCATCGCCACGCCAGAGATGCTGGTGCGCCATCCGGGCACGTCCGGACGGGTGTGCGAATGTGCCACGGTGGAGATCGTTGACGCCGAAGGCAAGCGGCTTCCCGTTGGCACTACCGGAAATATGCGCATCCGGTCCAGTCATCAGGTCAGCGGCTATCACCGCGACGATGTACGCAACCAGCGGCACTTTCGCGATGGCTGGTTCTACCCGGGCGATCTCGGCCACTTTGACGCTGAAGGCTTGCTCTACATGGACGGGCGGGCTGATGAGCAGATCAACATCGGTGGCATGAACATCAACCCAGAAGACATTGAGGCCACGCTGGCGGTGCATCCGGCCGTCGGGGATGTAGGCGTTTTCGTGGCCACAGAAGTTGACGGGCGCGAGGTATCAGCGGTCGCTCTGGTGCTGCAGGCCGCTTCGCGCCTGGCCGAGGTGCAGGCCTATGCGAGCGACAAACTGGGGCCGCTGGCGCCAGCCCGTTATTTCGTCACGACCACTCTGCCGCGCACGCAAACGGGCAAGATCCGGCGCGCCGAACTGGCCGCCATGTTTACACTCGCAGACATCTGAATCGATCAAGAAAAGAGAATCAGCATGGCTCCACATTTTGTCGGCGTAGCCGGCCTGCCGCGCTCGGGCTCGACGCTGTTGTGCCAGTTGCTGGCCGAGCACCCCGAAATTCACTGTGAGGGACATAGCTCGCCGCTGTGCAATTCGCTGTTGATGACACGGCGCACGATCAGCGATGACCAGTTCATGCTGTCGCAACTCGACGTGCAGTTTGACACCACCTACGGTCATCTCAAATCTGCCATGCAGGGTTTTCTGCGTGGCTGGTACGCCGACTGTGGCAAGCCTGTGGTAGCGGACAAAAACCGCGCATGGTTGCATTGCATTGAACTCGTGTTGGAGCTGGACCCCACTGCAAAGTTTCTGGTGACGGTCCGCGAGTTGGGGCAGATTTACGGCTCAATCGAGGCGCAGCACCAGAAGACCATCCTGCTCGATTTCATCGACCACCTGGCAGACTTCGATCGGCTCGGCCGCGCTGACCAGCTTTTTGCGAAAGACAAGGCCATCGGTGCGCCGTTGTCGTCGATCCAGTCGGTGCAAGACTTGCCGCAAGCGGTTAAAGAACGTATTTTCTTCGTGCGTTTTGAAGACCTGATGGCGCGGCCGGCCGATACCATGGCAGCCGTTTACAAGTGGCTCGGTGTTTCAGCGCACAAGATTGACCCCAGGAAGTTGACCGTGCGACCGCATGAGAGCGACAGCCACTTTCGGCACAAGTACCTGCACCGCCAGCAGAGCAAAATTGCACCGCCCAAAGTGCATGAGATTCCGCTGCGCGTGCAGGAGCTGATCAAGAAGGCCTGCGGGTGGTATTACGAATGGTTTTATCCGGCACCCAAGGCCAAGTAGATTCGAGCAATTGGTCCGTTCATGCGTTTTCAATTCCTGCTGCTGTGCGCCCTGGGGTTGTGCAGCGCCTCTGTCGCGTTACCAGCGCAAGCCCAAACCAGACCGATCCGCCTGATCGTGCCCTTTACTTCGGGGGGCCCGATTGACGTCACAGCGCGCATTTTGGCAGCGCACGTCAGGGACACGCTGGGCACCGTCATCATCGAAAACAAGCCTGGTGCCGGCGGCAATATCGGAGCCGATGCGGTCGCCAAGGCTGTGCCTGACGGTTTGACCATCGGCATTGCGGCTACCGCAATACATGCTGTAAATCCCTGGCTCTACAGCAAGATGCCCTTCAACGCAGCGACCGACTTTGCGCCGATCACGCAGATCGCAAGGGCACCCAACGTGCTGGTCATGAATACGGAGGTGGCGCAGCGCCTGAAGATCAACACCCTGCAAGACTTGATTGCTTACGCCAAAGGCAACCCCGGCATGCTTAATTATGGAAGCGGCGGTACGGTAAGCCAACTGGCGGGTGAGATGTTCAAACGGGATGCGGGCATCAGTGCCGTCCATATTCCGTTCCATAGCGGCAATCCGGCACAAATGGCCCTGTTAGGCGGACAGGTCGATTTCAACTTTGACATCCTGTCTACCGCTGCGATCAACATACGGTCCGGCAAGTTGCGTGCCCTTGCCGTGACCACGCTGAACCGCTCTCCCGTCATGCCCGATACACCGACCGTCTCAGACACGATCAAGGGCTTTTCGATTGATACCTGGTGGGGTCTGGTTGCGCCGGCGGGAACGCCCAAGGAGGTTCTGGATCGGCTCAATCAAGCCTTTGTAGTGGCCCTGAACGCCCCTGAAACCAGAGCACGCTTTGCCGCGCTGATGGCCGAACCGGTGCCCAGTACAGCCGAAGAATTTGGCAAGCTTATGAAAAGTGAACTCACTAAGTACCAAACACTGGTCAAGGCGGCAGGCGCGCGAGTGGATTGACGTGGATGGACCAGCTTTCGGTTATCGTCACGCCATGATGCGTGCAACTGGCTACACAGCAAGCCCCCGCTTTGACGCAGTCGATGCCCTGCGCGGCTTGGCCATGCTGTGGATGACGGTTTTTCACTTCTGCTTCGACCTGACCCAGTCGGGCTACATCAAGCAGGATTTCTACCACGACCCGCTGTGGACCTGGCAGCGCACGCTGATCGTCAGTCTGTTCCTCATCTGCGCTGGCATCGGGCAGGCGATTGCGCTGCAACAGGGCCAGAGCTGGAACCGCTTCTGGCGCCGCTGGGCCCAGGTAACGGGCTGCGCATTGCTGGTGACGGCAGGTTCGTGGTGGATGTACCCCCAGAGCTTTATTTACTTTGGTGTGCTGCACGGAATTGCCGCCATGCTGATCATCGTGCGCCTTACGGCGTGCTGGGGCCGCTGGCTGTGGCTGCTGGGGGCGCTGGCGATTGCGGCAAAGTTTGTCGGAGCCTGGGCCTTGCAGACGTTGGCGCCTGAGAGTCTGGCGGCGCTCTTGAACGCACCCACGCTGAACTGGCTGGGCGTGATCACGCGCCTGCCTGTCACGGAAGACTATGTGCCGGTGCTGCCCTGGCTTGGTCTGATGTGGTGGGGTGCCGCGCTCGGTGCCTGGCTGATGGGTGACGGCCAGCGCTATCTTCGTGGCCCGATCGCGCCGCAGTTGCAGCCGCTGGCGCTGATCGGTCGCTGGAGCCTGTCCTACTACATGCTGCACCAGCCGGTGCTGATCGCGACCTTGATGGCGCTGGGCTGGCTGCTGAAATAGAAACGCGGCCGAAGCCGCGTCTGTGCCGAAGGCGTCAAGCCGGTTATTCGATCTTGGCCTTGGCGCGCAGTTCTTCCTGGTACTTGGTCATTTTCTGTTGTTGCAGTTGCTGCGCCACCTGCGGCTTCACGTCGTCGAGTTTCGGCAGTTGGGCGTCACGGATATCGTCCAGTCGGATGACGTGGAAACCAAACTGTGTCTTCACCGGCGTCTCGGTCATCTTGCCCTTGCTGAGCTTGGACAGTGCCTCTGAAAACTCGGCCACGTAGTTGCCGGCATTCGCCCAGTCCAGGTCACCCCCTTTGGCGGCGGAACCCGGGTCCTTGGACGATTTCTTGGCGATGTCTTCAAACTTGGCACCCTTCTTCAGTTGGGCGATGATGGCCTTGGCCTGGTCTTCCTTCTCCACCAGAATATGGCGGGCGTGGTACTCCTTGCCATTGTTGGCGGCGATGAATTTGTCGAATTCGGCCTTGATTTCGGCGTCGCTCACCGGGTTGGCTTTCTGGTAATTGCCGAACAGCTCGCGGATCAGCAGGGTCTGGCGTGCCAGTTCCATCTGGACCTTGAAGTCTTCTGTGGCGTCCAGGCCCTGCTTCTGGGCTTCCTGAATGAAGATTTCACGGGCGATGACCTCGTCCTTGAGTTGCGCCTGCATTTCAGGCGTGACGGGCCGGCCGGAGCGGGCAATCTGTTGCGCCAGCGTGTCCACACGTGAGCTCGGCACAGCCTTGCCATTGACGATGGCCACATTCTGTGCGGACACCAGCGGTGCCGAGGTGCCGAGCACGGCGGCCGTGGCAAGGGCGGAGATAAATTTCAAATTCATTCGCAATTCCTGGGTAACAAGGTTCAAACGGGGGGTCGGGCTTCAATGGCCAGGGCGTGCAAACCCCGGTCCATGAAATCTTGCAGCGCATCATACACAAGGCGATGGCGCACTACCGGTGACTTTCCGGTAAATAAGTGTGAAGTCAGACGCACCCGGAAATGGCTGCCATAGCCGCTGCCATTGGCGCCGGCGTGACCCTGGTGCTTGTAGCTTTCGTCCAGGACGTCCAGCTCGACGGGTTGCAGCCGTTCCCGCAGACGTTGTTCAATCTGAGCGGCAGTGGGTGGTGTGTCGTTCTGGTTCATGAGGGGCTCAGGCTCCGGGTTCGTCGGTTCGAAGATAACGTGCAATATAGATGCCCTGGCCAATGATGAAGGCCAGGGGAAAAACGTAGCCCCAGATCTTGAAATTGACCCAGGCCTCGGTGCTGTAGTAGGCTGCCACATAGCCGTTCAGGATGGCCATGAAGGCGCTGTAGGCGACCCACACCTGGTTCAGCCGCATCCACACCGGATCGGGCAGGCTGAGCTGACTGCCCAGCATGAGTTTGAGGAAATTCTTCTTGTAAACCCACACTGCCAGCGCCAGCGCCAGCGCCGTGGCGCCGTACAGCACGGTGGGTTTCCACTTGATGAATCTCTCATCGTGCAGCACCAGGGTCAAGGTGCCGAACACGAGGATCAGGACCAGCGTGACCTTGTGCATCATCTGCAGCTTGCGGTCGATCAGGTACACCAGTCCCATCTGGAGCACGGTGGCTGCCATCAGGACCGCCGTGCCCACGTAGATGTCATAGGCCTTGTAAGCGCCGAAGAACAGCAGGATGGGAAAGAAATCAATCAGGATCTTCATTTGGGCTTGAAGTTTAACGAGGCCGAGTTCATGCAGTAGCGCAGTCCGGTCGGCACTGGCCCGTCTTCGAAGACATGACCCAGATGGGCGCCACAGTCGGCGCAGAGTACTTCGGTGCGTTGCATCCAGAGCGAACCGTCGGCCCTGGTTGCTACTGCAGTCTCATCAATCGGCGCAAAATAGCTGGGCCAGCCGCAGCCCGAATCAAATTTGGTGCTGGAATCAAACAGGGGTTTGTCGCAGCAGATGCAGCGGTAGGTGCCGGCGGCGTGATGGCCCTCAAACCTGCCGCTGTAAGGGCGTTCCGTGGCCGCATGGCGCGTGACCTCGAAGGCCAGCGGTTCGGCGCCTTTGGCTTTGAGCTCGGCTTTCCACTCTTCATCGGTTTTTTTGATCTTGTATGTCATGTGGGACCTCAGGAACTGCAGCTGATTTCGATGTGGTGCGCCCAATCGGGCGGGAAGTCGGCCAGGGCGGCGTGCTCGGGGTGTTCGTCAAACGGCGCTTCCAGCACGGTCAGCAGTCGGCTGACCTGAGAGAAGTCCTTTTCCCTGGCGGCACGGATGGCGAGTTCGGCCAGATGGTTGCGCAGCACAAACTTGGGGTTGGCCCCGAGCATGGCCTGCGCGGCATCCTTGCGTGATTCGCCAGCGAGGCGCTGCTGGTAACGCAGCCACCAGGCATCAAATCCGGCAGGATCAGGAAACATGTCGCGCGCCGCAGTCGGCGTGGCGTCTGCCACACTGTGACTCAGACGGCGCCAGAAGATGGTGTAGTCGACGTGACCCTGTGCCAACAGCTGCAGAATGTCTTCGATCAGCGCCCGCTGGGCATCGCCTGTGCTGCCGGAGAGCCCCAGTTTGGCACTCATCCGCCGCTCCAGTTGCTGGGCAAACGTGGTTTTGAAGGGTTCCAGTGCCGCTATCGCCAGGTCCTGCTCCTCAATCAGCGGGAGCAGGGCTTGCGCCAGACAGAACAGATTCCAGTAGGCGACCTGCGGTTGCCGGTTGAAGGCGTAGCGGCCCTGCGTGTCCGAGTGGTTGCAGACATGGCCCGGTTCGTAGGCATCCAGGAACTGAAAAGGACCGTAGTCGATGGTCAGTCCAAGCACGCTCATGTTGTCAGTGTTCATCACGCCATGGCAGAAACCAATGGCCTGCCACTGCGCAAGCAGATGGGCGGTGCGCTCGCCCACCGCCTGCAGCAGCGCGGCGTAGGGGTTGCCGGCGAACGCCTCGGCGGTGCGGCATTGCGGGTAGTGATGCTCAATCACATGGTCGGCCAGGGTCCTGAGCTGCTCGACGCGGGCGCGGGCAGAGAAGTGCTCAAAGTGACCGAATCGCACAAAACTCGGCGCCAGCCGCGTCAGCACGGCGGCGGTCTCGGTTGTTTCGCGGTAAACCGGCGCGTCCGAGCCGGTGACGCACAGGGCGCGTGTGGTCGGGATGTGCAGACCGTGCATGGCTTCGCTGCAAAGGAATTCACGCACGCTGGAACGCAGCACGGCGCGCCCGTCACCCATGCGGGAGTAGGGCGTCAGGCCGGCACCCTTGAGCTGAAGTTCCAGACCGCCGGCAGTCTGGCCCAGCAGCAGGGCCCGACCATCGCCCAATTGACCGGCCCAACTGCCAAATTGATGCCCGCTGTACACGCTGGCGAGTGGCTCGGTGCCGGTGATTGGCCGGTTGCCGGTGAAGGCCTGCAGCGATCGGTCTGAATTGAACCCGAGTGGGTCCAAACCCAGTTCCTGTGCCAGCGGCGCACTGTGCGCGACCCAGTACGGTTCTGGCAGCGGCTGCGCCGAAACGCGGGTGTAGAAATCCTCACCGAGGCGGGCGAATGTGTTGCGCCAGGTCAAACCCAGGTCAATGGGGTCGTGGCAGGCTGAGCTCGGATTCATGGGCGGATTGTCTCGCGCCTGCGGCAGACCCGTACAGTGCAGGGTTATCCCGAAGAAAATCGCAGTAACATCCGCGGGTCTAAATCCACTTTTTGAGGAGTTCGTTCATGCTCGGATTGATGCAAAACCAACAGTTGTTGATCTCGTCGCTGATCGAGTTTGCCGAGCGCCACCACGGCGAGGGTGAAATCGTTTCACGCCGGGTTGAAGGTGACATCCATCGTTACACCTACAAGGAAGTGGCAGTGCGCTCGCGCCAGGTGGCGAACGCGCTGGACGCACTGAAGCTGAAGTTCAGTGACCGGGTGGCGACCCTGGCCTGGAACGGGTATCGGCATCTGGAACTGTACTTTGGCGTCAGCGGCACCGGACGCGTGCTGCACACGCTCAATCCGCGGCTGCATCCGGACCAGATCAGCTGGATCGTCAACCACGCAGAAGACTCCGTGCTTTGTTTTGACATGAGTTTTCTGCCGATTGTGAAGGCGGTGCACGGCCGTTGCCCGACCGTGAAGCACTATGTGGCGATGTGTGACGCTGACAAGTTGCCCGCCGACAGCGGCATCCCCGGGCTGGTCAGCTATGAAGCGTGGATTGGGGCGCAGGACAGCCAGTACCAGTGGCCCTCGTTTGACGAGAATTCCGCTTCCAGCATGTGCTACACCAGTGGTACCACAGGCAATCCGAAGGCGGCGCTCTACAGTCACCGTTCCACCATGCTGCATGCGTTTGCCGGCGCCTTGCCCGACGCCATGGCCATGAGCGCGCGCGAGTGCATCTTGCCGGTGGTGCCCATGTTCCACGTCAACGCCTGGGGCATACCTTATGGCGCAGCCATGACCGGCGCCAAGTTGGTGTTCCCGGGACCTGCGATGGACGGCAAGTCGATTTTTGAATTGATCGAGAGCGAGAAAGTGTCCTTTGCCGCCGGCGTACCGACGGTCTGGCAGATGATGCTGGCCCACATGCAGGGTGCGGGTGTGCGTTTCTCCACCCTCAAACGCACGGTCATTGGCGGCTCTGCCTGCCCGCCGGCCATGATTACGGCATTCAATGACCTCTACGGCGTTGAAGTGCTGCATGCCTGGGGCATGACCGAGATGTCGCCACTGGGGACGGTGTGCACGCTGAAAAACAAGCATCTGGACATGGCGCCGAAGGACAAGATGCAGGTCCGCCTGAAGCAGGGGCGCGGCGTTTTTGGTGTCGACATGAAAATTGTCGATGGCTCGGGCGAGGAATTGCCGTGGGACGGGAAGACTTACGGAGACCTGCTGGTGAAAGGTCCGTGGATCATCAGCGACTACTTCAAGGGCGAGGGCGGTTCGCCGCTGGTGGACGGTTGGTTCCCCACCGGCGACGTCGCCACCATCGATGCCGACGGCTATATGCAGATCACGGACCGCAGCAAGGACGTCATCAAGTCCGGCGGTGAGTGGATCAGTTCCATCGACGTCGAGAACATTGCCATGGCCCATCCCGCGGTGGCGATGGCCGCCTGCATCGGCATGAAGCATCCGAAGTGGGACGAGCGCCCCATCATTGCGGTCGTGAAGAAGCCCGGCTCCGAGGTGACCCGCAATGAACTGATCGCGTTCTATGAAGGCAAGACTGCCAAGTGGCAGATTCCGGACGACGTGGTGTTTGTTGAAGGGATTCCGCTTGGTGGAACCGGCAAAATGCAGAAGACCAAGTTGCGCGAGATGCTCAAGGACTACAAATTGCCGGACGCCTGATTCTGCCGGGCCACAGGACTGTCGCATGGGTGATTCTGGCTAGTGGAAAACCCTCATGGTGCAGCGCACAAATGCTTGTACTCTGCGCCATGTTCAGATGATTGAAACTCAGGAGCTAAATATGAAATTTGCGTTGAAAGTTGTTGCCGCCACTGCCGCTGCTTTGTGCGTCAGCGCCGCCTTTGCACAAAAAGGCGAGGTCGTCAAGATTATCCGGATCGATCCGTTGACGGGTCTGCTCGGACCGGTCGGAGTGAGTCAGCTCAAGGGGTATCAGTTTTTCGCCGAGAAGTACAGCGGCTTGCCGGTGGCCGGCAACCCCGGTCAGCCTGGAAACCCGGCTGGCGTGAAGTTTGAAATCTCCGGCATTGACAACAAGCTCAGCCCGGCCGAGAGTCTGAACGCTCTCAAGGCGGCTATTGATCAGGGCGTGCGCTACATCATCCAGGGTAACGGCTCCTCGGTTGCGTTGGCACTGGTGGATGCCATCAACAAGCACAATGAGCGCAACCCTGGCAAGGAAGTCATCTACCTGAATGACTCGGCCGTTGACCCGGACCTGACCAACGCCAAGTGCAGCTTCTGGCACTTCCGTTTTGACGCCGACACCTCCATGAAGATGGAAGCCATGGGCGGCTTCATGGCCGAGCAGAAGGACGTGAAGAAAGTTTATATTCTGGGCCAGAACTACTCACACGGCGTTCAGGTGGCCAAGTACACCAAGGAAGTGCTGGCGCGCAAGCGTCCGGACATCCAGATTGTTGGCGAAGACCTGCATCCGCTGGCCCAGGTGCGCGACTTCGCTCCCTACATCGCCAAGATCAAGGCCACAGGTGCCGACACCGTTGTCAGCGGTAACTGGGGTTCGGATCTGTCCTTGCTCGTGAAAGCGGCCAATGAAAACGGCTACACCGGCAAGTTCTTCACTTACTACACGGGTGTCACCGGTACGCCGACGGCACTGGGCACCAACGGTGGCGGTCGGGTCTACCAGGTTGCCTACAGCCACTACAACATGGGCGGGCAGATGGACAAATGGATGGCCGAGTTCAAGAAGAAATACAACGATGACTTCTACACCGGCTCCACCATCCGCATTTATGAAATGCTGGGCGCGGCGATCGCCAAAGCCAAGTCTACCGATCCGGTCAAAGTCGCAGCGGCCATGGAAGGTCTGAAAGTGGCCACCTTCAACGGCGAAGTGGAGATGCGAAAGGCTGACCACCAGCTGCAGCAGCCGCTGTACATGGCGGTCTGGCAGAAGGCGGACAAGAAGTACCCCTACAGCCCGGAAAACACCGGCATGACGCTGGCGCCCCTGAAGGAGTACCCCAATTACGTTTCCAGCACGCCAACCAGCTGTCAGATGAAGCGCCCTTGATACCCAGGGTCTGACGCTGGAGCCCGAACGGGTATACCGTCTCGGGCTCTTTTATTTTTCTGCTGGTGACGAAGGACTATTGGAATGGAGTTTTTCATTATCTCCATGCTCAACGGGCTGAGCTACGGCCTGCTGTTGTTCATGTTGAGTTCGGGGCTGACACTGATTTTCAGCATGATGGGTGTACTGAATTTTGCCCATGCTTCGTTTTACATGGTGGGTGCCTATGTGGGCTATACCGTTTCGCGCCTGGTCGGGTTCTGGCCGTCACTGCTGATCGCCCCGCTGGCCGTGGGCGTGATGGGAGCCCTGTTCGAGCGCTTCTTCTTGCGCAAGGTTCACAAGTTTGGCCATGTGGCCGAGTTGCTCATCACCTTCGGCCTGTCCTACGTGATCTTCGAACTGGTGCAGCTGGTCTGGGGTCGCATTGCCCTGGATTTTCGTCCGCCAGAGGCGCTGCAGGGACCGGCGTTCACGCTGATCAACCACTCCGTCAACGGACTGAGCCTGCTCTTGGGCGCTGCGCCCGCCGAGATGTGCCAGGCTGCCGACGCCAGCATACGGCTGGTGTGTTCACCCTTTCCCGCGACACGCGGCTTCATGGTGCTCGTCGCCCTGGTGATGCTCGGTTCGGTCTGGCTGCTGCTGACACGCACGCGTGTGGGTCTGGTGATCCAGGCCGCGCTGACGCACCCGGAAACGGTGGAAGCACTGGGTCACAACGTGCCCATGGTGTTCATGATGGTGTTTGGTGCGGGGGCTGCGCTGGCGGGTCTGGCCGGGGTCATCGGCGGCAGCACTTTTCTGACCGAGCCCTCAATGGCGGCAACGGTAGGTTCCGTCATCTTTGTGGTGGTCGTGGTCGGTGGCATGGGATCACTCTCGGGCGCCTTCCTGGCCTCGGTGCTGATCGGGGTTATCCAGACCTTTGCCGTCGCCTTTGACTATTCGCTGGGCACACTGGCGGCGCAGCTGGGGCTCAGGCTCAGCACTGACGCGCTGGCCAATTCCTTTGTCAAGCTCACGCTCTCGCAGGTGGCGCCCATACTGCCCTACCTGTTTCTGGTGCTGATCCTGATCTTCAGGCCCAAGGGCTTGCTCGGGACGCGGGAGGACTGAGCGATGAGCACCGTTTATCAATTCAAACCCATCAATGTGGGTCGCTGGTTGATCTGGAGCCTGTTTGCGCTGCTGCTGGCAGTGGTTCCGCTGTACTTCACCAGCAGCCTGTCCATCACGATTTTGTCGCAGATGGGCATCGCCATCGTCGCCTGCCTTTCGTACAACATGTTGCTCGGTCAGGGCGGTATGCTCAGCTTCGGACACGCCGTGTACACCGGTCTGGGCTCGTTCATGACCATTCATGCACTCAACGCCATTACCAGCGGTGCCTTTCCGATGCCGGTGTCAGCACTACCGATTGTGGGCGGCATCGCCGGCATGGCTTTCGCCGTCCTGTTCGGCTATGTGACGACGCGCAAGGCCGGCACCACCTTCGCCATGATCACCATGGGTCTGGCCGAACTCGTCTACGCCATGTCCAACATGATCCCGGAGTTCTTCGGTGGCGAAGGCGGTATCTCGGGGAACCGGGTGGCAGGAAAGGCCTTCATGGGCATTACCTATGGTCCGCCGATCCAGGTTTACTACCTGACTGCGTTCTACACCTTTGTCGCGGTGGTGGCCATGTTCGCCTTCACCCGCACGCCACTGGGACGGATGCTGAACGCCGTGCGCGACAACCCGGAGCGGGTCGAGTTCGTTGGCTACAACACGCAAAGAGTGCGCTACATGGCCTTCATCATTGCCGGTTTTTTTGCAGGCATATCGGGTGGGCTGGCGGCGCTCAATTTCGAGATTGTGACGGCCGAGGTGGTGGGGGCCGCACGTTCAGGCGCCTACCTTCTGTTCACGTTTCTGGGTGGCGCCACCTTCTTTTTCGGCCCTATCATTGGTGCCGTGCTGATGGTGCTGGCGTTTGTGCTGCTCAGCGAATTCACCAAGGCCTGGCTGCTGTACCTGGGCCTGATCTTCCTGTTCATGGTGATGTATGCGCCGGGGGGTATTGCCAGCCTGCTGATGATGAACCTGCGTATCGCTGCCTTTGGAAAGTTGCGCGAACTGTGGGTCAGCTACCTGGCGCTGGCCGTCACCTCGCTGCTGGCACTGATCGGCGCCGCCGGCATGGTGGAAATGATTTACCACCTTCAGATGGCCGGTGCGGACGGCAACTCGGTGCGCTTCATGGGAGTTGTGCTGGACTCGACCGGCCTGAACAGCTGGTTTGGCTGCGGCTTCGTGATCGTGACCGGTGCCGGCTTGTTCGAGTTGTGCCGGCGTCAGTTCCGCCGCGAGTGGGATGCGATTCAGGAAGAAATCGAGAAGGAAATCAAGCGCAGGGCAGCACTATGAGCTACGCCCTGGAACTCAAGGATCTGCGCAAGGCCTTTGGCCGTACCGAGATCATCCGCGGTATCAACATGGCGATCCCGGCGGGAGAGCGGGTGGGCATCATCGGACCCAACGGCGCCGGCAAGTCGACCCTGTTCAACCTGATCAGTGGCCGCTTCGGACCCAGCAGCGGCCACATCCTGCTCAATGGTCAGGACATCACGGGAAAGAAGCCGTTCGAGATCAACCGCATGGGGCTGTCGCGCAGTTTCCAGATCACCAACATCTTCCCGAAGCTCAGCGTTTTCGAGAACCTGCGCTGCGGCGTGCTCTGGAGCTTGGGCTACAAGTACAGTTTCTGGAACTTTCTGGCTGACCTCAAGGATGCCAACGACCGCACCGACGAACTGATGGAGATGGTCAAGCTCGACAAGAAGCACGATGTGCTGGCCATGAACCTCACCTATGCCGAACAGCGCGCGCTCGAGATCGGCATCACCATTGCCGGCGGCGCCAACGTCATTCTGCTTGATGAGCCAACCGCTGGCATGAGCAAGTCCGAGACCAGCCGCTTCATCAAACTGATCAAGGACGTCACCGTCGGACGCACACTGCTGACCGTAGAGCATGACATGGGTGTGGTGTTCGGATTGGCCGACAAAATTGCGGTGGTGGTTTACGGCGAACTGCTGGCCTACGATACGCCAGACGCCGTGCGCGCCAATGCCCGTGTGCAGGAGGCCTACCTCGGGTCTTCGGTGGCCGACTCACAGGCCGGGAGTCACGCATGAGCGCCGCGCCGGGCCGCCCCAAGCAAGCTCGCACCCCCTCGGGGGGCAGCGAGGACATGCAATGCCGAGCGTGGGGGTACCTATGAGCCTGTTAAAGATTGACAATCTGCACGCCTATTACGGCAAGAGTCACGTGCTGCACGGCGTTCACCTGGAGGTGAAGGCGGGCGAGATTACGGCACTGCTGGGGCGCAATGGTTCAGGTCGCTCGACGACCGCCAAGGCGATCATGGGCTTGGTGGACGCGCAAGGGTCGATGCTGTGGCGCGATCAGCAGATCCTTGGCAAGAAGACCTATGAGATTGCGCACTTGGGCATTGGCTACGTGCCCGAGAGCCGCGATATCTTCCCGACACTGACGGTGGAGCAGAACCTGTACCTGGGACAGAAGAGCACGCGCAAGGCCGGGCGCTGGTCGCTCGAAGACATGTACCAGATGTTCCCTCGGCTGAAAGAGCGCCAGCACATGCTGGCCGGCGTCATGTCCGGTGGCGAGCAGCAGATGCTGACCCTGTGCCGCACCCTGATGGGCGACCCGGACCTGATCATCATTGATGAGCCGACCGAGGGTCTGGCGCCGAAGATTGTGGAACTGGTGGCGCAGTACCTGAAGGAACTCAAGCGCCGTGGCATCTCCGTGCTGCTGATTGAGCAGAAACTGACGATTGCGATGGACATCTCGGACCACTGCATGGTCATGGGTCACGGCAGCATCGTGTTCAATGGCACGCCGACGGAACTGCGCGGCGACAGCTACATCCGCAAGGAATGGCTGGAGGTCTAGATCTTGTCCCACCCGTGACAAAACCGCCCGGGCGTCAGGGCTATAGTTCTTACAATCATAAAAGTGAACGACCGTTCTATTTTTACCACTGAGGAAAGCAAGCATGACTGCTGAATACAAATTGCATGGCGACATCGCCGTGATCACGCTGAACAACCCACCAGTCAACGGCCTTGGTCTCGCAACCCGCCAGGGGATCACCGAAGGCCTGGCCAAAGCCAGCGCCGAGTCCGCAGCCCGGGCCATTGTCCTCACCGGCGCTGGCAAAGCCTTCTCGGGCGGTGCGGACATCAAGGAATTCGGCAGCCCCAAGGCGATGCAGGACCCCAACCTGCTGAGCGTGATCCAGGCGATCGAGAACTCGGCCAAGCCGGTGGTGGCTGCCATTCACAGTGTGGTGATGGGTGGCGGACTCGAACTTGCGCTGGGTTGCCACTACCGCATAGCGGCACCAGGCACCAGTGTGGCTTTGCCTGAGGTGAAGCTTGGCTTGCTGCCGGGTGCGGGCGGGACGCAGCGTCTGCCAAGAGCGTTGGGCGTCGAGCCCGCTCTGAACATGATTGTGTCGGGTGAGACCATCAAGAGCGAAATGCTGGCCATGCTGCCGGGACAGAAACTGTTCGACAGAATGGCAGCCTCCGCCGAGTCATTGATAGACGAGGCCCTCGCCTTTGCGCGCTCGGTGGCCGACGCCAGGCCACTGCCGCTGGTGCGTGATCTGCCCTGCAGTCATCCGCACGGCGATGCCTACTTCCAGTTCGCGCGCAACATGGTCAAGGGCATGTCCAAGGACTATCCGGCACCTGCCAAGTGTGTGGATGCGGTGCAGGCAGCCACCAAGGGCAAGTTCGAAGCCGGCATGAGCACCGAGCGTGAACT
>CAIQVX010000406.1 GCA_903875275.1 uncultured beta proteobacterium | reverse complement strand
TGGTGCATACCGGCCCTTCGCGCAACTGCGCAAAAGGCCATAAGTCTGACGCTCGACGTTCAAATCGAGACCAGACTGGAATACCAAATTCTGCAAGTGAATCATTAACTTACGAAGTCCTGATGTGAGAACGTTGGGACATTACTGATCAGACTACAGATTTCAACATGCCCGAACCTACGCTGAACTACCTACTGTGTCCCGATGCATCGGGTGGACACCGCATGGCCTACTGGCAGTGGGGTGACCCGCAAAGTTCCCACGTGGTGGTCTGTTTGCACGGACTGACGCGCCAGGGTCGGGACTTTGACACGCTGGCGCAGGCCTTGTGCAGCCAGGCCACAGCCCCGATTCGCGTCATTTGTCCGGACGTGGCCGGGCGCGGCCAGAGTGACTGGCTGAAGGACCCAATGGGCTATCAGATTCCCGCGTATGCGGCCGACATGCTGGCAATGCTGGCCCATTTGCGGCCGACCAAGCTCGACTGGGTGGGTACCAGCATGGGTGGCGTCATCGGAATGATTCTGGCGGGTCAGCCGGATCTGCCACTTCCGGTTCCCGTGCGCAAGCTGGTGCTCAACGATGTAGGACCGGTGATGCAGTGGCAGGCACTGCAGCGCATTGGCCAGTACCTGGGGCACACCGGCAAGTTTGCCTCGCTTCAGGAGGCAGCTGATGCGCTGTGGGCCACGTCCAGCAGTTTTGGCCCGCACTCGCCGGCGCAATGGCTGGCCTTGTCGGAACCCATGGTCAAACCGATGCCGCAGTGTCCGGGATTCCTGACGCTGCGCTACGACCCGGGCATCGCGGTGCCGTTTCGCAGCGCGACGCCGGAATCGGTGGCACAGGGCGAGGCCATGCTGTGGCAGTTGTATGACAACATCAAGGCGGCGACCCTGTTGGTCAGGGGGGCGCAGTCGGACCTGCTGACGCTGGAGACGGCACGGGCCATGACGCAGCGCGGGCCGCGGGCGCGACTTCGGCAGTTTGAAGGTATAGGCCATGCACCAACGTTTGTGGCAGATGATCAGGTGCAGGCGGTGATATCGTTTCTGCTGCCATAGGGATCGAGCGAATCAGGGATGAAAAGACATAACACCGACAGCAGCGGCTCCGCGCCGCTGCTCGCCGCCACGGATCAGAGCGTGACAGGTCAGGATCAGGCGCTGGCGCGCGCACGCGCTTTTGCGGAGCCGCTTCTGGCCGGGGAAATACTTGACACAGGCGAGAACATTCTTGCGCATGCAGATGCCGTGGCCGCCATCCTGAAGGGCATTGGCGGCTCCGAGGCGATGCAGACTGCCAGCTACCTTGTCTACACTTTTGATCATCTGAACAAACCGCAGGAAGTCATTGCCAAGGCCTTTGGCGACAATTTTGCCGCGCTGGCGATGGAAACCACGCAGCTGGTGCGGGTGCAGCGCCAGGCGCGCCTGAGCCAGCTTGCGTCAGAGCGATCAGCCACACCAATACCCATGGCGCAAACGGCTGCAGCACAGACCGAGAGCGTTCGCAAGATGCTGTTGGCGTTTTCACGCGACCTGCGCGTCGTGATGCTGCGCCTGGCCTCGCGATTGCAAACCTTGCGCTACTTCGCCGCCACCAGGCTGCCGATACCTGCGGGAATGGCGCAAGAAGCCCTGCAGGTGTTTGCACCCCTGGCAAACCGACTTGGCATACGCGACATCAAGTGGGAGTTGGAAGACCTCGCCTTCCGGTTTCTGGAGCCTGATACCTATCGCCAAGTGGCGCGACTGCTCGATGAGAAGCGCTCGGAGCGGGAAGCTCATGTGGAGCTCTTGCGCTCTCGTCTTGAGACCGAATTGCGGGCGCAGGGCATTGCCGCGACCTTGCAGGGCCGGCCCAAGCACATCTACAGCATCGTGAAGAAGATGCGTGGCAAGTCACTTGGCTTTGACCAGGTCTATGACATCCGGGCACTGCGCATCATTGTGAAAACCATTCCGGACTGTTACGCCGCTCTCAGTTGGGTGCACAGCCAGTTTACGCAGGTGACGCAGGAGTTTGACGACTACATTGCCCGGCCAAAAGCCAATGGCTATCAGTCTTTGCACACCATCGTGCGCGACGCGGCAGACCGGCCGATCGAAATCCAGATTCGCACCCAGGCCATGCACGACCATGCAGAGATGGGCGTGGCCGCGCATTGGGCTTACAAGGAAGCTGGCGTCAAGGGCTACGCCGGTGTCTCGGCCAGTGGTGCCTACGACGCCAAGATTGCCGTGTTGCGCCAGTTGCTCGCTTGGGAGCGTGATCTCTCGGTTCTGCCGGGCCAGGGCTTCCTCGATGACCGGATTTACGTGCTGACGCCTGACGCCGCCATTGTTGAATTGCCGCAGGGCGCAACCGCGATTGACTTTGCTTACAGCGTGCATACCAACCTCGGGCACCGGTGCCGGGGTGCGCGGCTCGATGGCGTCATGATGCCCCTAAACACTCCGCTGAAAAATGGGCAGACGGTGGAAGTCACGGTGGTGAAGGAGGGTGGTCCATCGCGAGACTGGCTCAACCCGGAACTGGGCTACCTGGTGAGCCACCGCGCCAAAGCCAAGGTGCGTGCCTGGTTCAATGCGCTGGCGCTCGATGAAACCGTTGCCAAGGGACGCGAGGCGGTGGAGCGACTGTTGCAGCGTCTGGGCAAAACGGCCGTCAAACTCGATGACCTGGCTGAGCAACTGGGTTTTAAATCAGCGGACGACCTGTTCGAGGTGGTGGGCAAGGACGAGTTCTCGCTGCGCAATATCGAGACCGTATTGCGCCCGCCCGAACCGACGCCCGACGAGGACGACCAGATGCTGCTGAAAAAGCCGCGCAGCGCCCCCGCGGGGGGCAGGAGCGGCTTGTTGGTGGTGGGTGTGGACTCGCTCATGACGCAGCTCGCCAGGTGCTGCAAGCCGGCGCCGCCGGATGCGATTTGCGGCTTTGTCACCCGCGGCAAGGGCGTCAGCGTGCACCGCGCTGATTGCTCC
>CAIQVX010000405.1 GCA_903875275.1 uncultured beta proteobacterium | reverse complement strand
TGGGCATTGCGCCCACCGGCAACATCGACCCCGAGCGGCGCTACCCGAGCATGTTCGAGCCGATCCATGGTTCGGCTTTCGACATCATGGGCCAGGGCCTGGCCAATCCGGTCGGCACTTTCTGGAGTTGCGTGATGTTGCTGGAACACCTCGGTGAGATGGAGGCTGCGCGCAGTTTGATGCAGGCCATCGAACAGGTCACAGCCGAGCCGGCGCTGCACACGCGCGACCTCGGGGGTAGCGCGAGCACGCAGCAGGTGACGCAGGCGACCTGCGAGCGCATCGCTGCCTTGGCCGAATGAGCCAAACCGGTTCTTGACACTGCGACAACAACCCGAAGGAGACGCAATGAAGAAATTGCTATGCACACTGTGTCTGGTGCTGATGGGGCCGCTGGCCCTGGCCCAAGCCTGCCCCGACAAGAACCTGCTGTACTGGCAGGCCTTTCCACCAGGGGGTGAGTCCGACCTGTCCGCGCGTCATCAGCAGGTGGTGCTGAAAAAGAAGTGCCCGGCCTTTGACACCATCATCCAATACAAGGCGGGCGCCGGTGGAGGCCTGATGTGGGGTCAGATGAACCAGTTGCCCGGTGATGGCCTGAACATCGTCGGTGTGAATCTGCCGCACATCGTATTCCAGCCGCTTGAGGGCCAGGTCCAGTACAAGACGCAGGATGTCACGCCAGTGTTCTGGTTTCATTTCACACCCGACATTCTGGTGGTGCCCGAGCAGAGTCCGATCAAGACCCTGGCCGATTTTCTCAAGGCTGCCAAGGCCACGCCCAGTGCGCTCAATCTGGGCGGTTCGGGCCTGAATTCTGCCAATCATGCTGCCCATGAACGCATGAATGCGGCATTTGCGGTCAAGACCAACTACATCCCCTACAAGGGCACTGGCGACATGGCTACCGCCGTGCTGGGGGCGCAAATTGACGGCGCCATGACCTATTCCGCCTTTGCCATCAACAACAAGACCCGGGTGCGGGGGCTGGCCATTGCGATGGAAAAGCGCCACCCGCTATTGCCTGACGTCCCCACATTCAAGGAACTCGGGGTGGACTGGGTTGATGGTGCCTACCGCGGTATCGGAGTGCCGAAATCGACCACGCCAGAGGCGAGGAAGCGCCTGTCAGATTTGTGGGCGGCGCTGAACAATGACCCGGAGATGAAGGAACTGGCAGCCAGGAATGGCTTTGAATTGGTCAATGTCGGTCAGGACCAGATGGATGGTTTCATGAAAGAAAAAGTGCGTCTCTACACCGAGGGTGCGCATCGCCTGGGGATGGGCAAAAAATAGCCAATCAATGGCACCGGACCCGTTTCTGCAACCGGCAGAGTTCCTGCGTTACCTGTATGGCGTTGCCGTCAAGCGCGCCCTGCCGCTGCACAATACGGCCGGCTTCCTGCCAGCGCCACCCAAGGGGCGAACCCTGGTGCTGGGGGCCGGAAAGGCCGCTGGCGCCATGGCGCAGGCGGTTGAAGCCCTGTGGCCGGCGCAGGCGCCGCTGTCAGGACTGGTGGTGACGCGATACCGGCACATACCACCCCGTCCGCCGGGCCTGGCGCAGCGTATCGAAGTTCTGCAGGCATCACACCCGGTGCCGGACGCGGCTGGCGTGGAGGCGACCCGGCGCATCATGGCGCTGACGCAGGGTTTGACCGAAGACGATCTGGTGCTGTGTCTGATTTCAGGCGGCGGCTCGGCCTTGCTGAGCCTGCCGGCCGAGGGCCTGACCCTCGACGAGAAGCAGCGGATCAGCAAGGAACTCCTCAATTCGGGCGCGACCATTGCCGAGATGAACTGCGTGCGCAAGCATCTCTCGGCTGTTAAGGGTGGGCGTCTGGCGCTGGCCTGCGCACCGGCCCGCGTCATAACGCTGGCCATCAGCGATGTTCCCGGGGACGATCCCTCCATCATTGCCAGTGGGCCTACGGTTCCCGATGCCAGCACCTGTGCCGATGCCCTGGCCATCCTGACGCGGTTGCGCATCGCGTTAGCGCCCGCCATGTTGACAGCCCTGTCCAGTGGTCGGCTGGAGACACCAAAACCTGGTGATCCCGTGTTCGAAGGAAGTCAGGTGCACTTGATTGCCACACCCGCACAGTCGCTGCAGGCGGCTGCGCTTGCGGCACGCGAGGCTGGTCTGCGGGCTTACGTTCTGAGCGACGAGATCGAAGGGGAATCGCGTGACGTGGGCAAGGTTCACGCGGCGCTGGCACGTTTTGTCGCGAGGCAGGAGCAGCCGTTCCAGAAGCCCTGTGTCATTCTCAGTGGTGGCGAAACCACGGTCACCGTTCGTACGCCAGGACCCGGCAGCGCGCGCGGTCGGGGTGGTCGTGCCGGCGAGTTCTGCCTGGGTCTGGCGCAAGCCCTGCAGGGTCAGCCTGATGTCTGGGCGCTGGCGGCCGATACCGATGGCATTGATGGCATGGAAAGCAATGCCGGGGCCCGGGTCGAGCCGGCCACGCTGAACAGGGCCCTGGTGGCGGGAATGAAGATCGAGGATTTTCTTGAGCGCAACGACGCCTACGGCTACTTTTCAGGTCTGAATGACTTGGTGACGACCGGCCCGACTTTCACCAATGTCAATGATTTCAGAGCTTTGCTGGTTTTGTAAGGCCTTTACTCAAGATTGTTTGATTTTGCTCAAGGTCATGTAAACCCAGGCGCGGCACAGTCGCACCCATGATAGTCGCTGAAATTATTGAACTGCCTGCCGACGTACGGGTTCTTGCGCGGGGCGAACGCCTGCTCACGCGTGCAGAGACTTCGCACTGGGTCACTTACATCGAATCGGGCCGCATTGCGCTGGGAATCATGGAAGGCGGCGTCATGGAGCACCAACTTGGTGTGGTGGAAGGGCCATGTTGGCTTGATGCCAGTTCTGCAGTTCTGGGGCTGTCCCATGCGGTCGATGCCGTATCAGAAACAGAAATTTCCTTGCGGCAGGTGCCGCTAGCTGATTTTCATAGATCGCTGGCCGCCATGTCGCCATCTGCGCAGGCGGTTCTGCACGATGTGGCCATGGCGCATCGCCAGCAAACCGAGTTTTCCGTGAGCCGCTTGGCCAAGGATGCCGAGGCGCGCTGCGCGGAATGGTTGTTGCGCCACGCGCAGACCGGCGACAGGGGCCTGATGGCCGTTCAGTTGCAGCAGCGCAAGCGGTCTATTGCGGCGCAACTCGGGATTGCGCCTGAGACCCTGTCCAGGGTGCTGCGGCATTTACGTGAGCGCAGCCTCATCAGCGGTTCTGGGCGCTTGGTCCGTGTGGACGATCCGGGCGGCCTTCGTTCGCTCGCGGGTGTCTGAGTTCACCGACATCCTGTTTCAAGTTGGGGACAGAGCACGCTCACTTCGTGTAGCTTTGGTCTGTCCCACAAGATCTCAGATATGCAGTGCGTGGCCCAGCGCACGCAGCGCTGCTTCCTGCACCGCTTCACCCAGCGTCGGGTGCGCATGGATTGTTGCTGCCACGTCTTCCAGGCAAGCCCCCATTTCCAGCGAGTGCGCAAAGGGCGTACTCAGTTCGGACACGCCGACGCCTACGGCCTGCCAGCCGACGATCACATGGTTGTCGCGTCGCGCCACCACGCGCACAAAACCATCGCCCGCTTCGAGCGTCATGGCACGGCCATTGGCGGCGAAGGGAAAGCTGGCCTGGATGCAGTCGAGCCCGCTCAGTGCCGCCTGCTGCGGCGTGTGGCCGGCCACCACAATTTCGGGGTCGGTGAAACACACCGCTGCAATCGCCGTCGGCGCAAAACGACGCCGCTTGCCGGCAATGATCTCCGCCACCATTTCGCCCTGCGCCATGGCACGGTGTGCCAGCATGGGCTCGCCCGTCAGATCGCCGATCGCCCACACATTGCGCATCGAGGTGCGGCACTGGTCGTCGACCTTGAGCGCGCGACCATGCATGTCGAGCATCAGACTCTCCAGGCCAAAGCCCTGGCTGCGTGGATTGCGGCCGATGGCCACCAGCACCTGATCGGTTGGCAGTTCCGAGAACTCGCCCTTGGCATTGGCAATTTGCACGGCATCGCCCGTGGCGTTGAGCCCCTGCACACGGCAAGCAAGCTGACCCTGCACGCCGAGCTTGCGCAGCGAAGCGGTGACCGGTTTCACCAGTTCTTCATCGTAGATGGGCAGGATGCGGTCCAGCGCTTCCACCACGGTCACTTCGGCGCCGAGCTTGCGGTACACAGTGCCGAGTTCGAGGCCGATATAGCCGGCGCCGACCACCACCAGGCGTTTTGGTAGTGTGGTCGGTGACAAAGCCTGCGTCGAGGAGATGACCGGACCGCCAAACGGCAGTCCCGGCAATGCGACTTCGGTGGAACCGGTCGCCAGCAGCAGATGCTCGCAAACGATGCGTTGCGCTGCTGCTGCGTTGGCTGGCTGCACCTCGACCGTCTTGCCATCGACGACGCGCGCCCAGCCCCTGATGACATTGACGCCATTCTTCTTCAGCAGCGCCGCAACACCTTGCGTCAGGCGCCTGACGATGCCGTCCTTCCAGCGTACGGTTTGCGCCAGATCGATGCGAGGCGCATCCACCTGGATGCCCAGGGGTGACTTGCCAGCGTAGTGGCAGGTCTTGTGAAAGGCTTCGCTGGCGTGAATCAGGGCCTTGGAGGGAATGCAGCCAATGTTCAGACAGGTGCCACCAAGCTGGCTACCTTCTATCAGGGTGGTAGCGATTCCGAGCTGCCCGGCACGGATCGCGGCCACGTAGCCGCCAGGCCCGCCGCCAATGATGAGCAGAGTGGTTTGCAGTGTTTCCATGGCTTACTCCACGAACAAGGTCGCCGGGCACTCGAGATAGCCCCGCAGCAACTGCACAAACTCGGCGCCGTGCATGCCGTCCACGACGCGGTGGTCGAAAGAAGAGGACAGGTTCATCATCTGGCGTGCCACCACCGCGCCGTTGCGGATCATGGGTCGCTCGACCATGCGGTTGACGCCGATGATGGCGACTTCGGGGTGGTTGATGACCGGTGTGCTGACGATGCCACCCAGTGCACCCAGGCTGGTGATGGTAATCGTCGACCCGGTCAGTTCCTCGCGCGCGGCCTTGCCGTTGCGCGCCGCCTCGCTCAGACGCAGCACCTCAGCGGCGCAGGCCCACAGGTCACGTGTCTCGGCGTGGCGCAGCACGGGCACCATGAGGCCGCCATCGGTCTGCGTTGCCACTCCCAGATGGACTGCCTCATAGTGCGTCACCACTGCGGCATCGTCGTCATAGCGCGCATTGATCTGGGGAAACTCGCGCACTGCCAGCACCACCGCGCGCACCAGGAAGGGCATCAGGGTCAGGCGAGGGCGCTCAGTGCCATACTTGGCGTTCAGGCGCGTGCGCAGGGTTTCCAACTCGGTCACGTCAATTTCTTCAACGTAGGTGAAGTGTGGAATGCGGCGCTTGGCCTCCTGCATCTTTTGCGCAATCTTGCGCCGCAGACCAATCACCGGGATAGTTTCTTCGGCGTTGCGCTGTGCGTAACGCTGGTCGGCTTGCGTCGCGCTGGCGAACTGTCCGGCACGGGCCGCATAGGCGTCCAGGTCCTGCTGCGTGATGCG
>CAIQVX010000404.1 GCA_903875275.1 uncultured beta proteobacterium | reverse complement strand
GTCTACAGCACGGTGTTCAATCCCAAGCTG
The DNA here is from genome assembly GCA_903875275.1 of uncultured beta proteobacterium. Taxonomy (GTDB): domain Bacteria; phylum Pseudomonadota; class Gammaproteobacteria; order Burkholderiales; family Burkholderiaceae_C; genus Rhodoferax. The sequence goes on along the minus strand of CAIQVX010000404.1, from coordinate 1,847 downwards.
CCTTATGACCCCTTCAAGGATCTGGCACCAGTCACCCTCGCAGGTGGTCAGCCCAATGTCTGTGCGGTCTCCAACAGCATGAACGTCACCGACGTCAAGGGCTGGATCGAGGCCATGAAAAAGGACCCCGGAAAGTTCAACTATTCGTCCACCGGCGTCGGTTCCATGTCGCACCTGTCGGTGGAAATCCTCAAACTCAAGACCAATTCCTTTGCCGTGCACCTGCCTTATGCCTCCTCACCGGCGGCGATCATGGCGATCCTGCAGGGTGATGTGCAGTTTGCCTGCGTGCCGCCGGTGGCGGTGATGCCGCAGGCCAAGGCCGGCAAGATCCGGGCGATTGCGGTCACCACCGCGACGCGCAGTGCGCTGGTGCCCGAATTGCCGACGCTGAAGGAAGCCGGTCTGCCCGACATTCAGGCGCTGGCCTGGATGGCCATCATGGCGCCCGCGAAGACCCCGCCGGAGATCATCAACCGCATGAGCCGTGAGATCGTCGCCATCCTGAAAGAACCCGAGACGCAGCGCAAGATGGCCACCGCCTACATGGAGCCCATCGGCTCGACGCCCGAGGAACTCGCCAAGTGGATGATCGAGGAGCGTGATCGCTGGGCGCCCGTGATCAAGCACATGGGCCTGAGGGCCGACTAAGGACGTTTCAGGAACCAGCGTAGCGCTTGCCCTTGGCCAGCAGCTCTTCGGTACCAATGAGCTGATTTAGCCCATCGAAGTCCAGCATTCTGTCCTTCCATCCGGTCGTGGTCTGGTGCTCGTGCAGATGGGCGAAATAGGCCTGCATAGCGTGGGCAGCGGCGCGTGCCGTGCCGCCCGGAAAAATGGCGATGGAAAAGCCGCGCTGCTGCAGTTCAGCAGCGCTTTGCAGCGGCGTCTTTCCGCCTTCCACCATATTGGCCAGCAGGGGGATGCGACCGGCGAAGCGCTGGCAGGCGGCGTCCATCTGCTGCGGCGTGCGCAGGGCCTCAATGAAGAGTGCGTCCACGCCACATTCCAGGTAAGCCTGGGCACGCTCGAAGGCGGCTTCCTGCCCTTCCACGGCCAGCGCATCGGTGCGCGCCAGGATCAGCGTGTCGGCATTGTGGCGTGCATCGAGTGCGGCTTTGAGCTTGCCCACCATCTCCTGCAGCGGCACCACGGACTTGCCATCGAGATGGCCGCAGCGCTTGGGAAAAGTCTGGTCCTCAAGCTGGATCATGGCAGCACCCGCGCGCTCAAAGCCCCTGACCGTGCGCATCACATTGAGCGCATTGCCAAAGCCGGTGTCGGCATCGACCATCACCGGCACGTGCACCCGCTCCGTGATGTGCGCCAGCGTGTCGGCGACTTCCGTGAAGGTGGTCAGGCCAACGTCGGATCGGCCGAGCTTGGTGTAGGCCACTGACGCCCCCGACAGGTAGAGCGCTTCAAAGCCCGCCTGCTCGGCCAGCAGTGCGCTCAGGGCATCAAAAACACCAGGCGCGAGCAGGATAGCGGCTTGGGCCAGTCGGATTTTCAGGTTCAGGGGTTCGGTCATGGTGTCGATGTGTTCTGCAGAAGTTGGCTGGCTGTCTGTGCGGCAATAAAGCCACCCGCTACGGCGCTCAACAGGCCGTTGCCCGACAGGTAGCCCCAGACCGCATTGCCGGAGACACCGCCCGCAGCACCGCCGGCGGCCAGCAGATCGGGAAAGGGCGATCCCTCCTCACGCAACACGCGGCAGTGCGCGTCAATGGCGAGTCCGCCCTGGGTATGAAACAGCGCACCGGTCACCTTCACGGCGCAATACGGTGCTTGCAACGCGCGCTTGAATACACGGCCGTCAGCGTTGACGGAGCCAGCGTCTAGGGATG
>CAIQVX010000403.1 GCA_903875275.1 uncultured beta proteobacterium | reverse complement strand
ATTTGACGGGCTTGGCGCCAGGTTTGGCTTTCTTGATCGCGGTGTCAGTCAGTGGCATGGAACGCTCCAAAATCTGGTGATTTATGGCGATACCCCCAAGAAGAATACCCCATGCCCCCGAACATACCCCCGTTTGGCATCGGCTTGCAATACCTCTTGTTGGACGCTAGAAAACAAAAAAGCCCCTTGGATAGGGGCTTTTAGGGGGTTTTTTAGTACCGTGTTGGACGGTCTAAAACGTATCCTTGGCGGAGTGGACGGGACTCGAACCCGCGACCCCCGGCGTGACAGGCCGGTATTCTAACCCACTGAACTACCACTCCTGGTAGATAGCTTCTGCTCTTTCGAGCCAAGTGCTACAAACTTGGCGACCCCACGGGGATTCGAACCCCGGTACTCACCGTGAACGGGTGATGTCCTAGGCCTCTAGACGATGGGGTCATAACCTGTGGACTTCCATCCTGAAAAATTTTGGTGGAGGTAAGCGGGATCGAACCGCTGACCTCTTGCATGCCATGCAAGCGCTCTCCCAGCTGAGCTATACCCCCTCGACCCCAGCAGAAAGCCGGACTCAAAAAATTTTCAGGCGTTTTCAACTTTCAAGCCTCAAATTATAGCTTGAATTCTCACTGCGCTCGCAACCTGCTCAGCACTTTTTCTCGATCCGAGAGTTCGAGCACTGCGTCAAGGGATGGCGTCTGTGGTGTTCCCATCAGCAGCACTCTGACTGGCATCGCCAGTTGCGGCATTTTGATGGCGCAGGCTGCCAGAACTTCCTTGATCGCCAGCGCAATGGCGGCCTTGTCCCAGGCGCATGTTTCCAGTTTGTCGGCAAGCAGGGACAGCGCCGGCCTGATTGCCGCCGTCACATGCTGTGCAAGGTCTTCAGGACGGGGGGAAACATCGGTATAAAACCGGGCAGCCCAATCGGCCAGGACGACTGTGGTGTCGCTACGATCCTTGAACAACGCACAGATCCCGGGCAGACGCCTGTCGGCAACGACGCCGCGCTGCTGCAACTGCTCTGCCACCAAGGGGGCCAGCGCATCGTCACTCATGGCTTTCAGATGCTGTGCATTGACCCAACGCAGTTTGGCCTCGTCAAACTGCGCCGCACTGCGACCCAGATGATCCAGGTTGAACCACTGCAGAAACTGCTCGCGGCTGAAGATTTCCTCGTCACCGTGACTCCAGCCCAGGCGCGCCAGGGAGTTCACCATGGCATCGGGCAAAAAGCCCTCAACGCGGTACTGTGTCACGGGCTTGGCGCCGTTGCGCTTGCTCATCTTCTCGCCCTGTTCGTTGAGCACAGTGGGCAAATGCGCATAAACCGGCGGTCCCTTGCCAAGGGCCTGGAAGATATTGATCTGGCGCGGCGTGTTGTTGACGTGGTCATCACCCCGGATCACGTGCGTAATCGCCATGTCAATGTCATCAACCACAACACAGAAGTTGTAGGTGGGTGTGCCGTCCGGGCGTGCGATCACCAGGTCGTCAAGTTCATCATTGCTGATCTCGATGCGCCCCTTGACTTTATCCTCCCAGATCACCGAGCCAAGTTGCGGATTCTTGAAGCGCAACACGGGCTGCACCCCTGCGGGAACTGGTGGTAGGGTCTTGCCGGTGGCCGGGCGCCAGGTGCCGTCATAGCGTGGTTTTTCCTTGGCCGCCATCTGGCGTTCGCGCAAGCCGTCGAGTTCGGCCACGCTCATGTAGCAGGGGTATACATGCCCGGCAGCCTGCAACTCAGCCAGCACCCCCTTGTAGCGATCCATGCGCTGCATCTGATAGAACGGGCCCTCGTCAAAATCCAGGCCCAGCCATGACATACCCTCGATGATGACATCGACCGCAGCCTGCGTAGAGCGTTCCAGGTCGGTATCTTCGATGCGCAGGATGAAGTCGCCGCCAGTGGCCCGCGCGAAAGCCCACGGATACAAGGCCGAGCGAATATTGCCCAGGTGAATAAAACCTGTGGGCGAAGGTGCGAAACGGGTGCGTGTTCTTTGTATCATTTCAGTGCGTCCAGGCCACCGAGGCCACGCGACAAATCATTTTCAATATCTGCAAGATGTTCAAGCCCGACCGCAACGCGAATCAGACCCTGGCCAATACCGGCGGACTGACGCTGCACTTCTGTCAAACGCCCATGCGAGGTGCTGGCCGGATGGGCCGCCAGGGTTTTGGTGTCTCCCAGGTTGGTTGACAGCGACAGCAGTTGCATGTTGTCAAGCACATGAAAGGCGCGCGCACGCGCCTGCTCGGGGCTGGCCGCCCGAACTTCGAACGACAGCACGGCACCACCGATGCCCGATTGTTGGGCCATGGCCAGTTGATGCTGAGGGTGGCTGGGCAGCCCAGGGTAGAAGACCCGCTGCACGGCAGCATGGTGCTCCAGCCAATGCGCCAGCGCCAGCGCCTGCGCGGCCTGCGCCCGCATGCGGATGTCGAGTGTTTCCAGTCCCTTGAGAACGACCCACGCGTTGAAGGGCGCCAGCGTCATGCCAGCGCTCTTGAGTATCGGGAGAAACTTTTCAGTAACCAGTTCCCGGCTCGCGCACAGCGCTCCCGCCATCACGCGGCCCTGTCCGTCAAGGTACTTGGTGCCTGAGTGCATGACGATGTCGGCACCCAGCTTCAGCGGCCGCTGCAGAACTGGCGTTGCAAAGCAGTTGTCCACGGCCAGTAGCGCACCAGCCTGATGCGCCATGGTGGCCAGTGCCGCAATGTCACACACCTCGGTCAGCGGATTGGTCGGGGTCTCGGCGAAAAGCAGGCGTGTGTTGCTTCGCAGCGCCGCCTTCCAGGCCGCCAGATCTGTCTGGGGCACAAAGCTCGACTCCACGCCGAAACGCGCCAGATCCGTGCCAATGAGTTTGATGGTGGAACCGAACATCGACTGCGAACAGACGATGTGGTCACCTGCCTTCAGCAGCGCCATGCACATCATGAGGATAGCGGCCATGCCCGATGATGTCGAAATCGCAGCCTCGCTGCCCTCCAGTGCAGCCAGGCGCTGTTCAAAACTGGCTACGGTCGGGTTGCCATAGCGGCCGTAAGTAAAGCCCTCCTCATCGCCATTGAAACGCCGCGCCGCCGTTTCAGCGGACGGCTGCACATAGCCGCTGGTGAGGTACAGGGCCTCCGAATTTTCGCCATACTGGCTGCGCGCCACCCCAGCACGCACGGCCAGTGTGTCCGGGTGCAGCGCATCAGATGATTGCTTGTGAGTCATGTTCATTCTTCGTGATTGGGCAAGGCCAGGCGGGAGTTGTCATCCGTTCCCTCGTCCAGTCCGACCCGATTGGAATTGAGTCGGGCAATGTCTTCCGCGGTAATGTCGCCTGTGACGTAGACACCGTCAAAGCATGAGGCATCAAAACCGGTGATGGACGGATTGAGTGAGCCAATGGCCTTCTTCATACCGTCGACATCCTGATAGATCAACGCATCGCAACCGATGAGTTGCCGAATCTCCTCAACGCTGCGGTTGTGCGCCACAAGTTCATCAGACGTCGGCATATCGATGCCGTAGACATTTGGAAAGCGCACCGGCGGCGCAGCGCTCGCCATGTACACCTTGCGCGCCCCGGCATCGCGCGCCATCTGCACAAT
>CAIQVX010000402.1 GCA_903875275.1 uncultured beta proteobacterium | reverse complement strand
CTGGAAATCGATGTGAAGATGATGGTCGCCATCGAAGTGGCAATCGCCATCTTGATGGTCAGGTCCGGAGCGACCGAGCGCGCCGACAGGATCAGCGTGATGAATGGCACCATCAGCATGCCCCCGCCAATACCCAGCAGGCCTGCCAGAAAGCCGGTGCCCAGACCGAGCGCGGCGAGTTCGATGATGAGCAGGGGTTCGATGTTCATTGTGTTGGGTGTTAGGTGTCTGCAGTTGCCACCGAACCGGCATCCTGAACCGGGGTTCAGGTGGGCGAGGTCAACTGGCCATTGGGTTCATCTGACGCGAGATGATCACGCTTGGCAAGCGATGTTCCAAGCCCGGGCTCTATGAGCATTGGTTCAAGGAAATATACAGCCCGGCGAGCACTGCAGACGGAGCCATTGTAGGGCCTGCGCGGTGCTGGCGAACGACGGGTTGGACTTCTCAAAGCAGACGGCCGTCATCGCCCAGGGCCGCGTCCAGACGCTGCATCAAGGAACTCAGCACCTGCTGTTGTCCCGGGGGCGAGACCTCGACCTCGGACGCGGCAGCACTCTGCGGTTCATCGTTCAGATCAAAGGCCAGGTTCAATGCCGCCAGTACCGCAATTCGGTCGCGCGCCTTGATCTTGCCACCGTCACGAATCTTGCACATGGCGCTGTCGACCCGATCCACGGCGTCGAGCAATCGCTGATCGCCACCATCGGGACACCCCAGCAGGTAACTCTGCCCCATGATTTGTACTTCAAGCTGTTTCATCTGAGGCTTTACTGCTTCGGGCTCGAAGCCGTGGCGGGAAGGCGCTCCAGCAACGCATCGACGCGCGCCCGCGCAGCACCAAGGCGGGACTTGAGAGAGTCTCTTTCCTGTGTCAGTGCATCGACCTGCGCGCCCAGCAACACGTTGGTACGTTGCAGTTCCTGATAGCGCAACAGCAAGCGCTCAACGCGCTCGGTAATCTGGTCGAATTGGGACGTGTTCGCCATAGGGGCACATTGTAGGGTTAGCCAAAGTAATCGGTTGTAGAATCAATTCGTTGGTGCTCGCGGTGTGGTTCACACGCTGCAGTTCAACGGGAAGCAGGAGGTCACTGGGTTTGCACGGAGCATGTCACCGTGCGCACCGAACTGGCTAACCTGCGCTGCCCCCGCAACGGTAAGTGGACGAATCCTTCGGATTCCGCTTCCATCATGGCCACTGAGCGTTCTGAACAGACGCTTGGGAAGGCGATGGAGGTTGTTCCACCAGCCCGGATACCGGCCAACACGGTGGTTGCACGCCCAGGCGCGCAACCGTGATGCCCAAGCACTGTCGGGGACGACGGTGAGGGCTTATGTTGATGCTTTCCTTTCATGAACAATTTCTATGTCCGCAAACGCCCGCTGGCTTTGGCGCTAGCCTTGTCAGCAACTATTCCTGTCCAAGCCCAGGTTTCCGAGAAGCCATTTCAGCTTCAGCAGACGGTGGTCACCGCCAACCGCTCAGAGCAACTGTTGGTGGACGCACTGCCGCACACCACGGTGATCGGACGCGACGTCATTGAACGATCACAAGCGCTTGACCTGCCTGCATTGCTGGCGGGCGAGGCGGGCTTCCAGTTCACCCAGAATGGCGGACGCGGGACGGCGGCGAGCCTGTTTCTGCGCGGCAGTGCGTCACTGCAGGTTCTGGTGCTGATCGATGGTGTACCGCTGACCAAGCAGGACAGCACCGGCAGTGTCAGTCTGGAGCACATCATGCTTGATCAGGTCGAGCGGGTGGAGGTTGTGCGCGGCAATGTATCTGCCATTTACGGCAGTGGGGCGGTCGGTGGCGTGATCCAGGTCTTCATGCGCAAGGGTTTGGGCGCGTCCAAGGCCTTCGCCGGTATGGAAGCCGGTTCTTACGGCAGTTCGCGAGTCTGGGGCGGCGTCAGCGGAGAGTCCGCAGATACCAATTACTTTGTGGGGGTAGGTAGCCACCGCACAGCAGGCTTTTCCGCGATGAACACCCAGCAATACCCGAACGAGAACCCGGATTCGGATGGTTATCGCAACAGCAACTTCAACCTCGGTCTGACTCATACCCTGAGTCCGGGTCACAGTATCGGACTGCGGACCCAGGGCAGTGATGGCGAATTTGACAGTGACGGCGGCGGCTTCGGGACAGCAGACGCCTTGTACAAGGGTGCCACCTATCTGCGGACCTGGATGGTCTACAGTCATAACCAGATCACACGTGATTGGCTCAGCCAGATCAGCCTGAGCCAGGGGCGTGAACGCTCGGTCTACGATGCCAGTGTGAGCGCCTTTCCCTACGACAGTCAGGCCGTCACCCGCAGTCGCACCCTGAACTGGAGTAACAACCTGGTCGTGGGCAACTTTCTGCTTACCGCGGGCGTCGAATCACAGCGCCAGGCCGTTGACACCAGCGACAGTTATGCCACGCAACTCAACCGGTCGCGAAACCTGTCGTCCCTGTTCGCCGGTTTGTCTGGTGCTGTTGGCGCTCATTCGATGCAGTTCAACCTGCGTCGTGACAACACCGAGGGAATTCCTGGTGAGACCACAGGCTACGCGGGTTACGGTTATCAATTGCAGCCGCAATGGAAGCTGATTGCCAGCCTGTCTACAGCCTTCAACCTCCCGCCGCTAGGCTATCTCTACGACCCGTTTTCGGGCAATCCTTCGCTCAAACCCGAGTCCGCCCGCTCGGCCGAATTGGGCCTGCAGTGGACCCAGGGCGCGCAGGCGATGCGTGCGACCTTTTTCAAGACGCGCACCAGCAATCTGATGCAGTACGATTTCGCCACGTGGAGTTTCAACAATGTGACCGACGCCAGCAACCGCGGCCTGGAACTGAGTTACAGCGCGCGCCTCGCCCGGACGGACGTCCGTGCCAGCCTCACCTTGCAGGATCCACTGGACGAAAGTACCGGCGCACGCCTGATACGACGTGCCAGCAGCATGGCGTCTCTTGCTGCGACGGTGCCGCTGGGACACTGGACGCTGGGGGCCGACCTGCGCTACACATCGGAGCGACCCGACATCGCCACGGTGCCGTCTTTGCCAGCCTACACCGTGATGAATCTCAACAGCCGATTCGCACTGACGCAGTCGCTGGCTTGGACAGCGCGCGTCGACAATCTGTTTGACCGGCAGTACCAGACCGCCTACGGCTACAACCAACCCGGCCGCTCGTTCTACGCCGGACTCGTTTGGACCCAGAGGTAGCCCATCCCATGGCAGGTAAACGCGCGATTGCCCTGATTCTGCTCGGCTTGCTGGCTGGACAGGCCGCCCAGGCCCTCCAAGTCACGGATGACCGTGGCGTGACGGTGAGCTTTGCTGCGGCACCAAAGCGCATCGTCAGTTTGCTGCCGTCGCTGACAGAAACTGTCTGTGCACTGGGACAATGCCAGCGGCTGGTGGGTGTGGATCGCTATTCGAACCATCCGCAAAGCGTGCGAGCGTTGCCCCAGGTCGGTGGTGGCCTGGACCCCCATCTTGAGGCAGTTGTCGCTCTCAAGCCCGACGTTGTGCTCATGGCCACCTCAGCCCCCGTAGGCGAACGACTCCAGGCACTGGGAATCAAGGTGGTGGCCCTGGAGCCCAAGAACCATGCCGATGTGAAGCGTGTTCTGTTGGCTGTGGCCCAGCTACTCGAGGTGCCGGAAGGTCTGGCGGTCTGGCACGGGATTGAATCGGGGCTGGCGGCTGCAGCGCAGACACTGACGCCTGAAGTGCGCAGGTCACGGGTCTATTTCGAGGTGAACAGCGCACCCTATGCGGCCAGCGAGGGATCCTTTATCGGCGAGACCTTGTCCGGTCTGGGTGTCCACAATATCGTTCCCGCCAGCCTCGGTCCTTTCCCCAAGCTCAATCCCGAGTTTGTCGTGCGCGCCAACCCGGACGTGATCATGGTGGGCGATCGCAATTACGCGGGCATGCAGGGACGCCCGGGCTGGTCCGGCATCCGTGCGATCCGGCAGGGGCGGGTCTGCGTCTTCACCCCGGAGCAAGCCGACGTGGTGGTTCGACCGGGCCCGCGCATGGCTGAGGGGGCGAGCATCATGGCCCGTTGCCTGCTTGGATTAACGTCATGACAATTCGGTACCAGCAGCCGCGCCGCGCCTACCTGCTGGGCATGGGGCTGCTGCTGGCCAGTGCCGCATTTCTGCTGCTTGGCGCCAGCGTCGGCAGCACCGGTTTTGAGAGTGTGCTCAATGTCTGGAGCGACCCACTGGCACTACAGATCGTGCAGGATATCCGCTTGCCGCGCACACTGGGGGCGTGGTTGGCTGGCGCCTTGCTGGGTCTGGCCGGTGCTGTGGCCCAGGGGCTGTTTCGCAATCCCCTGGCCGACCCCTACCTGCTCGGCAGCGCCTCTGGCGCTTCCCTGGGCGTTGCGGTGGCACTTGTCCTGTTTGGTGTTTCGCCGTTCGCGGCCCAGTGGATGGTCCGCCTGGGGCTGACCGGCGCAGCGTTTGCCGGTGCGGTTGTGGCGGTTGTTTTGACGCTGTTGCTGGCCCGCGGTGTACAACACACATTGCGTCTGCTGCTGGCCGGCGTGATTGTGGGGGTGGTGCTCGGTGCCATGAGCTCACTGATCATGCTGATGGTGCCTGAGATCATGCAGGCGATGCAGGCCTTCATGCTGGGCAGCACAGGATTTGTCGGATGGAATGCTTGCTCGGTGATGCTTGCGATGTGGCTCACCTGCCTGTCGCTGGCGTGGGTGCTCAGCGCGGCACTCGACGGCCTGTCACTTGGCGAGGCGACCGCGGCCAGCCTTGGCTTGCCACTGCCTCAGGTACGGACTGCGCTGATCGCAGTCCTGGCACTGGCCACGGGTACCGCTGTTGCGCAGACGGGAATGATCGCCTTCGTCGGTCTGGCCGCGCCGCATCTGGTGCGCTCGGTTGTACGCACAACCCATCGCAATCTGATCTCACTGTCCAGCCTGACCGGCGGCGTCCTGCTGCTCGCGGCAGACACGATGGCGCGAGGTCTGCTGGCGCCGCAGGAACTACCCGTAGGTGTCCTGACCGCCGTTCTGGGCGGTGGTTATCTGTTGTGGCTGATGAACCGCAGCAGTCGTGTTTCGTCGGGAGCGGGCCTGTCATGAGAACCGTGCCGGGCGTTGCCATCCGCACAGATTCGGTCCGGGCCAGCCTGGGGCATGTCGAAATACTGCATGACATCAGCGTTGCCTTTGCGGCTGGGCACTGGACCAGCATCGTCGGTCCGAACGGTGCCGGCAAGTCGACCTTGCTCAAGGTGCTTGCAGGCTTGTTGCCGCACTGCGGAAGCGTCACCCTTCTGGACCGCGAACTTGCCAGTCTGTCCGGGCGCGAGCGGGCTCAACAGTTGGCCTGGCTGGGTCAAAACGAAGGCACCGGGGACGACCTGACGGTTTGGGATGTTGCCATGCTCGGGCGGCTGCCCTTTCAGCGCTGGCTTGACAGCCCCAGTCCTGCCGATCACCGGGCCGTAGAGTTGGCCTTGCGTTCAACGCAGGCTTGGGACTGGCGTGAGCGTCCCCTGGGACAACTGTCAGCTGGTGAACGCCAGCGCGTTTTGCTGGCGCGCGCATTGGCGGTACAGGCACAGGTGCTGTTGATGGACGAGCCGCTGGCCAATCTTGATCCGCCGCACCAGTCGGACTGGCTGGCGGTGGTGCGTGCACTGGTGCAGCGGGGCAAGACTGTTGTCAGCGTATTGCACGAGATCTCATTTGCCCTGCACGCCGATCAGATGGTTGTGATGGCGGATGGTCGGGTAACGCACCAGGGAGCTTGTGCTGATGCAGCCACCCACCAGGCGCTGCAGGCCGTGTTTGATAACCGCATTGCCATTCATGCATTGGGTCGGCAATGGGTTGCTTTACCGGTGGTTGCCAGTATCTGACGGGCCTTACCGCGCGACCTTTTGCAACCCGGCGGTCTTGTCCCAGAAATCACAGTACTGACGCACATCACATTGCCTGCACAAGGGCTTTCTGGCCTGGCACACATAGCGACCGTGCAGAATCAACCAGTGATGGGCGTGCGCTAGATAGCCCGGGGGAACGCGCTGCAGCAGTTTCATTTCCACCTCGTAAGGTGTCTTTCCGGGCGCCAGTCCCGTGCGATTGGCAAGTCGAAAAATGTGCGTATCGACCGCCATGGTTGCCTCACCAAAGGCCACATTGAGCACGACGTTGGCAGTCTTTCGTCCGACGCCTGGCAGGGCCTGCAATGCGTCGCGCGTGCGCGGCACTGCACCGCCATGCTGCTCGACGAGGATTCTGCAAGTCTCTTGAAGATACTTCGCCTTGGCGCGAAACAGTCCAATCGTCCGAATGAATCCCTCCAACCCGGGCAAACCGAGTTCAAGCATCGCCATGGGTGTGGGTGCGATCTGAAACAGGCGTCGAGTGGCCTTGTTGACGCTGAAGTCCGTGGCCTGCGCTGACAGGATCACCGCTACCAGAAGCTCGAACACGGACGTGTACACCAGTTCCGTGACGGGAGCCGGATTGGCCTCGTGGAGTGTGGAAAAAAAACCTTCAATGGCGCTGGTCTGCATGCGGATGGTGGTGGACCCAGTCTGAATAATAATAGGAGCATAAAGCAAACCCAACCCGGAAAGACCTTCATGCAATTTGCCGAGCGCCTGAATACGATCGAGACCTCCGCCATCCGCGAACTCTTCAAACTGCTGGGAAAACCCGGCATCATCAGCTTCGCCGGAGGTTTTCCGGACCCGGCGTTGTTCGACACGGAAGGAATCAGGATATCCGCCGATGCTGTGCTGGGCACCCGTCCGGGCCCGGTACTTCAGTACGGAGCCACCGAAGGCTATCAACCCCTGCGCGAGGCCATCAGTGGGTTCTACGCTGCCAAAGGTGGTCCCGCCAATGCGGCCAATGTCGCTGTCAAGCCGGATGGGCTGATCGTCACCACCGGCAGTCAGCAGGCGCTGGACCTGATCGGCAAGACCTTGATCTCACCCGGCGACAGGATCATTGTTGAAGCGCCAACTTTTCTTGCGACGATTCAGTGTTTCCGGCTGTACGGGGCGCACATCATCGGCGCACCGATCGACGCCGATGGGGTTGTGGTTGACGAATTGGAAAAACTGATCACGCTGCACAAACCCAAACTGATTTACCTGATTCCGACCTTCGGCAACCCCAGTGGCGCCACCCTCAGCCTGGAGCGGCGCAAGCGCATTCTGGAGCTTGCGGTGCGAACGCAGACCCTTGTGGTGGAGGATGACCCCTATGGTGAACTGTATTTCACAGAGCCACCGCCACCGAGCCTGTTGGCCCTGAGTGATCACGTTCCGGGAAGTCGCGACTGGCTCGCACACTGCGGCAGTTTCAGCAAGATCCTGTCGCCCGGATTGCGTGTGGGCTGGCTGATTGCACCGACCGAATTGCTTGCCAAGGCGACCATGTGCAAACAATTCAGCGATGCTCACACGAGCAACCTGACGCAGGCGATTGCGGCGCATTACCTCGGGCTCAATCGCCTCGATGCCACGCTGGAGCTGGTGCGCAAGACCTATGCCGAGCGCGCCACCGTCATGGCTGAATCATTGCGACGCGAACTTGGAGATGCGATTGCCTTCAATCAACCTGGGGGAGGCATGTTCTTCTGGGCCAGATTGACGGGCGCCAGGGGCCAGATCAGCAGCGCAGCCGAATTTGCCCGCCGCTCCATCGACAAGGGCGTGGCCTTTGTTCCAGGTGCACCCTTTTATGCACATGATCCCGATCCGGCAACGCTCCGACTGAGTTTCGCAACGGTCGGGCTGGAGAGAATCGAGGAGGGGATTGGTCGGTTGCGGCTGGCGCTCTGAGGCAAACGCCAGCAACTGCAGGCTCAGCCTTTGCAGTGCCCCTCGATCTGACCATTGATCGTCTTGGACACCGCGCCTTCCGGTGAGCCGGGGAGCGAGGAGAGCGAAATTGATTTGATGCGAACAAGCAGGGAATCACAATAACGGCTGCTCAGGCGCAGTTCAGAGCCTGACACCACCCGTTGACCAAACTCGACAGGTCCCTCGGCGCTTGCTCCCACGGTGGCGTGGGCGCTATCACCTGTCTCGATGTCGCGCACCCGAACCGTTACCCCCTGAGTCTCGAAGACTCCACTCTCGGGCAGAGTGAATTCCTCCAAAAAGACACCGCGCTGCGGGGGAAATGGAAGCGAAGCGTCTGCATTCATGGGAAGCTGCGGCGCACCCCCACCCAGTGCAGTAATCGCCGTCAGCGGGGGGTCACGGAAATAGGCGAAGCCCGCCAAGACGACACCAAGCACAATGGCGTACATCACGAATGAACGCGTCTTCAGGCCAACGAGGTCCCTGAACGCGTGCATGGACAGCCTATCGTCTACCATGGTGCCTCTCCTTTACTAGTAACGCCCGATGTCAGATCAAGAGGCAGATTCTAGGCAGCAAGCCAATGCCTGCCCATCCCCCAAATGGGGGATAGGCCTCACAATCGTGGCTGCAAATCCGTCTCTAACGACCACCACCATGAGTCCAGACACCGACACCGATCACGACGACACCTCGCTTGCCAGCCAGCACCGACCACAGACACTGTCACAGGTCCTGTATCCGAGCGCAGCCGCGCTGGTTGTGCCCCTGACACTGTTGCTGTTCCTGCAGTGGCCGCTACGGGAATGGGTACAGGCATGGTCGCGACAAGTCAACGATGTGGCCCAGATTCTTTTTGCCCTTTACGTTGCGGTAGCCATTACAGCAGCCTCTCGCGCCAGCGCGCACCTGGCAGCCTTGCGTCCGGCGCCCGTTCCATCACGACGCAGAACGTTGTCGCGTGCAGCGTTGATGCTGGTGTGCGTTGGACCGTGGACCCTGTTCATGCTGTGGGCTGCTGCAGCACCGATTGTGCAGTCCGTCGCGGGTCTCGAAAGATTTTCAGAGACACTGGTACCAGGTTACTTTGTCATCAAACTGGCGCTGGCACTGTTGCTGGCGCTGGTCCTGCTGGATGCACTTGCCGCTGTTTTGAAGGCAAGGCGAGCCGCCTCGTGAGCGCCATGCTTGCATCGGGCGGTCTCTGGATGCTGTTGCTGCTCGGCGTCCTTATTGTCACGACGGGATTGCCGGTCTGGACCCTGCTGATCGCCGTGGCCAGCGTTTTCGCGGTCATCGGCTCTGTGTCAGGACAACTTGACTTCACGATTCTCTCGGCCCTGCCAGGGCGCATGGTTGGCCTGCTCGAGCATGATCTGCTGCAGGCGCTACCGCTGTATGTCCTTGTCGGCGTCCTGCTGCAACGCCTGACTCTGGCTGACCGCCTATTCTCTTCGCTTCAGCGCCTGTTCGGCGGCGGCTCTGTCGGCTCCAGTCTCGCTGCGCTGGGCATAGGTGCATTGATTGCACCGATGAATGGTTCCGTCGCGTCCAGCTCAGCCTTGCTAGCACGCCTGGTGGCACCGAGGTTGGGCGCAATGAAAGCGGCGCCCGCAACGACGCTGATCAGTGTGGCTGCAACCATCGGCGTTGTGGTGCCGCCGTCACTGGTCCTGATTCTCCTGGGGGATGCCATGCTCAGGGCCCATACCGAGGCCAGTAACCTGCCTGGCTTCGTGCTGGGTGAGCAGCGAATTGTCAACACCCAGGATGTCTTCAACGCTGCCTTGGCTCCAGCCCTGTGTGTGCTCCTGCTGTGGATTGCGGTGGCCTGGTGGCAGGCTCGAAAACTGAAGTTCCATGAGGCACGAACCGGGATCCGCTGGAGCGAGGAGGGTGTCTCATTCATTGCTGTGCTGACCATTGTGCTGTTGCTGACAGCAGTCTTTGCCGGAAAGATGTTTGCCGTGGAAGCCGCCGCCACCGGCGGCACGCTGCTGCTGATGGCTGCACTGCTCACTCGCAGCCTCAGTGGTTCAGAGTGGCTGGAAGTTTTGGGCGACACGCTGGCTTTGACAGGCGCCCTGTTTGCACTGCTTGTTGGCTCCAGTACGTTCAGCCTGATCTTTCGCTTGCTGGGAACCGACCGCTGGATCTCAGATATCCTGGTCCACAGTGAGCTGCCGCGCCTGTGGACCGCGATTCTGGTACTTCTGGCCGTGGCGCTGTGCGCCTGGGTACTGGACGCTTTCGAGATGATCTTTGTAGTTGTGCCCATCGTGGCGCCGCCGCTGGTGTTCATGCTCGGCGATGCACAACAAACCGCAGTCCTGTTGCTGCTGGTATTGCAGCTGAGCTTCCTCATTCCACCGATGGGATATGCGGTATTGATTGCACGATCACGCTCCGGTCTGCAGTCTGTCGGCACTGGCGCTCTGCTCAAGGCACTGTGGCCCTTCATCCTCGCGCAATGTGCGGTAACTACCCTGGTATTTCTGGCACCCTCGACGGTTCATTTACTGGATGCCCCTGTGGTCGCGGCGTCTCAGTCGGAGCCACTGTCCGACCAGGAAATCGAAGATCAGATGCGTGAGATGGCACAGCAAAACCAGCCCTTGCAGGCCGCAAGTGATCGGCCGGAGATGGCAAAATAGGCGGCAATGACTAAACGCATATCTATCGTCGGCGGTGGTATTGGTGGGCTGGCGGCTGCGCTGGCGTGTTCACGAGCCGGCGCGGCCATCGAACTGTTTGAGTGTTCGCAGCAATTTACTGAGGTAGGTGCGGGCATCCAGATGGGCCCGAACGTGGTTCGGGTTCTCGACGATTGGGGTCTGAAGGGCCCATTGACGGCGGTTGCCGCCTTTCCTGAAAGATTGCAGGTACGCAGCGCCCAGAACGGCGCCGAGTTGGGAGTCTTGCGTTTGGGTGCGACCGCGGTCCAACACTACGGTGCGCCTTACGCCACGATTCATCGTGCCGATTTGCACAACATGCTGCTGTCGGCCGTGACCGGCCGCAGCGATGTCGAACTGAACCTCGACAGTGAGCTGATCGAGTTTGAACAGAGCGAGAGCGGAGTGACACTGCGCACCGCAAGTGGCCGGCAGGTGCACTCCGATCTTCTGGTTGGCGCAGACGGCTTGTGGAGCCGTGTACGTCAGCAGTTGCTGGCTGATGGCGTGCCCATTGCCACCGGTCATCTCGCGTACCGTGCGCTCGTACCGCAAAAGGTCTTGCCCGCCAAGCTGCGTTCGCAGCAGATCACCGCCTGGCTTGGCCCTCAATTGCACGTCGTTCAGTATCCAGTACGGGGTGGCGAATGGCTTAATGTGGTCGCGGTGGTGCAGGGGCACGTTGTGGGAGATATCGAGTATTGGGATCACAGCACCAATATTGTGAAATTGCGACGCAGCATGGCCCAAACCTTCTCGGCGCTGCGTGACCTGATTCACGCCATAGAGCATTGGCGCCTCTGGGGTCTGAGCATTCGTCCACCAGCGCGTAGTCCGCATGAATTCGCGCGGGGACGGGTTGCACTGCTGGGTGACGCGGCGCACCCGATGTTGCCCTATCTTGCACAAGGCGCCGGGATGGCCATTGAGGACGCCCAGGCGCTGGCGCAGGCTCTGACGGTACAGGAACTGTCGGTGCCGCTGGCTCTGAGAAATTACGCGGATGCCAGATGGCGCCGCAACGCGAGGGTGCAGGCGCGGGCCATCCGCAATGGACAGATCTTTCACGCAACCGGTTTGCTGCGCTGGGGTCGCGACGCCGCAATGAGCGTGCTGGGCGAGCGGCTGCTGGACGTGCCGTGGCTGTACCGGGGACCGGACTGATCGCAGACGCGCTGGCCTCTGCTCCACCGCGTGTCACAACTTCCCGAGCAAAAGCAGTTCCATCAGCGCCTTTTGTACGTGCAGGCGGTTTTCGGCCTCGTCCCAAACAACGGATTGGTGTCCGTCAATGACCTCGGCCTGGACTTCCTCGCCACGGTGGGCGGGCAGACAGTGCATGAACAGCGCGTCGGCCTTGGCCGCCGCCATCATCTCAGCGTCCACGCACCAGTCGGCAAAAGCCACTTTGCGCGCCTCATTCTCGGCTTCAAAGCCCATGCTGGTCCAGACGTCGGTGGTCACCAGGTCCGCGCCTTCGCAGGCCTGCATCGGGTCACTGAAGACCTGATAGCTTTCGGCTGAACGCAGTCCCGCAATCGACTGATCGACCTCGTAACCGCTGGGTGTGCTCACATGCACCTTGAAGCCCAGGATCTCGCTGGCCTGCAGCCAGGTGTTGGCCATGTTGTTGCCATCGCCGACCCAGGCCACGGTCTTGCCCTTGATGGAGCCGCGGTGCTCGATGTAGGTGAAGATGTCCGCCAGAATCT
>CAIQVX010000401.1 GCA_903875275.1 uncultured beta proteobacterium | reverse complement strand
GTTGCGGAGTTTGAGGCGCTTGCGACGCGGTTTGACGAACATTAGGTGACTGCTTTCGAGCGACCAGTTCTGAAAGCCCACCGACTCCTGAGTGTCTAAAACGGTAGATGGCACCACTGTCCAAGCGGTCACTCCCATCAGATCAACCACGCACATCGACCTAAACTGCTAACAAAAAAACCCGGCTGCTTGGCCGGGTTTTTTATTGAAATCCTGATTTACTTCAGCTTGATTTCTTTGTAGTCAACATGCTTGCGAGCCTTGGGATCAAATTTCTTGATCAACATCTTCTCGGGCATGGTCTTCTTGTTCTTGCTGGTGGTATAGAAATGACCTGTTCCAGCAGTGGACTCAAGCTTGATCTTTTCGCGTGCGCCTTTGGTTGCCATGGTGAATTCCTTTCAATTAAGCCTGACCACGTGCGCGCAGGTCTGCGAGCACGGAATCAATGCCGTTCTTGTCAATCAAACGCAGCCCGGCGTTGGAAATCCGCAGACGGACCCAACGGTGCTCGGTTTCGACCCAGAAACGGCGGTATTGCAGGTTCGGCAGGAACCGGCGCTTGGTTTTGTTGTTGGCGTGGGAAACCTTGTTCCCGACCATCGGGCCTTTGCCCGTGACTTCACATACGCGTGCCATGTGGACACTCCTGAAAAATTAACAGCTTTCGCCGCACCTCGCCACACACTGGGGTGGCGGTAAAGAGATTTTTCAGCCGCCCGAAATCTGCGTAAACAGGTCTGAGCCAAGCCGGAAAAGCCTTTGATTATAGCGGTTTCAGCCCTGTTCCAGAAAACGCTGGGCGTCCAGCGCCGCCATGCAGCCGGTACCGGCGCTGGTGATGGCCTGGCGGTAGATGTGGTCCTGCACATCACCGGCGGCAAAGACGCCAGGCACGCTGGTCATGGTGGCAAAGCCCTTGAGCCCGCCCTGGGTCACGATGTAGCCGCCGGCCATTTCCAGTTGTCCCTGGAAGATTTCGGTGTTGGGTGCGTGGCCGATGGCGATGAAGCAGCCCTGGAGCTTCAGGTCTTCAGTGGCACCGCTGTTGACGTTTTTCAGCCGCACGCCGGTGACTCCGCTGGCATCACCCAGCACTTCATCGAGCATTGAAAAGGTCTTCAATTCGATCTTGCCGGCAGCCACTTTTTCCATCAGTTTGTCGATCATGATGGGCTCGGCCCGGAACTTGTCGCGCCGGTGAATCAGGATCACCTTGCTGGCGATGTTGGACAGGTAGAGAGCCTCTTCCACGGCGGTATTGCCACCGCCGACCACGCAGCAGACCTGATCCCGGTAGAAAAAACCGTCGCAGGTGGCACAACCGGAGACGCCACGGCCCATGAAGGCGGCCTCGGATGGCAGCCCCAGGTACTTGGCCGAAGCGCCGGTGGCGATGATGAGCGCGTCGCAGGTGTAACTGCCGCTGTCGCCGCTCAGGGTGAATGGGCGTTTCTGAAAATCGACGCTGTGGATGTGGTCAAAGACGATTTCGGTCTTGAAACGCTCGGCGTGCGCCAGAAAACGCTGCATCAGGTCGGGTCCCTGCACGCCGTCGACGTCAGCCGGCCAGTTGTCGACTTCGGTGGTGGTCATGAGCTGGCCACCCTGGGCAATGCCGGTGATCAGCAGTGGTTTGAGGTTGGCCCGTGCCGCGTAAATGGCGGCCGTGTAGCCGGCCGGGCCGGAGCCCAGAATCAGAACTTGAGCATGTCGTGTGTTGGACATCGTGAAGGCTTTCTTGGAAAAAGTTGCATGGCCCGTGTACAGTTGGGCGTAGTATGACGTATTCACTCAACACCTTGAATTCTCCCGGTCCTGCGGGGGGGGACGGGCCTACCGGCTGGCGTCGTTTTGCCAATGAATTTGGTTTGATGGTCGGTCTGGTGCTGCTGGCTTTCTGGTTGCTGGCGCTCCTGAACTACTCGCCACAGGACGGGGCGTGGACCACATCGGGTGAGGGTTCCCAGGTTTTGAATCGGGCCGGTCTGCTCGGCGCCTGGCTCGCTGATGGCAGCTATTTCCTCTTTGGATTCTCGGTCTGGTGGTGTGTTGCCGCCGGCATACGGGTCTGGCTGTCGGGGCTGGCACTGTGGCTGCGCGGGCATGACCTATTGGTCACTCCGCCTGAGCAGGCTGCCGCGCAGCAGGTCCGTCCGGGGCGCAGGCGGCTTGCCTTCTGGTGCGGCCTGGTGCTGCTGCTTTGCGCTAGCGCGGCGCTGGAGTGGTCGCGCCTGTACAGCCTGGAAGCCCGCTTGCCGGGGCACGCTGGTGGCGTTCTGGGCTATCTGGTTGGTCCACAGAGCGTGCGGATGCTGGGTTTTACCGGGTCGGCCCTGGTGACGATTGCACTGGGTTTGGCCGGAGCGGCGCTGGTGTTCCGCTTTTCCTGGGCGCAACTGGCAGAGCGTCTGGGCGCCTGGCTTTATTTGCAGCTTGAATCGCGGCGGGAAAAGCGGGAACTGGAGCAGGACATGGCCCTGGGGCAGCAGGCCATGCGCGAACGCGAGGAGGTGGTGATAGAGGAGAGGGAGGAAGTTGCCGAGCACCACGTCCTGCCGCTGAAGATTGAGCCGGTGCTGGCCGAGGTACCCAAGAGCGAACGTGTAGCCAAGGAGCGGCAGAAGCCCTTGTTCGTGGAATTGCCCGACAGCCGCCTGCCCCAGGTTGATCTGCTCGACGGTGCGCTGCTGCGTCAGGAGACAGTTTCTTCCGAGACGCTGGAGATGACCAGCCGCATGATCGAAAAAAGACTGAAGGACTTTGGGGTTGAGGTGCGTGTCGTGCTGGCGCAACCGGGGCCGGTGATTACACGCTACGAGATCGAGCCCGCCGTGGGCGTCAAGGGCTCGCAGATCGTGGGTCTGGCCAAGGATCTGGCACGCTCCCTGAGTCTGGTGTCGATCCGCGTGGTGGAGACGATTCCGGGAAAGAACCACATGGCGCTGGAACTGCCCAATGCCAAACGGCAGTCGATCAAGCTCTCGGAAATCCTGGGCTCGCAGATCTACAACGAAGCCAGGTCCATGCTCACGATCGGGCTGGGCAAGGACATTGTCGGAAATCCGGTTGTGGCCGACCTGGCCAAGATGCCGCATGTGCTGGTGGCGGGTACCACCGGATCGGGCAAGTCGGTGGGCATCAACGCGATGATCCTGAGCCTGTTGTACAAGGCCGAGGCCAGCGACGTGCGCTTTCTGATGATTGACCCCAAGATGCTGGAGATGTCGTTTTACGAAGGCATTCCGCACCTGCTCGCGCCGGTGGTGACTGACATGAAGCAGGCGGCCTATGGCCTGAGCTGGTGCGTTGCCGAGATGGAACGACGCTACAAGCTGCTCAGCAAACTCGGCGTGCGCAACCTGGCTGGCTACAACGCAAAGATCGACGAGGCCAAGACCCGGGGTGAGTTCATTTACAACCCGTTCAGCCTGAC
>CAIQVX010000400.1 GCA_903875275.1 uncultured beta proteobacterium | reverse complement strand
TACACGCAGCGCCCCGATCTCACTTGAAAATCACGGTCTTGTGGCCATTGAGCAGCACCCGGTGCTCACTATGCCATTTGACAGCGCGCGCCAGCACCTGACTCTCGGTGTCGCGGCCCAGGGTGGTGAGATCTTCCACCGTCTTGCTGTGGTCCACGCGCGCCACGTCCTGCTCGATGATCGGGCCTTCGTCCAGCTCGGCAGTGACGTAGTGCGCAGTGGCACCAATCAGTTTCACGCCCCGCTCATGCGCCTGGTAATAAGGCTTGGCGCCCTTGAAACTGGGCAGGAAAGAGTGGTGGATGTTGATCGCACAGCCTGAGAGCTTGCGGCACAGGTCGTCACTCAGGACCTGCATGTAACGCGCCAGCACCACCAACTCGGCGCCCTCGTTCTGGATGATCTCAAACTGCTTGGCCTCCACTTGGGCTTTGCTGGCGGCAGTGACCACAAAGTGGTGAAACGGCACGTTGTAGCTGGCCGCAAGCTGGTAGAACTCGCGGTGGTTCGAGATGATGGCCCGAATGTCCAGTGGCAGCAGCCCACTTTTCCAGCGAAACAGCAGATCGTTCAGACAGTGCCCTTCCTTGCTGACCATGATGACGGTGCGCATCGGCTCGGCCCGGGCGTGCAGGCGACAGCTCATCCGCAAAGGCTCGGCGAAGACGCAGAGCTGTGCTTTGAGTTCTTCATGGGTCAGCTGCGCGCAGGCAAACTGCACGCGCATGAAGAACAGCCCGGTGCCCGGATCGTTGTACTGAGCCGCCTCCTCGATATTGCCGCCACGCTCGGCCAGAAAGCCGGACACCGCGTGGACCAATCCGATGCGGTCCGGGCAGGACAGGGTCAATATGTAGGCGGCGTTCATGGTTTCGTTCATGGGCGTGGGCGCCGGCTGGCACCAAATTTTGCGCAATAGTCAACGACCGGCGCCGCTTGTGCGGGCCAGATGGCGTCGAAATTCAAGCTCTCCTCAGCAGCCTCAGCCCGTGCTTCAGCCCGGATCAGCACCGCTTTGACTTTCAAGCCCGGCCCGAGGTGCAAAGGCACACCGAGGCTGCGGTCAACGTGACCACCACCGGCCAGAAGAACCACCGTCTTGCCGCTGCGGACCGCACCGGTCAGAGTGCTGGCCATCGCAACATCGCGGGCAATCTGCACCCGTGCCATCGGTGCGATCTGGCTCTCGGGCAGCATGTCGCAGTGGCCGGAACGGATGTTCTGCTGTTGCGCCCTGAGCTGGGTCGGCCCCATCAGGGAATCCAGTTCGACCCTGGCCATGGCGCCACGCAACTGGGCCGAGGGCAGGTTGGCACCGATCACCGGCACACCCGAGCGAACGGCTGCCATCACCGCCGGACCGTAGGCGGCCCAGGGCCACCCCTCGTTGTCCCACTGCAGCGCCTCACGCACCGCTTCTTCGCTGGCACCGGGCGGCAGGCTGGCGCTTGAGCGCCCCTGGCTGACCATCTCGAGCGCGAGCGCCGCCAGGGCGTTCTGTGCTGCAAGGGCTTCTACAACGATCCGGTGAACCCGCTGGTGGTCGGGCGCGTCGTGCTGTTCGCCCAAGAGGAGGACGTCGGCAGGCAACAGGCGCTGCAGACGCTCGACACGGCTTGCGTCAGGGAAACCGGGAACCAGTGCGGTGTTGGCACAGGCAGCCAAGCCCAAAGCCAGAGCCAGTGGCCAGCCCCGCCAAAACATCGTCCGGAAAATCTGTGCCGGTGTCAGTGGTGCCTCTCAGTGGACCACGACCGGATTCTGTGCCAGCTCAGCGTACTGCTCGAGGGTGTCTTCAACCTCTTCCTGGGTCGGCGTCTTCTGTTGCCAGGCAGAGATATGCTGTTGAAACAACTCGGCCCAGGAACCGTCGAGATAAACCTCTTTGCCAGCGCGCTTGTCGATGATTTCGAAACCGTGGCGCGCCAGCGTGGGCACCAGCAACACCTGCGCAACCTGCTCGCCTTCAAGCTCGCAGGCGGCATCGGCCGCCACTGCATTGGCCAGCATATGTGTCACCGAATAGGTATCCGAGTCGTAAAGCGTGTGCATGATTTGATTATCCCTTAATCCTGTCCATGCTGCAGGTGGCCGCAACCCTGCCGATTTCAAGAGCCCCGGACGTTCAGCCCGGAGGCTCGCTGCTGAGCCACTTTTGATCAATATGGTCGCCGTTGGCCTCGGTGATCCGGATCCGCGCCGGCAGATAGCCCAGCGCGGGTGCCAGCCACAGTTCCACCTTCTGGTCATATTCCCGCCGCGGATTGCGCACCAGTTTGCGCGTTGGCTGCTCACCACCCGGCAAGCTCAGCGTTTCATCGCCTTCCACTGTGAACAACCAGGTGTCTGCATCTCGCGGCCCCACGATCTGCAGGGTGATGGTGCTGGCGACCGGAAACCGCTCCGGATCGCCAGCGATCATGGCCGCAAGCTGCACCACGATGCTCAGGCGATCCTGGGCTCCGGCCAGCAAAGGCGCATCGGGGGTGTTGGCGCTGAAACTGACTTTGCCCTTGTCGCGAACAAAATGGGCGGCCACTTCACTGCGGTACTTGTCCGAAAAGCGCACCGGTGCAAGGCCGTCAGCCGTCACTTCCCCGCGACTGGTCTGAACCCGGCTCAAGCCAAAAGCGCCGAAGCTCAAGCGGGCGTTATAGCTCTCGGCGTCGCGGCGCCAACCCAGTTCGGCGTTCAACCCGAAGGGGAACTTGTTGGATGAAACCTGGTACTTCAGCGTCGTCGATCCAGGCACGACAAAGCGACTGGCCGAGGCCACCTCTTCGCGCAGGTGACGCGGTGCTGGCAACACGGACTCCGCTGCCGCGGGTACAGGCTCGGGCTCGGCCGTCCGGTCCGGTGAGGCAACCGCAGTGTTCTGCTGGACCGCATCGACAGCAGGCGCAGCAAGCGCCTGTTCAACAGGCGCCGGCACCGGCTCGGCTACCGGTTTAGGGGGGGACTCGGGGCGCGTTCTTGTCGGAGCGGGTTTGACAGGCGCTGGCGCCTGAACTGTCAAAGTTGGCGCGACCATGCGCGTGCTGAAGACCTTGCCCACCGCTGCCGGACCCAGGTCGAGCGCAGGCACCATGCCCTGCAGCAGCACCCAGTGCGCCAGCAACACGGCAGCAGCCAGAGGCGTCAACAGCCTGTACGAAACCACCGCATCCACACGTTTCATCGGCCAGCAATCCCTGTGAAACCAGCCAGCTGCCAAGGCCGGTCGGGCGACACCCGACTGCCATCTTTGTCCGGACAGAAACGGGAACCGGCATTATGCAACCACAGTGATTGGCCGCTGGGCGGTCTCATACAATGCACGCACATTTTTATTTTGCGGCACCGGAGACAAGCTTGAGTGCAGAAATTCAGACATTGGTGGACTTGTACCGCACCATGGTTCGCATCCGCGCGTTCGAGAACGCCGCCGAGGCAGCGAGCCAGGGCGGCGTCAGCGCCTACGGCAAGTCAGCCGACGGCAGTGCCAAGGTGCGAGGCCCTTTGCACCTGTCGACCGGCCAGGAGGCTGTTCCGGCTGGCGTTTGCGCCCATTTGCGGCGTGATGACTACCTGACCTCAACCCATCGCGGCCACGGCCACACGCTGGCCAAGGGTGCGGATTTGCAGTCCATGATGAGTGAGCTGTTCGGCAAAGCCGCAGGCACCAATGGTGGCAAGGGCGGCTCCATGCACATTGCCGATTTTTCGGTCGGTATGCTGGGCGCCAACGGCGTCGTTGGTGCAGGAATGCCGATTGCCGTGGGCGCCGCTCACGCCCAGAAGCTGCAGCGGCGCGACGGCATCACCGCCTGTTTTTTTGGCGATGGCGCCATCAACCGCGGTCCGTTTCTGGAGGCCCTGAACTGGGCACAGGTGTACCGGCTGCCGGTCCTGTTTGTCTGCGAGGACAACCGCTGGAGCGCCACCACCGCCAGCGGCCCCATGACAGCCGGCGCCGGCGCATCGGCGCGTGCACTGAGTCTGGACATCCCGGCCGTGCAAGTGGACGGCAACGACGTGATGGCAGTGCACGCCGCGGCTGCAACACTGATCGCCGAGGTACGCTCTGGCCTCGGACCACGGCTGTTGCACGCCATCACTTACCGCGTCAAGGGCCATGTCTCGGTGGACCTCGCGGCCTACCGCAGCCCTGAGGAATTGCAGGCGGCCTTGAAAACCGACCCGATTGCCCGGGCCCGCGCACAGTACCTGGCTCTGCCTGGAGCCGTGGCGCAGGAACTCGACGCCATGGAACAGGCCGCTTACGATGAAGTGGCCGCCGCCCTGGGCGTGGCCGACTCCGCGCCCTGGCCCGACGCCTCCAGCGCCTTCACAGACATCCAGAACACAGGAGCCGGCCAATGGCGCTGATGACCTATGCGCAGGCAGCGGCGCTGGCGCTGCAACATGAGATGGCGGCCGACGCGAACGTCGTTGTGATCGGCGAAGACGTCGGGCGCGGTGGAATCTTCGGCCAGTACCAGGGGCTGCAGGCTCGCTTTGGTGCCGAGCGCGTGATCGACACCCCGATCAGCGAGGCCGCGATCATGGGCGCTGGCGTCGGCATGGCGCTGGCCGGGCTGCGCCCGGTGATCGAAATGCGCGTGGTCGACTTTGCCCTGTGCGGCATGGACGAGATCGTCAACCAGGCCGCCAAGAACCGTTTCATGTTTGGTGGTCAGGGCCGGGTACCGCTGGTAGCGCGCATGCCGATCGGCATCTGGGATGCGTCGGCCGCACAACATTCGCAGTCACTTGAAAGCTGGTTTGCACACCTGCCCGGTCTGGTGGTGGTCTGCCCGGCCACACCGCAGGACAACTACAGCCTGTTGCGCGCTGCGCTGGCCAGTGGCGACCCGGTGGTCTACATGGAGCACAAGACCCTGTGGGGCCTGAGCGGCGAGGTGGATGTATCGCAAACGGCCAAGCTGGGACAGGCCAAAACTTTACGCAGTGGCACCGACCTGACCCTGGTGAGCTGGAGCAAGCAAGTGCAGACCTGTGCCATGGCCTGTGAGCAACTGGCAACTGAGGGCATCAAGGTTCAATTGATCGACCTGCGCACGATCTGGCCCTGGGATCGGGAGACCGTGCTGAACTCCTGCGCAAGAACAAGGAATCTGCTGGTGGTCCACGAAGCGGTGCAAGCCGGCGGCTTCGGTGCCGAGATCGCCGCCAGTGCGGCCGAAGCGACTGGCTGCAGGATCCAACGCCTGGGTGCACCGCGCATTCCGGTCGGTTACGCGCCGGTACTGGAGGCGCAATCGCGCGTCAGCGCCGAGGACGTGACAGCGGCCGTGCGCGCCATGCTTAAATCTTCACGCTAACGAGGGTATCTCCGGATACCTGACGCCTTCCTTCACACCTAAGCTCTCGGCCTCTTCTTATGCACCTTCCTCACGAACCCACGCACTTGCCGATCGAAGTTCCAGACCCCGCAGCGCAGGATGAGAAGACGGTCATTCCGCTCAAGATCGAGGATTGGTTGACGGTGATCGTCATGGGCCTGCTCTCGCTCATCACCTTTGGCAATGTGCTGGTACGTTATTTCACCAGCCAGTCCTTTGCATGGACCGAAGAGTTCTCGGTCTTTCTGATGATCGTCCTGGCGCTGGTGGCAGGCTCGGCATCGGTGGCACGCAACCGCCAGATCCGCATCGAGTTTTTTGCCGACAGCGGCTCCCTGGCGCGTCAGCGGGCGCTGGCCCGCTTTGGTGCCATCACAGTGTTCCTGCTGTTTGCCTTGATCGCCGTGCTCAGCACGCGCATGGTGTGGGACGACATCCGCTTTGGCGAGACATCTCCCGGCATCGGTGTGCCACAGTGGTGGTACACGATCTGGCTGCCGGTGATGTCGGTGGCCATCGCCGGGCGCGCCCTGGGCC
>CAIQVX010000399.1 GCA_903875275.1 uncultured beta proteobacterium | reverse complement strand
TTTCAGGCCTTCTCGCGCGTGATCCGCGAGGCCGGCAAAAAATTTGTCGTGATGGACACGGCCCCCACCGGCCACACCCTGTTGCTGCTCGACGCCACCGGTGCCTACCACCGCGACATGGTGCGCCAGATGGGCGCGAGCGGATTGCACTTTACGACGCCAATGATGCAGTTGCAGGACCCGAAGCAGACCAAGGTGCTGCTGGTGACGCTGGCCGAGAAGACGCCGGTGCTCGAAGCCGCCAATCTGCAGGCCGACCTGAAGCGCGCCGGCATTGAGCCCTGGGCCTGGATCATCAACAACAGTGTGGCCGCCAGTGCGCTGGGCGCACCTCTGGCTTCGCCGCTGCTGCGCCAGCGTGCCCAGAACGAACTGGTCGAAATTGAGTCGGTGGCGGCGCGGCACACGGGTCGCTACGCGCTGGTGCCCTTGCTGCGCGAAGAGCCGATTGGCGTGGAGCGGCTGTTGCAACTGGCCACTCATGGAACCCACCCTAACTTACCCACTGAGGAATAATGAAATGAGCGACAAAGCCCTGAACGTGCTGTTCCTGTGTACCCACAATTCGGCGCGCAGCATCCTGGCCGAAGCCATCCTGAACCACATTGGTAAAGGCCGCTTCAAGGCCTGGTCGGCCGGCAGCAGTCCGCGCGAAAACCAGCAACCGAACGCGCTGGGCTTGCAGGTTCTAAAGAGCGCAGGGATATCCGTCGAAGGTTTGCGCAGCAAGTCCTGGGACGAGTTTGGCGCCGCCGATGCACCGCACATGGACCTGGTGATCACGGTCTGCGACAACGCCGTTGGCGAGGTTTGCCCGTACTGGCCCGGGCAACCGGCTACGGCACATTGGGGCTACCCCGACCCGTCGGCGGGTGAGGGCAGCGACGCGCAAAAACTCGAAGCTTTTCGGCAAACCCTGCACGCGATCAAACGTCGCCTTGATATTTTGCTCAGCTTGCCCCACGAGAAGCTGGCAAAAACCCTGCTGCAAACCACTGCCCGCGATCTAGCCAAGGAGTGATCGCATGAACGTCTTTGAGCGCTACCTGACGGTCTGGGTCTTTCTTTGCATCGTCGTTGGCATTGCGCTGGGTCAGCTGCTGCCAGGTGTGTTCCAGGCCATCGGCGGCATGGAGGTTGCGCATGTGAATCTGCCGGTCGGCCTGCTGATCTGGGTGATGATTGTTCCGATGCTGGTGAAGGTCGATTTTGGCGCCTTGCAGGAGGTGCGCAAGCACATCAAGGGCATAGGCGTTACGCTCTTTGTCAACTGGCTGGTCAAGCCCTTCACCATGGCATTTCTGGGCTGGTTTTTCATACGCCATCTGTTTGCGCCGCTGTTGCCGCCGGACCAGATCGACAGCTACATTGCGGGCCTCATTTTGCTGGCGGCTGCACCCTGCACGGCGATGGTCTTTGTCTGGAGCCGGCTTACCGGTGGCGACCCGCTGTTCACGCTCTCGCAGGTGGCGCTCAACGACAGCATCATGGTGCTGGCCTTTGCGCCGCTGGTGGCTTTTCTGCTGGGCATCTCGGCCATCACCGTGCCCTGGGCCACGCTGCTGATCTCGGTGCTGCTCTACATCGTGATTCCGGTGATCCTGGCGCAACTCTGGCGCCGGGCTCTGCTCTCCCGGGGCCAGGCCGCGTTTGACGCCACGATGGAAAAAGTGGGTCCTTGGTCCATCGGTGCACTGCTGGCCACCCTGGTGCTGCTGTTCGCCTTTCAGGGCGAGGCCATCCTGAAGCAGCCTCTGGTGATTGCGCTGCTGGCTGTGCCTATCCTGATCCAGGTCTTCTTCAACTCCGCGCTGGCCTACTGGCTCAATCGCGCGCTGGGCGAGAAGCACAACATCGCCTGCCCGTCAGCGCTGATTGGTGCCTCCAACTTTTTCGAGTTGGCAGTTGCTGCAGCGATCAGCCTGTTCGGTTTTAACTCCGGTGCCGCACTGGCCACCGTGGTGGGTGTGCTGATTGAGGTGCCTGTCATGCTGCTGGTGGTTTACATCGTCAACCACAGCCGGCACTGGTACGAGCGGGGTTGAGGTCCCACGCCGGGTGCGGACGCCAGGTCTTAAGCCAGTGGGGTAATTGGGCTGCGGGCATAGGGCGTGCAATGCCGTAGCCCTGCGCCAGTTCGCAACCCATCTGCAGCAGCTTGACGGTGTGTGCCACTGTCTCCGCGCCTTCGGCCATGACCTGGATGTCGAGGTCGCGCGCCAGCCCCACGAGGCTCTTGAGAATGGCCAGATCCGTAGGATTGCCCAGCATGTCGCGGACAAAGCTCTGGTCGATCTTGATTTGCGATACCGGCAGTTGCTTGAGATAGGTCAGCGACGAGTAACCGGTGCCGAAGTCGTCCAGTGCGAACCGGATGCCCATTTGCTGACAATCCCTGATCACGCAGGAGACGTGGTCCAGATCGCCCATGGCACTCGATTCGAGCAACTCCAGTTCCACGCAGCAGGGCGCCAGCGCGGGGTGCGCGGCCATGCTGTCGCGCAGCCGGCTTACAAAGTCGGCATGCTGCAGATGGCGGGCACCAATGTTGACACTGATCGGGATGACCAGCCCCGCCTGGCGCCAGAGCTCGGCCTGCTGCAGGGCCGTGTCAATGACCCATTGCCCCAATTCGATCGCCAGCGGATGTTCGTCCACCATGGGCAAAAACTGGGCTGGCAGCAGCAGACCACGCTGCGGATGCCGCCAGCGGATCAAGGCCTCCACACCCACGACGCGGGCATCTCTCAGATTGACCTGGGGCTGGTACTCCAGCACGAACTGTCCCTGACGCAGGGCGCGCTCTATGCTCTGCATGTTTTCGTGGTGTGCCCGCACACTGCGGTCCTGCTCGGCATCGAAGACGCAAAAGCGGTTCTTGCCGGCCTGCTTGGCCTGGTACATGGCCTGGTCCGCCTGCCGAATCAGTTGCTCGGCGTCGATCTCCTGCGGCTGCGGGAAGAAGGTGATGCCCAGGCTGGCCGATACCTGCAGCATCGTCTCGCCAAAAGGAACCGGCTTGGACGCCGCCGCCAGCAAGCGGTTCAGCATGGGCGCGCTGGCGTTCACATCGGCCAGGTCTGCCAGCACCGCCACAAACTCGTCACCACCGATGCGCGCCAGGGTGTCGCCATCGCGCAGCGCGCTCTTCATGCGCTCGGCCAGGGTCACCAGCAAATGGTCTCCCGCTTCGTGACCATGGGTGTCATTGACCGCCTTGAATCCGTCCAGGTCCAGAAAGGCCACCGCAAGTTTCTGGCCCCGCCGTTGTGTCTGCAGCAGGGCCTGGCTCATGCGGTCGGCCAGCATGGCGCGATTTGGCAGCTTGGTCAGCGGATCGAACTTGGCCAGGCGCTCCAGTTCGGCCTGCTTTTCCTCGACGCGACGGCGCAGCTGCTCGCGCTCCAGCAGGTTGCGAATGCGCAGCTTTGCAAGCTCGACCTTGATCGGCTTGCTCAGGTAGTCGACGGCACCGAGTGTCAAACCAGTGAGCTCGGCCTCCGTATCCGACATCGCCGTGATGAAGATCACCGGGGTGCTGCACAGGGCCGGCTCGGCGCGCAGTCGGCGGCACACCTCAAAGCCATCCATCTCGGGCATCATGACGTCGAGCAAAATAAGATCTGGCGGCTGCTTTCGCGCCAGTGCCAGGCCCATGGCGCCGGAGATGGCGATTTGCACATCGAATTCCAGAGCCAGCGCCGCCACCAGCACCTGCAAATTGGTGGGTACGTCGTCAATGGCCAGAATCCGGGGTCGCCTGATCCTTTTAGTCATGTGAATAACCTTCAGAGTTGTTGCCGGCAAGTTCGATTATGAACAGAGTCTGATCAGCACAATCGTGCTGCGATGCGGGCTATTCATCGGCAACTTCCTGCCATCCCTGGGCGACTATGATGGCCTGCAACTGTTCCAGGGTCACTTCAAAACGGAACTCCTGCAAAGCCTGTGCGGCGCGGGCGATGGCGTCAGCCAGGTCGGTGTGGGTCACAGCCTCCTGCAAGTCCCGGAGCCGCGTGATGGCATCGAACTGATGGTTCACGAGCAGTGGCACTATTTCACCGATCAATGCCCGGACCCGGCCGGTCTCAAAGGCCTGGTGCTGTGTCCTGACCGGCACTGTCGGGCTCCAGCGCTCCAGTTCCGCCTTGAGCCGGTCCACAGAGATTGGCTTGGTCAGCACCTCGTCCATGCCGACAGCCAGGCAATGCTCCCTGTCGGCCTCAAAGGCGTCGGCAGTCAAGGCAACGATGGGGCGCCGTGGCAGGCCATGGCGTTGCTCCCAGGCACGTATCCGGACCGTGGCGGCACAGCCGTCAAGCACCGGCAGGTGCAAGTCCATCAGGATGAGCGCCGCGCTGTCACCGTTTATGATGGCTTGCAGCGCCTGCTGCCCGTTCTCGGCCAGAGCGACCTCGGCGCCAAGACGCTTGAGCAGCAATGCCGTCAGGCGCTGGTGGTCCGGGTTGTCCTCCACCAGCAGCACACGCATGGACCGCACAGGCTCGGGCGCCGCATCGGAGGTGCTGGCGCCGCCGAACAGCGTGACGGCGGGCGCATCCGCCGACAGGGTCAGCTTTTTGGCACGAATGCGGAACCAGAAGCGCGAGCCGCGCCCCAGTTCGCTGTGCACGCCCACCTCGCCGCCCATCAATTGCGCCAGCGTGCGAACAATCGACAGTCCCAGTCCGGTGCCGCCAAAGTGGCGCGCGGTGGAACTGTCAACCTGAGAGAAAGTCTGGAACAACAGCTTGAGCTTTTCGGGCGCGACACCGATGCCGCTGTCGCTGACGGAGAACTCCAGCGTGGCCGTGTCTCCCGTGCAGATGAGCTCGCGCGCCTGGATGCGGATGCTGCCGCGCTCGCTGAACTTGATGGCGTTGCTGAGCAGGTTCGAGAGCATCTGACGCAGGCGATGCGGGTCGCCCAGATAGCAGGCGTCCGGTCCGCTCCAGCTGGATTCGATCTGCAATCCCCTGCTGCGGGCGCTTTGCGCGAACAGCGCCTCGGTCTGTGTCAGCACCCGTGCCGGAGTGATCTCGATGGATTCCAGTTCCACCTTGCCGGACTCGATCTTGGCCAGGTCCAGAATGTCATTGAGCAGGTTCAGCAGAGTCTGGCCTGAACTCAGGATGGTGCGGGCGTAGTCGACGCGCTCGGCCTCCTTGATGCCGGGCATCAGCAGCACCTGTGCCATACCCAGAATGCCGCTCATGGGGGTGCGCACCTCGTGACTCATGGTGGCCAGAAACCGGCTCTTGGCGCGGTTGGCGGCCTCGGCGGCTTCCTTGGCCTGGTGCAGTTCCGTGATATCGACCCGGAAGCTCACATTGTGACCGTCGGGGGTCTTGCGTTCCACAATGCGCAGGGTTCGCCCGTTGGGGTGGCGCTGAATCACCGCAGTATTGGCGGACTGGTGGACGGCCAGTCGCTCGGCCACCCACTCATCGACCCGACCGACGGCGTCCACGTACTGCCCGTTTTCGGCACCGACGCGGATCAGGGTCTCGAAAGTTACCCCCGGCACCATCAGGTGCGCCACGCCCGCGTAGATCTCACGGTACCTTTGGTTGCAATACACGAACCGGTCGTCCGCGTCATAAATGACAAAGGCTTCATCGAGGGTGTCGATGGACGTGCGCAGTATGGCTTCGGACTTCTTGACCGCTTCCTCCGCCAGTTTGCGCGGTGTGATTTCTTCATGCGCGACCACAATCCGGATCGCCCCATCACCCG
Organism: uncultured beta proteobacterium; assembly: GCA_903875275.1. GTDB lineage: Bacteria > Pseudomonadota > Gammaproteobacteria > Burkholderiales > Burkholderiaceae_C > Rhodoferax. Next base: position 8,461 of record CAIQVX010000399.1, on the reverse strand, counting down.
GGAAGCGTGTCAAACGGCACAGGAACCAGCGCTTGGCCGTGGGCGAGTCGCAGGGGTACTCCACCACAACTTCCTCGCGCGATCCACCCAGAAGCGAGCGCAGACCGGCGGCAATCTCGGCCGATCCCTCGGATTCGGGGCCGCTGGCGGCGTCGCAAATGGCCAGGTAGTTCAAACCCTCCGACAGGCAACTCGGCTCGCCACCGTTGTCGCGGCCAAACTGCTGCCAGGCCTGGTTGACGGCAATGATGTTGGCGTTTTCGTCCAGGATCGCCATGTTTGCACTCAGGGCGTCCACGGTGGCACGCGCAAAGCGCTCGGATTCGCGGGCCGAAGCCAGGGCCTGCTCGGCGACGTTCTTGGCAGCAAGCAGGCCTGCCTCGGCACGACGCAGGGCCGAGATGTCAGACACCATCACGTAAAAGCCTTGCACCTCGCCGCCCACGATGTCAGGAACATAGTCGACCAGGGAATGCCGCACGGACTTGCCGTCGGGTGCAGGAATGTCGCGGTCGAACTGCTGACGCTCGCCGCACAGTGCGGCCTGCATGTAGGGCAGGTTCAGCCGGTAGCGCTCCTCGCCGATGACCTCGCGGATATGCTTGCCGTGCATCTGCGTCGGATCGATGCCGAACCAGTCGGCATACGCGCGGTTGCCAAAGCGGTTGCACAGGTTTCGGTCCCAATAGCCGATCATGGCCGGCAGGTTGTCGATGACGCTGCGCAGATCACGTTCTTTTTCCTGCAGCGCAACTTGGTCGCGCTTACGTGCAGTGATGTCGCGCGAGGAGTTATAGACCAGACTTTGTCCGTCGATGATGATGCCGCGTGCACTGACTTCGACGTCAATCAGGTGACCGTCGCTGTGCCTGTTCTGGCTCTCGAACAGGGAACTCGACTCCGTCTTGATCAGCGAAGCGATGACTTCACGGATCGTGGACGGTTCAATGTGCGTATCCCAGTCCCTCACGTTCAGCTGGCCGATGGCCGATTCGTCCAGACCCAACAGTTTCAAGAAGGCCGGATTTGCCTGAACCAGCAGGCCGTCAGCGTCCAGAATATGGATGCCGTCGGTGGCGGTTTCCAGAATGGTCTGCAGTCGCAGACGCTCGCGCTCCAACTCACGGGTGCGCACACGCACCATGTCCACCACCAGGCTGTGCTGCAGCGAGCGCCGCAGCAGGTACATCCAGAGCAGTGTGCTGACCATCAGACCGACGGCCAGGATCAGCCACGGACTGCCGCTGTCGAGCAAGTCGTCGAACTTGGGTTCGGAATTGACACGCACCGTCAGTTCACGACCCATGACCGAAATGGTATGGCGCGCCGAATACCGGTGATCGGGTGCACCGCCGGTTGGGGTCAGCCTGGCACCGTGCTTGCCGGCATCGTAGATCAGTTTGGCACCGGCAATGCCATCGGTGCTGTCAAAGACTTCGATGTCGATGCGTTCTGAAACCACCTCCGGGATGCCGCGGAGCAGGTCCTCGATAACAATCGGTGCCACCAGCAGTCCTTGCAAGGCGGCGCGGCGCTGCATTGGGGTTGTTGGATGGCTGCCTTGGCTGTACACCGGGACTGCGAGCAGCGCACCCAGGCTCGGACCGTGGCCCTGACCCTGCACCATAGTGACGGGCGCGCTCAAGGCGGGCTCGCCGCTGGCGATGGCTTGTTCCACGGTGCGTCTGCGTAGCGGATCGGAGCCGATGTCCAGACCCAAAACCTCGGAGTTTCGATCTGCCGGCTCCAGGAACTTCACGACGTACAGGTCATCGCGGTTCTGGTCCGTCAACTGACGAACGGAAAACGCCGGTGCGCCATCGGCACGCACGGCCGCCACAAAGGCTGGCAGGTCGGCACGAAGCACCCGTTGAGTGAATCCGAAGCCCCTGACCCCCGGAAATTCCCGAGCCAGATCGCGCGACTCCACATACGCCCGGAATGCCGCCCGGTCCACGTTCTTGCTGGCGGCGTAAACCCCTCTGGCGCCGTTCAGTCCATAGACGGGTTGGCGCAGGCGGCGCTCGACTTCGGTGGCCAGACGCTCGCTGGCGTGCTCCATTTCAATGTGGGCTTCAGTCGAGATATCACTCTTGCGCCACAGTGCCGCCGTGCCAAACAGGCCGAGCGAAATCAGGAACACGACGGTGGGCAACGCGGCTTCCAGCCGCGAGCGGGTTTCGGAGCTCGGTTTCATTTCGTAGAAGTGCTTCAGAACGGCGTCGGGCCACCGATCAGCTCCGGCCAGCAGGGGGTTTCAGACAAAGTGCGTCGAGCTTAGTTCCCTAATGCCCACAGGGTCAAGTCGATCAAAAAAATGAAACCAGGTTTCATTTTGTCATTGCGGATCAAGTCTGCAATGACAAACGGTGCTGCGTCAGCAAGGCCTCAAACTCGGCGATGGGCAGGGGGCGGCCAAACAGATAGCCCTGGTAGGCGTGGCAGCCCATTTGGGCCAGCAGGTCACGCTGCGCCTCCGTCTCCACGCCTTCGGCGATCACGCCGAGCTCCAGGCTGTGGGCCAGGGCAATCACGGTTCTGGCAATGGCGGCGTCATCGGGATCGATCAGGATGTCGCGCACAAAGCCCTGGTCAATCTTGAGCTGGTCCAGTGGCAGGCGCTTCAGATAGGCCAGCGACGAGTAGCCGGTGCCAAAGTCGTCCAGCGAAAAGCCGACGCCGCGCTCCTTCAGTGCCGTCATTTTCCTGATCACATCGTCGATGTTGGCCACCAGCAGGCTCTCGGTGAGCTCGAGCTTGAGCCGGCGCGCCGGCGCGCCGCTGCGCTCGATCGCGCCCAGCGCCTGGTCCACAAAGTCGACCTGACGGAACTGGCGCTCACTCACGTTCACCGCCAGGCTCAGCTGCGCGGTCTCAGGCCGCTCGGCCCAAAGTGCGAGCTGGGCGCAGGCGCTCTCCAGAACCCATTGGCCTATGGGCAGGATCAACCCGGTCTTCTCGGCCACCGGGATGAAATCGGCCGGCGACACCATGCCATGCATGGGGTCCTGCCAGCGCAGCAGCGCTTCCACGCCAGTGATTCTCTGCCCGGCACCGACCTGCGCCTGGTAGTGCAGCATGAACTGATTTTTCTGCACTGCAAGGCGCAGCGCAGCCTCCAGTGCCACACGCGCGGCAATTTCAACCTGCATGCGGGGGTCAAAGAAACGCAGTGTGTTGCGCCCGCCGGCCTTCGCCTGGTAGAGGGCCAGATCGGCGCGTATCAGCGGCTCGTCCACGGTTTCTGAGTGGTCCCCAAAGAGGGTGATGCCGATGCTGGCGCTGCCGTAGTGCCTTGACTTGTTCAACTCGTAGCTCTGATTCAGGGTGGCCAGAATCTTTTGCGCCACGGCTTCTGCCTGCGCGGCCGCCTCCATGGCCTGCGCGCTCAGGTTCTCCAGCATCACCACGAATTCATCACCGCCCAGGCGCGCCACCGTGTCACCCTCGCGCACGCACTGGGCCAGGCGTTTGGCAACCTGTTCCAGCATGCGGTCGCCCTGGTGATGGCCCAGGGTGTCGTTGAGCGCCTTGAAGTCGTCCAGATCAATCAGCAGCAGGGCGCCCTGGTGCTGGTGACGTTCACTTGACGCTATGGCCTGCTGCAGGCGCACGATCAGGTGGCGGCGGTTTGGCAGATTGGTGATCGGGTCAGAGTACGCCAGTCTCTGGATCAGTTGTTCTGCTTCCTTGCGCTCTGAAATATCGCGGGTGATTGACAAAATGGCCTGCTCACCGTCCAGCGTCAGTACCTGGGCCGACATCAGTGCCGTCCTGATCTTGCCGTCACGGGTGACAAAGTCGGCTTCCAGATTGCGGCAGAAGCCGTCGCGCTGAAGCGCCTCGACCAGGCGTTGCCGGTCCTCGGGGTGGCGCCAGACATTGAGCTCGAGCGACGTCTTGCCGACAACCTCGTCCCGGCGCCAGCCCATCAGCTTCAGAAAACTGTCGTTGACATTGAGGTAGAGGCCATCGGACAGGCGGTTGATATTGATGGCGTCCGGGCTGGTCTCGAATGCAGTGCGGTAGCGCTCTTCGCTGCGGCTCAGCCCGTCTTCGCGTTCCTTCAGCGTCAGCAGCAAATCATTGAAGCTGGCGATCAGCTGCCCGATCTCGTCCGGGCGGCTGATGTGCAGGGGCTGCGCCTTCTGCTTGGCTGCCGACAGCGTCGCCAGTTGCCTGGCGGTGCTCTGCAGGGGCGCCAGCTGCTGTTGCAGCAGCCACCAGACCAGAACGCCCGTCAGCAGCGTCAGCGCGAATGCCGCCCACAGCACTTTTTGCAGGGAAGCACGGATCGGGGCAAAGGCTTCCTCGGTGGGCAGCGACACCGTCACGTACCAGCCCGCGCTGGGTATCGTCTTGCTGGTCACCAGCACCTCCTGCCCAAGCGGATTGACCAGCACCGCGCTGCCCTCAAAGCCCTGCAGAAAGCGGTCTATGGCCGGCAGCACGCCGGGCGCTGGCAAGGCTTCCATGAGGCGTTGCTTGTCCGAAGAGGTGATCACCATTCGCTGCTGCGGTGACACCAGCAGATAGCCGCCGTTTTCACCGTACTTGCTGTTGACCAGATGATCCAGGAAGTTGGGCTGACTCAGGTCAATCACACCGACCAGGGCGCCAACGACATCGCCATGGGGCGTGCGGATGGGCACGGCAATGCCGAACACCGGCGTCTTCAGAGCCTTGCCGATGCGGACCTGGCTGATGTTGGATTTCCCTTCCCGCAATGCGGTAAGGACGTGCTGCTGGTCCGCGTAATTGAGACCCAGGCGTCCGGCCGACACGGGCGCCGAAGCGATGGCTGTGCCGTCGGGCCGCACGACATAGGAGCCGCCATTGAACAGGAGGGGAATGATCGGACCTTTTTCTATGCTGGCTTGCAGTGCGGCGGGCTTGCCCTTGGCCAGGGGGCCAATCATGATGGCGGCGGCTTCAAGGGCTTTGGTTCGCAGTCGCAATTCGTCGTCGAACTGGTCGGCCATCAGCGCCACGGTGGAGCGCTGCTGCTGTGCAAGCTGATTCTGCATGGCGTCATGCAGGGTGCGGCTGGCGTAAAAGGCCAGCGACCACAATCCGGCAACAAAAATAAGCAGAGTGAACAGGGTGACCCTGGTCTTGAGCGAATGCCGGTGGAAATGAATCATGATGTGCTGGCACCACTGTAATGCACGCGGCGACTTTGGACAAATTCGCCCCGACGGGAAATAGGGACTTCTGTTTGCGGTATCGTTGGCAGGCAATAGGCTCAGATCACCTCATGGTCCACAACTACTACACCACACGCGACGCTGCCAAGGCGCTAGGTGTGTCCGTGCGCACTGCCCAGCTGTGGCTGGAAAAAGGTTATCTGAAGGGTTGGAAGACCGATGGTGGCCACAGGCGCATCCTGCGCAGTTCGGTGAGCAAGCTGCTGCGCTCGCGCCGACCGGAGCCGGAGTCACCCGTCTCCCACGACGCATTGCAGGTGCTGGTGGTGGAAGACAACGAGGCTTTGCTCAGACTCTACCGGCTGCAGATTGCGCGCTGGGAGACGCCGGTCATGCTGTACACGGCAGTCAACGGATACGAAGGTCTGGTGCTCGTGGGCAAGGTTTTACCGGACCTCTTGATCTGCGACCTGCGTCTGCCCGGTGTGACCGGCTTTCAGATCGTGCGTGGCCTGTGTCAGATACCGATGTGCCAGCAGATGAGGATTGTGGTGGTGACGGCGCTGCCGTCGGAAGAAATCGAAGCCCATGGCAGTTTGCCCGAGGGCGTGGAGCAAATGGGCAAGCCGATTGACTTCAAGCGATTGCACGACATTGCGCAGTCACTTTGGCAGCGGCGCCTGGAGTCACTCAAGTGACGCCGGCGCAGGCGCTGCCACCCTTTGGCGCGCGTCGCTACAACGCCTGGAACCAGCATGTGAAGGCGCGCTACGGCGCGCGCGTGCAGAAGGTGTCGGTGGAGGCCGGTTTTACCTGCCCGAACCGCGACGGACGGGTTGCCACTGGCGGCTGCACCTTTTGCAACAACGACGGCTTCACGCCGCTCTACCTGGAGCGACGCCAGAGTGTGACGCAGCAGATTGACGCCGGACTGGACTTTCTGCAGCGTCGCTACCCTGGCACGGATCGTTTCATTGCCTATTTCCAGAGTTACAGCAACACCTATGGTGAGCTGGAGCGTCTGCGCGCGCTCTACCAGGAGGCGCTGGCGCATCCGCAAATCAGCGGTCTGGCCATAGGCACGCGGCCCGACTGCCTGGCGCAGCCGGTGCTGGAGTACCTGGCCGAGCTGGCCCGGGATCACATCATTGAACTGGAGATTGGCGTCGAGTCCTGCAACGATGCGGTTCTGGCCAGCGTGAACCGGGGCCATGACTTTGCTGCCAGTGCCGACGCCATCAGGCGCGCAGCGGCGCTGGGGCTGGACGTGACGGCGCACATGCTGCTGGGCCTGCCCGGGGAGTCGCGCCAGAGCATGCTGGACGGTGCGCGCAAGATGTCAGCGCTGCCGATCCGCGCGCTCAAGCTGCACCAACTGCAGTTGGTGCGCGGCACGGCGCTGGCGCGCCAGTGGCAACGCGACCCGGTCAGCGTGCCTTTGTTCGACGAGCAGGAATGCATTGCCCTCTTGTGTGATTTCATCGAGCGTCTGGCGCCGCACATCCTGCTGCAGCGCGTGGGCAGCGAGGTGCCGCCCTCGATGAAGCTGGCACCTGAGTGGAATGTGCGCCTGTCAGAGCTGGCGCCGCGCATCTCGGCCGAGCTTGCGCGCCGTGGAAGTTGGCAGGGCAGCGCGCACAGTCATCCCGGACTCGGCCATTGTCATCCCGGACTTGGCCATTGTCATCCCGGACTTGGCCATGGTCATCCCGGACTTGGCCATGGTCATCCCGGACTTGATCCGGGATCCAGTGCTACGCCATGACTGGATTGCGGGTCAAGCCCGCAATGACAGCGCAGGAGCGGGCAGCACAATCACCGGCGCAAAGCCGCCGCCCTGGGTTCTGAAGTTGGTGGTCTGGCCGGCGTACATGCGTGCTGCGAGCAACTGCACACGCCCGGCGTAGCTGTAGGCGCGCAGGTCAAACTTGAGGTCGGTTTGCACGCCATCAACTTCGATCAGGCGCTCCGCAGGCGGCACCAGCGCCTGCGCCACAAAATCTCCCGCCAGAATCTCGCCCCAGACCCGGCGCGTCAGCTTGTCGCCGCGATAGGCCGCTTTGGCGCCAAAACCGGCCACCGGTTTGAAAAAGAGCTGGCGCCGCTGCGACCACAATTCCTCGGCGCGCTCAGTGGTGACAAGGCGGGTTCTGGGGACCGCCGCAGCGAGCAACTTTCGATCACGCGAAGAGACGCCCCAGCTCGTTAGCAGTGCTTCCTGGCTCAGCGCAATCAGGTTGCGCTTGTCTGCATGCAGCGCATGGGCACGCGGGTGCGGCGTCAGCACCACGGCGCCACTCTCGTAGGCGTGGCGCAGCGCCTGGTGGGTGGGCTCTTGCAGATAGAAGTCGGTGAGTCGGTTGTAAACCATGTCCACTGCGGCGCCCTGGTGCCACAGCTTGCTGTCATGCCAGCTCAGGGCGGACGGGTCGGTCACGGCGGCATGCACACCGAAGCGCTCGAACAACTGGCGGAACAGCTCGAATTCGGGCGCCAGATACTGTGATTCAGGCTCATCGTCCACTATCAGTATCGAGGTCCAGGGCGCGTCGCCGCGCTGGTAGTGCCACTCGGAGCGGAACATGGCGAACAGCGCCTGTTCCAGGTCGTCCGCTGAGGGCCTGGGCGCAAAAGCCCAGTCCATCTCTTTGCAGCACGACTGCTGGGCCCGTGCCAGCGCCAGATTGAGCAGAATGCCGCCGGCATTGGTGTTGACCTCGATCAGCCGCGGCCCGCCGGCACTCAGGTGAAAGTCATAGCCCATGCAGGCGCCGAGCGGGCCGAAGCTGTGCTGCGCGATCACCGGTGCGCGTGCCAGCGCCTGCGAGCGGTAGCCGGGCAGGGCCGACACGTTCTCAACGGCACTGATGAGCTGGTTGATGCTCTGCGCCACCTCGTCCGAGAGAAAGACCACGGTGGATGAGAACAGATGCGGACGTGCGCGCACCATGTCCGGTAGCACCGCTCCGAGTTGGGGGTCGCGCTCAAGTTGTCGGCCCAGTTGTTCCAGATTGAGGCTGCGACAGAAGGATCCCCGGTTCAGCGCGTCAGCCGAAATTTGCGCCAGCCAGGGCGGAGGTGTCGGATCAGTGTTCATGGGCCTCATGTGGCGGCGGGTCCTGCGCTACGCAAGAGCGGGTAAAGGCTTCTTTCATGACCTGCAGGGTGACATGGGTGATTTCGAAGCGTTCATGCAGCAAATGGTTGGCCTCTTGCAGGAAGGCGTCGTCGGCCTGACCCTGTGGCATCACCAGGTGGGCGGTCAGCGCAATCTGCGACGTGCCCATGGCCCAGATGTGCAGGTCGTGCACGCG
>CAIQVX010000398.1 GCA_903875275.1 uncultured beta proteobacterium | reverse complement strand
TCATCCCCTGTCTTGACAACGTGAGGGCCGTTCACACAATTTTCGTTTTAGTGATCGCCCTCAGCGATTCTTACATGACGAACAGCGGTGCGAACCAATATTTATCCGCCAATGGGCACGGTCGGTCGGTTGGCAAGCGAACGCCAGCAATTGGACCTCCAGTAACCTGCCAGTGGCGACCGTCGGCTTGCGCTGCACAAAAGCCCCACAGTCCGCGGAATTTTCATCGTGGTTGTGAATGTCAGCTTACCTATTTCCATCGGGTTAGCTGAACGACCGCTCGGCCCTACTGCGGCGACCCGCTTAGGGCACCTTGCAGGTCGACACGAACGCTTCTCTACGGCTTTGAACTGGAGCACCGGAATGCGGACCGTCGTGTAGACCCGCAACGTGTCTGTGACCGCCTGTAACCTTTCTCGGAAGCCGACTTTGAAATTTGCAAGTCAACAATGGAGCGAAACCCTCAGCCCGACACGCTCAAGGTGCACTGCAGGCTGGTGTTGGTCGGGCAGGGCCCGAGCCAACGCAGTTGCGTCGCCGCCCCTGCCGTCAATGCCACGCGCCAGCTCTGCGGCTGGGCCCGCGTCACTTTGAACGTCCCCAACGTAACCCAACTGCCCGCACTCCCGATCTGGTACTGCAGCGAATAGCTGCTGTTGGCGCGCAAAGAGCGCGTGCTGATCAGGTACTGACCGGCGTCCATGCTGAATGTCGGGCTGTCCCTGAATGGCTGCGCCAGTGGTTCACCGACAAAGAGCCCCTGTCCGGGCCACTGCACCGACTTCCAGTACGCTTCGATCAGCGTGGCGCCACGGTAATACTGGTCGATCAGAACCGAGGCGCGGGAGAATTTCTGCGTGTAGTTGCAGGGCTCTTCCACCGTGCCATAGCTGGCCGTGGCGCCAGCGTCAAGCCAGCTGGTGATGGGCATCTGGCCGTTGCCACCAGGCAGATAGCCGCCGAACGAAGTCAGACTGTCGGTGATGGCGCCAGGACGGAAGCTGTTGCTCGTCAGCCCTGGCGGCACACCAGCGAGCCCGGTGAAATAAAACAGCACGTTGCTCTTGCCGCTGATTGCGTCGCTGGCCGCGCCCGCCGAGTTGTCGATGTAGCTCAGCTGCAATCCGCTGTTGCCGCTCCACAGGGCGGACAACGCGCCGTAGTCGGTGTAACGCACGGCACGGTTCACGTCACTGGTGCGCAGCAGATAGCCGTCGCCTGCGGGCAGAGTGGCATCGGCCTGCACACCGCGGTCGATCAGGATCTTGGCTGCAGCCAGCGTGCTCGCCCCCAGCATCATGGACGGGCGCAGCTTGTGATCCACCCAGGGCAGCGCCGACTCGGAATCGTAATAGGGCGAGGCGGCCGTGGTGGTGCAACTGCTTCCGCAATACTTGGGGTCAAAGCCCAGCGCCAGCGCGCTGGTGATGCTCATGGCGCAGCTGCCGACCACGCGTGACGGCGCGGTCCAGGTCAGCAAGGTGGCCTGTACGCCACCAGGCAGCTTGGCATCGATCTCTGTCTTCAGCGCTGCAAAGTCCGTCGCAGAAATCGTGTCCGCGCCGGTTGCCAGTGTGATGCGGATGATGTTGGCCGCCGGAATGCCGCGTGCACTCTGGTAGTAGCTGGCAATGGCTTCTGACAGCGGATCACCCGCGGCCACGATCACCGCCAGCTGGCTGGCGTTAATGGAGCGCGCGGGAAGGCTCAGGGTGAGACTAACTGGCGTGACCGGCGTCGATGCGGAACCACCGCCGCCACAAGTCGCCAGCAGCAAGGTGCTCAGCAGCACCGAAAGAAATTTGATAGAGGTCGGCATGGTGAGGTTCATGGGTGACGCAGCCCTGTTGCAGGCATCGTGCACCGTCAATCATAGTCAACTCAGATGTCCCGCTGCCTAAGCGCGAGTCCTGGCAAGGCAGCCAGAGCGTTGCTGCTGGTGGCACACGCCAGTTCGGACGCATCCATGCCGCGCAGCCGCGCCAGCTCGGCGCCAATGCGCGGCAACTCGCCGGGCTCGTTGCGCGCCTGCGCGAGGCCATCAGCGCGTTCAGCGGCGCTGCGGTACAACCAGTGCGGCGGCATGTCCGGGGCGTCTGTCTCCAGCACAATGGATTCAAGCGGCAATGAGGCGGCCAGGCGCCGCAGTTGGATTGCACGCTCGTAGGTGAGCGCACCACCAAAACCCAGCTTCAAACCCAAGGCGATAAAGCTTTGCGCTTGCTGCGCACTGCCATTGAAAGCGTGGGCAATGCCGCGCCAGGCCCTACCCCCTGCCGAATCACGCAAACCCTTGAGCAGATGGTCAACCGAGCGGCGCACGTGCAGCAGCACCGGCAAACCATGCTTGCGCGCCAGTTTCAACTGCTCGGTATAAAAGAACATCTGACGTTCCCGCAGAGGGCTGACACAGAGCTCGGGCACAAAGAAGTCGAGTCCGATTTCACCCACCGCCACCAGCCGCGGGTCGTCAGCGTGCCGCTGCAGCACCTCATCAAGCAGCACCAGATCACTGTCCTGTGACTGCGCCACGTACATCGGGTGAATCCCCAGCGCGTAACTGTCCCCACTCTCATGCGCCAGCTCGCGCACCCCGTCGAAATTGGCAGCGCAAACGGCTGGCAAGACGCAGTGCGCCACACCAGCCGCTCTGGCACGCGCACGCACCGCCTGCACATCGCTTGCAAACTCGCTCGCGTCAAGGTGACAGTGGGTATCGATCCAGTAGCTCATAGAAGTCACTCGACTTCCATCCTAGCCCAGTTCAGCCTGGTGGTGGTATTCGAACTGCGCAAATCAAAGAAGGGATACGATGGCAGTTATGGATGCCGCAGCCAGTACCAGGGATGTCATCTTCAAGGCGGAGGGTCTGACCAAGATCTACCGCATGGGCGAGGTCGAAGTCCACGCCCTGCGTGGCATCGACCTGCTGCTGTACGCGGGCGAATTGGTGGTGCTGCTTGGGCCCTCGGGCAGTGGCAAGTCAACCCTGCTCAACATCCTGGGCGGGCTGGACGTGCCAACGGCCGGTCACGTGTGGTACCACGGCGAAGACCTGACCAGCGCCAGCGACGCTGAACTCACCGCCTTCCGGCGCGAGCACGTAGGCTTTGTGTTCCAGTTCTACAACCTGATTCCCAGTCTGACCGCGCGCGAGAACGTGGCCATCGTCACCGAGATCGCGCCGCATCCGCTCGCGCCCGAAGAAGCGCTGGCGCTGGTGGGCTTGACGGAACGGCTGGACCACTTCCCGGCGCAGCTCTCGGGCGGCGAGCAGCAGCGCGTGGCGATTGCCCGCGCCATTGCCAAGCGGCCGGTCGTGATGCTGTGCGATGAGCCGACCGGCGCGCTGGACTCCAGCACC
>CAIQVX010000397.1 GCA_903875275.1 uncultured beta proteobacterium | reverse complement strand
GGCGAAACGGTGCCGTCGCTGTTGATCTTGGTGAGGGTCTCGAAGACGTTGTATTGCACTATTTCAGCAATCGCCGAAGCAGCGCCAGCGGTCGGGTCCAGCCCCGGCGGCTCCAGCGTCATGGCCAGTACCACGCTGTCCTTCTTGCCCTGCGCCTGGGCGGGCCATGGCAGTGTTGCGAGCGCGGCGCCGCTGGCTGCTGTACTGAGTACTTGACGACGATTGATCATGTTGCTGCTCCTGTCAAAAATTGGTTGGAAACCTGGAAATTGGGGACCCTCGGAGACCGAACGATACCACTGCCGCGATCAGGCGTCGGCTACTTGACTGGTCGCAAAGTGGCAGGCGACCTGATGACCTTCGCTGAGGCTGCGCAGTTCGGGGCGTTGCTGTTCACACAAAGTCTGTGTCTGTACGCAGCGCGAAGCGTAGGGGCAGGCGGCAGCAGCGTTTGCGTTGACCACTGTAATGACGGCACGTCGGCGTCGTCCTGGCGCTGACAGCATGGCAACGCGTGGCACCGCGCGCAGCAGGGCCTGTGTGTAGGGATGGGCCGCCGCCTGGAACAGCGTCAGGGGCGAGCCCTGCTCTACGATGCGCCCCTGGTAGATCACGGCCACTTCGTCGCACAGGTAGTCCACCACCGCCAGATCGTGGCTGATGAGCAGATAGGTGACGCCAAACTGGGCCGACAGATCCTGCATCAGGTTGAGCACCTGGGCCTGCACCGAGACGTCGAGCGCGCTCACGGGTTCATCGGCAACGATCAGTCGCGGCCGTGTGATCAGGGCGCGCGCAATGGCCACGCGCTGGCGCTGGCCACCCGAAAACTCGTGCGGGTATTTGCTTAGATCACTGCTGCGCAGACCGACCGCCGTCAGCACCTCGCTGGCCCTGCGCTGCTGGTCCTGGGCCGTGCTGCCACCGAGCGCAACCAGGGGCTCGGTGATGATGCGCTGCACCGTCTGGCGTGGATCGAGGGAACCATAGGGGTCCTGGAACACCATCTGGAAATTGCGCCGCGCCTCGCGCAATTGCGCCGGTGGCAGTTGATTGAGATTCTGGCCGAGCAGATGCACAGCGCCGCTGCTGGGTGCTTCCAGGGCCATCACCAGTCTGGCCAGGGTCGATTTGCCGGAACCGGATTCGCCCACCACACCCAGATTGCTGCCCGAGCGCATGCGCAGGCTGATCCCCTGCACGGCTCGCACCACGGGGGGCGCCTGCCACAGCCGCTCGCGCGGCAGGGTGTAGGTGCGGGTGACCTGATCGAGTTGCAGCAGTGTGTCGGTCATGATGTGCTGGCGGCCTCATGCCGATCCAGATGCAGACAACTCGCCTGGTGAGACTGACCCAGGTCCACCGGGCCTGGCAGCGCGGCGCCGCAGTCCTGCGTGGCCAGTGCGCACCGCGCCTGAAACGGACAGCCCGCTGGCAGATCCGCCAGTTCGGGTACCGTGCCTTCGATCGTGCTCAGACGTTGGCCGCGTGTGGCGCCGAGTTGGGGGCGGGCGCCAAAGAGACCGCGTGTGTAGGGGTGCGCCATTCGCGCAAAGACCGCTTGCGTGGGGCCGCTTTCCACTACCGTGCCGCCGTACATGACCAGCATGTGGGACACGTTCTCGGCAATCACCCCCAGATCATGTGAAATCAGGATCAGCGCCATGCCGCGTTCTTCCACCAGATCACTGATCAGGTCCAGAATCTGTCCCTGGATGGTCACGTCCAGCGCAGTGGTCGGTTCGTCGGCAATCAGCAGGTCGGGCTCGCAGGCCAGTGCCATGGCAATGGTGATGCGCTGGCGCTGGCCACCCGAAAACTGGTGTGGGTAGGCGTCGAAGCGGCGCACGGCGTCGGCAATACCGACACGTTCAAGCAGGGCGATGGCCTGACGTCGTGCGGTATCTTTTGAGGCACCCCGGTGCAGCCGCAGAGGTTCGGCAACCTGGTCTCCGATGCTGTGCACCGGATTGAGCGCGGTCATCGGCTCCTGGAAGATCATGCCGATGCGGTTGCCGCGCAAATGACGCAAGGTCGCATCCGGTTGGCCTACCAGTTGCTGCCGGTCAAAGAGGATGCTGCCGGTCACCATTGCGTTGTCCGGCAGCAGTCCCATGAGGGACATGGCGGTGATCGACTTGCCACAACCCGACTCACCGATCAGGCCGAGTGTTTCGCCGCGCTCCAGACTGAAATTGAGCGCGCGAACGGCCATCGCCGGCCCGCGCTGGGTTTGCAGTTGCACGTTCAGGTTTTCAACTTCGAGCAGTGGCATGGTGGGCGTTGTGCAGGGCGAGGCTAGCGCTTTCTGGCCAGACGGGGGTCGAGCAGGTCACGCAGTCCGTCACCGGCCAGGTTCAGCCCCAAGACCGCCAGCGCGATCGCAATACCAGGAAAGACAGCGAGCAAGGGGGCCTGAAACAGCAGTGTCTGCGCCTCTGCCAGCATGCGGCCCCAGGACGGCTGGGGTGGCTGGGTCCCCAGCCCGAGGTAGGACAGCGCAGCCTCGGCCAGAATCGCCAGCGCGAACTGGATCGTCGCCTGCACGATCAGGGCTGATGAGATATTGGGCAGAACGTGCTCGATCGTGATGCGCCAGGGGCCTTTGCCACAGGCGCGTGCCGCCAGCACGAACTCGCGCGACCAGACCGCATTGGCGCTGGCCCGGGTGATGCGCGCAAAGGTCGGGATGTTGAAGATGCCAATGGCCGTGATCGAGTTCACGATGCCCGCGCCAAAGACCGCAGTCATCATGATGGCACTCAGGATGGCCGGGAAGGCGAAGGTGAAGTCGGCCAGTCGCATGATCAGTTCCTCGACCCAGCCGCGCCGCGCCGCAGCCAGCAAGCCCAGCGCCGTGCCTGCGGTCAGTCCGATACCCACCGCAATCACACCCACCAGAATCGAGTTGCGCGCCCCCACCAGCAGCAGCGAGGTGACATCCCTGCCGAAGGGGTCGGTGCCGAGCCAGTGCTGCGCATCGGGTGCCTGCAGCTTGGCCGCCATGTCAATCTCATAAGGTGACCAGGGGGTCCACACCAGCGACAGCGCGGCTGCGCCCAGCAGCAGCAGGGTCAGCACCGCGCCAATCACAAAACTGCGGTGGGTCAGGGCGCGTGCCCAGAAGCTTTGGGGCTGCTTCATATGTCGCTGGCCTTCACGCGCGGATCAATCACCGCGTACAGCACATCCACGACGAAGTTCACCACGATCACCATGGCGGCGAGCAGCATGACGCAGTTGCGCACCACGATCAGGTCCCGGTTCGAGATCGCCTGGAAGATCAGTCGCCCCAGCCCCGGCAGGTAGAAGACGTTTTCGACGACGATGGTGCCGGCCAGCAAATTGGCGAATTGCAAGCCCATGACGGTGATCACCGGGATCATGGCGTTGCGCAGCACATGGCCCCACAGTGTGGCGCGGCGCGACAGGCCCTTGGCCCGTGCCGTGCGCACAAAATCCTCGCGCAACACTTCCAACAGGGCCGAGCGCGTGATGCGCGCCAGAATGGCTGCCTGCACCACCGCCAGCGAGATGGCCGGTAGCAGCAGTGACTTGAAGCCCTGCACAAAGCCTTCATCCCAGCCGGCGAAGCCGCCGGCTGAAAACCACTGGAGTTGCACCGAGAACAGAAGGATGAGCAGGATGGCAAACCAGAAGTTGGGCACCGCGATGCCAACCTGGGCCATAGCCATGGTGCCGACGTCGCCAGCCCGGTTGTGGTGTGAGGCGGCGTAAATGCCGGTGACCAGCGCCAGCACGGTCGTCAGGGTCATCGCCATCAGGGCCAGGGGTACGGTGAGGGCGAGCCGCTCCAGAACCAGTTCAAGTACGGGTGTGCTGTAGCTGTAGCTGATGCCAAGATCACCGACCAGCAAGCCACTGACCCACTGCCAGTAACGCGTCATGGGTGGCAGATCGAGCCCCAGTTTGACGGCCAGCGCCTGCACCGCCTCGGGCGCTGCATCCGGTCCCATCAGGATCTGCGCCGCATTGCCCGGCAATATCTCCAGCACCAGAAAAATGACAACCGAGGCGCCAAGCAGCGTGGCCAGCAGGGTGCCCAGACGTTTGAAAAGAAATAAGCCCACAGGATGATCAGAGTGCGGCGTGGCCGATAATTTGCTGCATGTTACGGGGTCGAACCATGATTCACGATGTTATGAATGTTAAGCGATGGCACTGACCATTACCGACGAATGCATCAACTGCGACGTCTGCGAACCGGAGTGCCCCAACGGCGCGATCTTCATGGGCGTCGAAATCTACCAGATTGATCCCGGCAAATGTACTGAATGTGTCGGACATTTTGAGACGCCGCAATGCGTCGAGGTCTGTCCGGTGGCCTGCATTCCGGTAGATCCGCAACATGTCGAAAGTCGCGAAACCCTGTGGCAGAAGTACCGGAGTTTGCAGGCGCTGTTGCCGCCGTCATGCCGGACTTGATCCGGCATCCAGTGCCACACCACCACTGGATTGCGGGTCAGGCCCGCAATGACAAACCAGCGGCCCGTCAGCCAGATCCACCTCATTGCTGAATTCATCCGCCCAATCAGGGCTTGGCTGCAGCGGCTTTCTTGGCAGCCTGTGGCACAGCTTTCTTCACCCGGACTTTCTTGGCCTTGTCCGCGCTGTGCTTGCTGGCTGAAGCCGGCCGGCTGGCTTTGGTGGTGGGGGTGTTGGCTGCCAGATCCTTGGCTTCCTGCTGCAGGCGGGCTTTTTCCATGGTGTTGGCCAGGCGGGCGTCGCGCTGCGTGGCCTGGTCGGCCTGCGCTTTTTGCGCGCTCGTGCGTTGGTCGGTCTTGTCCAGTACCACAGCGTCAGGGCAGGGGGTCTGGCTGTAGCTGTTGCCACATTTGTAGCTCAGCTGGGCTGTTGCCAGGCTGGGCAGGGCGGCAAGCGCGAATAACAGCGCGGCGGTCAAAGGCAGACGTTG
>CAIQVX010000396.1 GCA_903875275.1 uncultured beta proteobacterium | reverse complement strand
TGCCGAATGTCCGTTTAAGCCATGGCTCCTCACCGAGTACGACGCGTAAGTGAAAGGCAACTGCGACGCACAAGGTGTACATGGCCATGTCAGCGGTCGGAGACAACATGAGCCAGGCTAGAAGGATGAGCAGGACGGCCACGTACATTGGATTGCGTGTGACGCGATAAAGTCCCGATGTGACCAAATTGACAGGCGGCGCCCAAGGCGCAAGGGTGCCCTTGCCCGCGACGTAGAACTCGCGGACGCACGCAAGCAACGCCAGCAAGCCCAGCGCGAAAAGCAACGTCGAAGCCAAGGCCATCTCAGAACTTGTGCCGCTGGCGTTGACGATGAGCGCGGGCACTGCGAACGCGGACAAAATCAAAAAATTACCTCTCAAAATGGTATATCGTCATCCATGTCGTCAAAGCCACTCGATGGCTTGGCCGCTGCCGCTGCGGCCGGGCGTTGTGCCGCAGCCGGACGGGATGCCGGCGCCGGGCGTGAATAGCCACCGCCTTCATCGTCGCCCGAGGGCTCGCCCATACCCTGACGACTGCCTAGCATCTGCATTTGATCAGCTCGAATTTCGGTGGTGTACTTCTCGTTCCCATCCTTATCGGTCCACTTGCGAGTGCGCAAACTGCCTTCGACATAAACTTGTGAGCCCTTGCGCAGGTACTGCTCCACAATTTCCGCAAGGCGTCCATGGAACACTGCCCGGTGCCACTCGGTCGCCTCCTTCATTTCATTGCTCTGTTTGTCTTTCCATCTATCGGTTGTGGCAATGGTGACATTGGCAACCCGGTCCCCGTTAGGAAATGATCGAACTTCGGGGTCGCGCCCCAGATTGCCGACGAGTATGACTTTGTTAACTGATGCCATGGGGCCCCCTTTGGTTAGCTGCGGTCTGTCCCGCAAGGTATTAACTTGATTATGACGTCTTTGGTTGACGCATCGGCCAGGCTACCAGCAGCCACAAAAACATCAGCGCGGCACAGACAGAGAACAGTACCGGCGCGCCACCGTGCTTCATCAGCCAGCCACCCATGACACCACCGGCAAACAGGCCCAGCGACTGCAAGGTGTTGTAAACGCCCATGGCGGCGCCACGGATGTGGGCCGGCGCCATGCGCGAAACCATGCTGGGCTGGCTGGCTTCGAGCACATTGAAGCCGTAGAAAAACACAAACAGCAGGGCCACCATGGCACCAATGCTGGCATCACCCACACTCAGCAACAAGCCCAACTGCACAGCCGCCGTCAGGCCGATGGAAGTGAGGAACATGGCGCGCAGATAGCCCCGCTTTTCCAGCTGAAACAGCGTGCCGCCCATGACCACAAACGAGCCCAATACCGCCGGCAGGTAAACATACCAGTGATGGTCACGCGCCAGACCGGCCTGCACCAGCATGGCCGGTACCGCAATCCACATGGCGAGCTGCACCGCATGCAGGATGAACACACCAAAATTCAGCCGCAGCAGGGCTGGCAGGGCCAGCACCTCCAGCAACCCGCCGCGCGGCTGGTTCTTGTGCTGCTGTGGCTCGGGCGGCACCCACCAGATCACCACCGCAATGCCCAGCACGGCCAGCGCACCGGTCAACACAAACAAGCCCGGCAGACCGGTGTAGGCCACCAGCAGCGGTGCTGCCACCAGGGACAGGGCAAACATCAGGCCGATACTGCCGCCCACCAGCGCCATCGACTTGGTGCGCACCTCGTCGCGCGTCTGGTCGGCCAGCAGGGCGGTCACGGCGGCCGACACTGCGCCGGC
>CAIQVX010000395.1 GCA_903875275.1 uncultured beta proteobacterium | reverse complement strand
GCTGATCTCACCATCGGTCACCAACAAAACGTCGCTGGAGACAGCCTGGGCCAAGTCAAACGTTGACGACAGAGCACGTTCCATTTCAGTGCCGCCGAGATCTGCCTTGAGATCACCGACCCAACGCTGCGCTGCAAGACGTGTCGTCTCGGTGGCAGACCAGAGACCGCGTGAGCGATGTACCACGGTGCTGCCGAACCTTGAAAGCGAGAAGCGGTCGCCCTTGCCCAATTGGAGAACAATTGACTGCAAAGCCCTTTTGGCGGCGTCGATGCTGTCGCCGGCCATCGAGCCCGAGCAATCTACCAGCACCTTGACAGCCGTGACGGCTGGCCCCTGAGCGGGAATCTGGGGGCAAAAACTTGCCAACGCCACCACGCCGTCTGCCTCAACCATGTCGCGTCCCAGTACGGCAATGGAGTCATGGGCCAGTTTGCCCATCACCAGCACAAAGTCCCGGTCCAGCGAGGCAGTGCGACCCAGCGAGACGGTCAAGACACTCGCGCCATCCTGCGTCGCGTGCGCAATGCCTACCGGGTGACTGGGGGACGCAACACGGGCGCGAGCCAGGTCGCCATGCAGACGCAACTCGATGTTGAACGGATATTCCACCAAAGGACTGTGAGTCAGCGCCTCGTGCGGCTGCAATCCGCCATCGGCCACATCATCACCAAAGCGCGGTGCGATGGTTGTGGGAAGCAGCAAACGCAAACCGTGTTGCTCAAACTGCAGGGTCTGGCAGTAGCGCAGCGTAACGACGCAGGCTTCCTTGGCAGCCAGGTTTCCGAGATTCAGGCTGTAGCTGAGGTCTTGTCTCTTGTTGAGCATGATGGCGGCATTGCCTTCTGACAGGGCTTCTTCATAGCGCGCCTCGGCCAGCTTCTTCTCGATGACTGCACCCGACAGATGTTTGTCGCCCAATTGGACTTCGACGCCCATGAGGACGGCACCCCACGGCAGCGGGAAGATGTAGATGACCTCAACATTGCTGTCGGTCGGATTGCGGAAGCGTTGCTCGACGCTGGCCTCGAACAGCAAGCCTTTGAGATCACCGGTAACTTCGACGCCTTCGAGCATCACAGGCTCGGCAGCAGTTGTCATCAGTCTGGCGCCTCTGTTCTTGTTCATGATTTCATTCCCTTCTTTGCTTGCTCTTTTTCGGCCACTTGCACCGAGTCAGTGACACCAGGCTGGCCACCACTGACCTCGTTGAATACCGTCATCACGCCTTTGACGAATTGACGGACTTGCTCAGGCGATAAACCAGCCCTGCCCGGCTCGATGACAATCTCGACACCATCGGCGACGGTCAGATGGCTCTTGACTTCGATTGAGCCAATCGCCCTTGGGCGTGGTGGAACCGGTGCTTGCTCACCTTGCAGCAATTCCCGAATTCGCTCCAGCGACACCCCTGCGGCGGTCCACTTCTTGATCAGCAGAAGTTGTTCCAAATGGGAGGCGCTGTACCTCGCAGCCCGGGTTTCACCCTCGGGTCGGTCAACCAGACCAATCTGGACGTAATAGCGGACAGTTCTTGGTGGAAGATCGACCAGAACACACAAGTCGGCGAGCGCGTAGCTCGGTTCCATCGAAGTAATTTCGGATTTCATGGAACATATTAAAACACTATTGGTGTATTAATACAAGTGTCTTAATAGAATGTAGGCAGTTGAATGAGCCACTCCGTAGCTGTCCGCAGTGCCATCTCTGACCTGCCATCGCATTCAATTGCCATGGCGAGTGGTCAAAGCACGACTGCCCTGCGTCGGCTCTAAACCCGGGCCTGAATGCGACAGTCGCAATTGAAACGCTGACAGAGTTTCAGTGCAGCCACTCGACGGTGATTACTCTATCTGTAGCCGGATCAACAACCAGAGCAGTGGCCAAATATTTCGACATCATTGACACGGCGCGTGCACCCACGTCGCTCGCCAGGTTGCGTCTGGTCTTCTTGTCGAAACTGACCCGGATCGCATCGTATGATTTTTCACGACGACCGTATGAGAGAAGCCAGTCAATGACTAGCGGCGGAATACTGCGTTGTTGCTGCCGAATGGCCGCATGTTTCGTCATAGGAAGAGTATTCATTTCCTTGTCCTCTTCTGACTGTCGCTGTCGTCACCAAGTGACTCAAGTAAGGCGTCACTCCACTTGGACGTTTCATAGTTTTGCGAAGTACCCGGGACAGCACTGTCCTCCAAATAGGTACTGAACCCGACAAGCCCTCGTTCCTTCCGCGTCTCTTCCAATGGTGACCCTAGCGATAACGGATAGATGGCACCCCCCTCTTCCGGATATGCGGCCCGCAATGCCGCGCGGATTCCAAGGAAGGGGTCATCCGTAACCAGACCGCGAATGGCGGCTAATGGTGATCCGAGAAAGAGTTCCCGAATCTCAGATCCTTCTTCGAAAATGGCTCTTCGGTGATCTGCAAACTTAAAACCCCACTGATTCTCAAAAAGTGATGACTTCGCCACAAGGTGACAGATCACCCTGTTCACAAATACATCGCGCCAGACATTCACTGAATCACAGGCGTGCTTGAGGGCGTCGGCGGTTTCCCGTGTGAGATTTAAGCTCACTGGTGTTAAGTCCTTCAGTTCGAGAAGACATCTTCTTACAAAGCCCCTCGCGGCATCAGAGTTCTTCTTGCCCTGCAACTCAGTCACCAACATCGCAGTTTCGTTCGCTAGCACCACGTTGAGGTAGGCATCACGATTTAGGCACGCGTCGGATGTCATTTGATTCAACCTCTCAAGCAGTGGATCCCATAACTGCACTGTGATCTTGCACTTTTCAGACTTGGTTTTCATTGCGACTCCTTGTGTGTGAGTCGATATTAGGCAATCGCCGCAATATTAACAAGGCACTCACCATGTTACTTTTAAGGAAATATCCTTCCTTATACGAAACTCTTGACTGAACAAATGCTCCTGTGGCGGATCCAAGCCTGCTCAAGCTTTTCGCTGCTCAAAGCTTACCCCACACCGGAATCATCCATTCCCAAGCCAAACAACTCAGCCAGCGAGGCGCTCGAATTTCAGAACCTTGGCTGTTGTACACGTATCCAGGTAATCCGCCCAATCCTGCATCATGCTGGCGCGCTGTTTGATGTAGGTCGCATGGTTGTAAGCCGCGCTAACCTCATCGCGCTCCTGGTGCGCAAGCTGCAATTCAATGTGGGCGTGGTCAAACCCCATCTCATGCAACAGGGTTGACGCAACGCCCCGGAATCCGTGGCCCGTCATGCGCCCTTTATAGCCCATGCGCTCAAGGGCTTTGAGGATGGTGTTGTTGCTCATGGACTTTTCATGGTCCCGCTCGCCGGGGAACAGCAGAGCGCTGTGACCAGTGATCAGCTGCAGCGTCTTCAGCAAGTTCACCGCCTGCGCCGACAAGGGCACGATGTGCGGGGTCTTCATCTTCATGCGTTCGGCAGGGATGTCCCAGCGCGCCCCGTCCAAATCAAATTCTTCCCATCGGGCGCCAATCAATTCTGTCGTGCGCACAAAGGTCAGGGCCATCAACTTCATAGCCAACCGAGTGGTCGCCGCGCCTTTGTAGCCCTCGATGTGGCGCAGAAGTTGAGGCAACTCCTTGCCGTCAATCCTGGCCAGGTTCTGTTTTTGGCGTGACGCCAGCACATCGCCGGGCTTGATGTCGGTTGCCGGATTGCGTTTGGCCAGTCCATGGGCGATGGCATAACGGAATACCTGACCCGAGGTTTGCAGAGCACGCTTGGCGAGATCGTTGACGCCGCGCTTCTCTATCGCCTTGAGCATGGCAACCAGTTCGGGCGCTTGAATTTCCGATACTGGACGCGGGCCAATGTAGGGAAAGACGTTGGCTTCAAAGCGCCGCATCACCTGCCCTGCGTGCTGTTCGCTGCGCGCTGGCTTCCAATGCGCCCACCAGGCTCGCGCCACCGCCTCAAAGGAATTGATCGCAGCGGTGCGGCTTGCGACCTTGTCGGCTTTTCTCTTGACCATGGGGTCGGCGCCGGTGGCCAGAACTTTGCGCGCCTCGGCCATAGCCTCGCGCGCTTGTGCCAGCGACACATCCGGGTATGCACCCAGCGCCATGACCTTTTCTTTGCCCAGCACCCGGTACTTCCAGCGCCACAGTTTGGAGCCGGTCGGACTGACCAACAGGTACATGCCTTTGCCGTCGCTCAATTTGACGGGCTTGGCGCCGGG
>CAIQVX010000394.1 GCA_903875275.1 uncultured beta proteobacterium | reverse complement strand
GTACCTTGCAGTGGGCCAGTACTTTGGTCGCGACCGACCCCATCACCAGGTTGACCAGCGTGCCATGACCGTGTGAGCCCATCACCAGCAGGTCAAATTTTCCGCTGTCAGCGAGTTTTGCACTGGTCTCGCCAGCTGGCCCGGTCTTCCAGCTGCTCTTGGCGTCGATGCCATGGCGCAGCAGGAACTTGGACACCGGGGCCAGCACTTTTTCAGCTTCTTCTGCGTAGTAGTTGTCCACAATCTCCTTGCCGACGGCGGCTCTTGCCCGGGGTGGCAGCGTGGGTTGAACCGTGAACACGGTGTAGTCATTGCGCTGTGAGAACAACTCATCATGCGTACTCAGGTAGGCCAGCATCTTCTTGGTGTAAGCACTGCCATCGACGGCGAGAAGAATCTTCATGTTGTATCCCCGGTCAAAACGCCAGTGTACCCAAGGACATGGCTGTTTTCATAGCTCGATGCACTGTGCCGCCTGAAATGCTGTTTGTTCGTTCTTTCTGGCGTAGCCCAGCGGGTTGGCCATGACGCGACAACCGTTCTTCACATAGCTGCACGGCGCGTGCAAGTGTCCGTGCAGCCAGAGTTGTGCCTGTGGCAGCAGTGCATCCAGCGCGTTGCAAAATCCGGCCGTGCCCGGCGTGAGCCCATAGCGGGGATCAACGCTCATGAGGCTGGGCGCGAAATGGGTTATGACCACCGTCCGGCCCGCGAAGGGCAGGAGCAAGCTTCTCGCCAACCAATCCTGGCAGACAAGCGCCTGCTGGCGCACCTGCTCGGCCAGCATCGGCAGACCTTGGCGTGTTGTACCGGCTTTCTTGAGGTAGTAGTTGGCGGCGCGAAAGGCCTTTTCGCGCGCCTTGAGCTGCAGCGCCAGCAATGCCGAGGATCCGGTCTCTGTAGCCGTGCTGGCTGGGCCGAGGGCGTCAAAATCACTCCACAGTGTGGTGCCAACAAAGCGTATCGCCCGCTCATGCTTGTCCCTGCATGTGAAAACTTCCCGCTCCAGCCAGACAATGCCCAGTCTTTCGCAACTCTGGCGCAGGCGGATGTGCGCTTCATCGAAGTCAAGCGCGTCGTATTCATGATTTCCCGGCACAAACAGCACCGGAGTGGGCCAGCCGTGCCGCGGCGAGAAGCGCGCCAGACCAAAATCATTGTCTGACAGCAGCGAGCCGGCCTGATAGGAGCCGATGTCTCCCGCGAGCACCAGCAGATCGGCGCCTGGCGCTGGCGTCGCCACCCAATGCGGGTGGACCTCAAGGTGCAGGTCTGAGAACAGTTGAATCTTCATCCGGTGATTGTCTGACAGCGAAAGCTGAACTGGCCACGGTCGCGATGGTGCTGCGCAACCACTCATGGGCACTGACGCCGCGCATGCGGTGGTGCCAGAGGGCGTCAACGTGCACCGGTGGCATCGCAAAAGGCAATTCGCGAATCGGCGTTTGTCTCGGTGCGTGCGGTGTACCGCAGTCTGGACAGCACCCGGGGTCTGAGTCTCATGCTGCTGGCGGCCATGCTGTCGGCGCTGGTGGTGGTTGCCGACCAGTTGATCGAAACCTGGGCCGATGGGCACCTGTTTGCGGCATGGGTGGCCATGTGGCTGCTTGGTTTTGTGGCCCTGGCGGTATTCGCGGCGCCGGCGCGCAAGTTGGCCCATGTCGTGACGGCGGCCCTTGATGGCTGGTCCGAGCGTCTGGCCCGTGCGCGCTCCGACCAACGCCTCTGGGCTCTGGCCAAGGCAGATCCGCGAATCATGGCCGAGCTCGACGCAGCGCGTTTGCACAGCGAGCGCTGATTCCAGGCGCTTGGCAAATCAGCCTCAACGGCGGCACTCTTCTTGCTCGCTACGGCGGGTGCATGAATGGATCGGGATACCGATTGCGGGGGAAGTAAGGCGTCGCGGCGGGATGACGCGCCCTATTTTGCGAATCCGGCAATCGCAAGCCAACTCCGGTGCGGCCGGGGAGGTGTTTCGTTCCATATTCATGGCATTGAATCCAGAGAATGATCGCCAGACCACTTTTCCCGGACGAACCAACCCCGGCGAAAACAGCCCCCCTTTCAGCACGAATGCAGCCGAATTGGGCAAATGGGCTGGTGTCGCGTTGGGAAAAGCCAACAAATCCCAACAAGTTCCAACGAATTGACACATATCGTCTGCTGACTCACTTTCCTAGCATATATTTTCTGTAGTCAAACCTTGTCAATGGCTTGTCATTGCAGGCAGATTGGGGATGATGGGTTGATCACCCGCATGAAAGTTCATTTCCAACTGTGACTGGGAGAGGTGTTTGGCGATCAAAGCAACCTGTTGTCACTGGAAAGCAGTTCATCCCGCCAGTTGAAACGATGGTGGGCGTTATTTTAAAAGAGGTACTCACATGTTAAATATGTTCGTTCGCAGGTCCCAACGTGCTATGCGTAAGCAGGCTGGTTTTACTCTGGTTGAAATGTCTGTCGTGCTGCTGGTGATCGGTCTGATCCTGGGCGCTGTGTCGATTGGGAAAGACCTGCAGCGCGATGCTGAGTACGTCAAGATCAAACAAAAATTCATTGATCAGTGGGCTGGCGCCTATAACAGCTACTTCCTGCGCAGCGGTGTCGTTCTGGGCGACAGCCAGACGGCTCCGAGCTTCATGGTCAACGGCGCTGCAGACTTCAAGGGTCTTTCTGGATCAACGGGTGATACAAGTGGCTACACCCCGCCAAAGCCTATTTGTGATGTCGCGGAGAAGGCGCCTGGTACTGCGGTAACGGCCGACGGAACCCTGTACCACGAAATGGACAAGCACGGCGTTCGCATGCCGCCAGGCCGCGCCGAAGGCAGCGAGGCACGTTACGTCTACCTTGACAGCAACGGAAATCCCCAGGAACTCCAAGTCTGCTTCCAGTGGAACAAACCCGGCACTGGCTCAAATTCCGGCAACGTGATGGTGATCTCCGGCCTGACACCAGACCTGGCGCGGGCTCTCGACCAGATGATTGACGGCAAGGCCGACGCCCGTGAAGGCATGTTCCGGCAACTTGATGTTGTGCATGTGGCCGAAGGCGTACCGGGTGTCGAGTGGAAGGCCAACAACACCAACGCCTACGGTGCAGTGGCGCCGTCCGCCACACCTGGCGCTCTTGCCACCAGAAAAGACGAAGATCAGGTCATCACCCTGGTCGCCCATTACAAGATGAACCAGTAAGGAGTCATGTCATGATGTCCCGAATCACAATACCGCGTCGAAGTAAGCAGTCAGGCTACACGCTGGTAGAAGTTGCCATTGTGTTGGCCGCCATCGGCCTCATTGTCGGTGGCATGTCCATTGGCAAGGAGGTGCTGCGCGAAGCCGACTACAACCGCATCCAGAACAAATTTCTGCAGCAGTGGAAAGTGGCCTACGACCTGTACGCTCAGCGCACTGGCACTGTGCTGGGTGACAGCCAGATCGCACCAACACTGATGGTCAACGGTTTTGAAGCCGTTCCCAACAGCGTCAACGGCAGCCTGGCTGGCATTCCTCAGAATTACAGCAGCACAGGTTTGCGCATTTGCGAGGGGCAGGGTTACGCTGCCAACACCGTTGGCTCGGGTGACCCCGGGCTGGCATTGCAGAAATTGCATGATCTGTATGATCGCGCCGGCATTCGCATGCCGCCGGGACGGGCCGAAGGGCAGGAAGATCGTTATGCCTACGAGGATAGCAATGGCAACGCCGCTGAGATCCAGATCTGTTTTCAGTGGAATCCTGACAAGCAAATCAGCGGATCCGGCAATGTCATGGTGATTCGTGGGCTGACGCCTGACCTGGCGCGCAAGCTTGACGTCAGCATCGACGGCAAGGCCGATGCGCTTGAGGGGCGTTTCCGCCAGCAAAACAACGGTGTCAACACGACCCAGCGCAGTCTGCAGACGCCGGGTCATGAGTGGCTGGCCAACAACACGTATTCCGTCAGCGGCGCAGATCCGACCTCGATGTTGGGGCGTGGCCGCGGTGAAAGCAAGGACGAGGATCGCGTGGTGCTGCTGACTGCGCATTGGCTGATGGACCAGTAATGCCCCATGACGCCTCAGAAGCAGTCAAGCCGAAGCGTTGGCAGGTCGCATGGATCCTGGCAATGCTGTCGGTTGTTGCACTGCCTGCTGCCTGGGTCTGGTGGAGTTTTGAGCGCCTGAGCGCGCGCGAGCTTCAGCAGATCCTGCAGCGAGAGGCTGTGGTCGCGCCACTACAGACGCAGGTAACTGCCCGCCTCGCCAACTGGAAGTCGGCGCTGGCAAACGTTGCTGCAGTGCAAGAAAGAACCAGGACAATGGGCGAATCACCGGATCAATGGTCCCGCCGGACCATCACCATTGATAACCAGCGCATGAGCAGGGTTGAGCTCGAGCGGTATCTGGTTGACCTGAGCAATGGCCAACAGAAATTGCTGGTGCCCACCAGCATCAATGTGCGCTCAGCCAAACCCGGCGAGTCAATTTTTGCGGTTCACCAGGGGCAGGACAGCGCCGACGCGCTGCTGGTAACTGTCAAGGCCGAGCTGTATACGCGGGGCACCCAATGAACGCCGCGGTACTGCTTGACCTGTATGGCGAGTGCCGTGCTGCGGCCAACCCGGATGCAAGCGCAGCAAAGCTCAGCGAGGCACTTGAGGCGTTCATTGGATCCCAGGTCAGTCTGCTGACAGATTGGGGTTCCGGGGCGGTCTTTGGTATCAAGACTGTCACGGGCCAGGCCGGCGTTGCCGCTGCACTGCTCGAAAAACAACTGCGCGACGAGGGTGAGACAGACGATATTTGCCACATTCTGGTGCATCAATCGCAAGCCGGCATTGGCAGCACGGAACTGGCTTTTACAGCCGTACCGATCAAGATTTGGCGTCGATGCCAGCAGTTGGCCGACGGACATACCCAACTGATGCTGATTCATGACTGGGTTCGCACCTTGATGGTTTGGGCGCGAGTGCACGAATTGAAGAGCGGCACCTTGGTCGTGATGCACGCCAAGGGGCTGGATGTAATCGTGCTGGAACGGGGTCGTCTTCGTGCCCTTGAGAGGATTCCGGTATTTCATGACGAGGGCTATGCGCCGGACCGGCTGGGCCAGCGCGTGGTTGCCATTGTCCGGGATATCGCGTCCACGGATCAGTCGACGGACAGCACCTTGCTGAGTCAGCCGGCATTGCTGATCGCATGCCGGGGTGCTGAACTCTTCTTGCCACAGTTGGTGCAGGGTTTGAGCCCGATCGTGGCCACCGAAGTCTGGGCCGAGCAGCCCGAGTTGGCACGCGCCAGCCTGCTGGATCTGCCACTTTCCGTTCAGCCCCTTGACTGGAGTCAGCTGGTCGCATCGTTGCCCCTGCGACAGGCGGTGAGTCGTCCGCTGAACAAGGTGGCGCTCTGGGCTGACCGCTGGGTACCCCCGATCGGCATGGCGGCGTGCGCTCTGGCGGCCATCATGGCGGTCACCTCAGCAGTCATGCATTACCAAACCAACATCGGCTTGGCATCCATCTCTGGCGATGTCAAAAAGTCGCAGGAATTGTGGCAGCAACTCAATTCAAGCGTGGTGCAAGCGGAGCAGATTGCGGCCAAGCAAAAAGAAGTTCGGGACTGGGTCGGGCAGCGCATCAGCGCTACCAAATTGCCCGACATGGCGATGGTGCTGGCGCGGGTGCGCAGTGCCTTGCCGGCGGGGATGGTCATCGATGAGGTTGGGCTGGTGGTGGAAAAGGGCAACCATCTGGTCACTGTTATCGGACATGCTGGTCAAATTGATGATTCTTTGCGCAGTGAAAGTGCCTTTGCCAAGTCGCTGCAGAGTGATGGTTTTACTCTGCAAAAGCGTGACATGCTGTTGCGCGAAGGGCAACCAAGATTCAAGTTATCCATGACATGGAGTGCATCATGAAGAAGTACCTGGGATTAATCGTGCTGACCGCACTGGCGGGCACCACCGTTCTGGCAGTCAATGCAACGCCGAGCGACAAGCAGGCGCGCAGCAGCAACACTGTCAGTGACGCCCAGATCAGCCAACTCGATAAGCGTCTCGGGGAGCGCATTGTCGAGCAGCAGGAACTGCTGGCCATGGTAGAAAAATTGCTGAAAATGGATTACGCACAAAAGGTTTTGCAATCTCCGGAAATGGGCAATATCCTGTCTGGCCGGGCCAAGCCTCCCGCACAGTCGGCTGCGCCAGCGGCTGTCAAAGGAGTCAAGACCAAGGCCGCCGCGCCACCACCGCCACCGCCCTGGTGGCTGCCCTACAAGCCACAGATGGTCTATCTGTCAGGTGAGGACCGGTATGTGGTGGTCAACGGCAAGATGCGCATGACCGGGCAGACCTTAGGCGATGACGTTGTTGTAGACAAGATCGAGGACGATCTGGTCGTACTGCGCTTGGGTAGTGAGCACCATTCATTTTTCCTGAAGAAGTAAGCCCTGCGAAGTATCACCGAGGTCATCCGCATCGCCATGCAAGTTCCAAGTCATCTCAAATCCGCGCCCTGGCGCGCCGTTGTCGGCTTGCTGCTGGCTGGACTGCTCGGCTGGCTGCTGGCCTGGTTTGTGATTCCGTCAGGCCCTGCGCCAACACCTGGTGCGGCCGCTCCTGCAGCGAATGTGCCGGTGGCAGGCGCGCCGGCTGCCTCCGGCGCAATGTCGCCATCGGCTGACGGAGCACGGCGCCTCTCGCTGGAGCAGTTGCTGCAAAAGCAGGATCAGGTAAGCGCAGGAGCAGCCCGTTCCGCCGCTGCGCCGTCTGCGGCGGCCAGTGGCCTGCCCGGTGCCGCGCCAGGCGCTGCGGGCGCGAAGTCCGGCGCTGCCGCGGCGAAGGAAGTCGAGCGCGCCAAAAGAACGAAGGCGATGATGGAATTGCAGACCACAGCACTGGCCGACATTCAGGCTGTCAAACCAGGTGACATCAATGGCTTGATGGCCGCCATGGGGCGCTTTGATGCACAACTGCAAGCGGCTGGCGCGCCGGCCCTGATCGACATGGGCAACCTGCGAAAGATGCTCGAAGGCACGCAGCGCGTGCAACAACTCAGCAGCCAGCTGATTGCCGAGTCTGAAAAGGGGCGGGCCGCGGACCCTGGCAAGCTCAAAGCCCTGTCGACTGAACTGCGCGCCGCGCAGGCCAATCTGCCGCGTCAGTTCATCAAACCCGGCGCGCTAACAAACCAGGTGGCGCCATGAAGAAGCAGCACAAGACCCGTTGCCGTCAACGTGGTTTCACCATGCTGGAAGTCGCGTTGGTGGTGTTGACCATCGGTGTGGTGCTGGGGGTAAGCATGGCGGCGAAGAACCAGACTGCTAGCAAGTCGACGGCGTCCGAGGCGGCTTTCATGGACTCGATCGTGTCCGCGACCTTCCTCTTTGTTCAGCGTAACTACCGTCTACCTTGCCCGGATGTCACCGGCAATGGCTTTGAAACTGTGACCAGTCCCGGTGTTTGTGCGCCAAGCAATACAGTTGGCAAAGTGCCTTATCTAACGCTGGGCGTGCCGCTGTCCGGCCCGGTCGGCACCGGAATGGACCAGAAGTTCACCTACGGTGTATACCGGGGTGGTGGGACAGACACCAAGGATTTGACACTCAATGCGGAGCGCTCGCTGCCAACACCGCACGTGGCACCCAATGCGAGCTACATGAACCGCGACGATTTCAAGCAGGCCGTGATCAATGCCTGGGCAGCAGCGGCAACAGTGGCTGCCACGGAAATTTATGTCACCGGCAATGACGCCGATACCGGGGCTTCCGATTGCTCCGGCAACGAGGTGGCGAATATGGCTTTCATCATTGCTTTCCAAGGCAGCCGCGACGCGCCTGTCAATGACGCAAGCACTGTGACGTGTTTCGCAGGTCCCGGCAAGCCGTTCTCGCCCACGTATGACAACTTGGTCAAGGCGGTCAGTTTTTCTGAGTTACTCGGTGTTTTGTCTCGATAGGAGTTATTTAACATGAACAAGCAATCAACTTTTTCCGCTCCGCAAGGGGCAGCCCGGCGCGCGCTTGGTGTGTCCAAACCGGCAGCGTTGGCGCTGGCCATCAGCGGTATGCTGGTGGCTTGTTCCGTGACCGGCCCATCTGCCCTCGACAAACAGAAGGTCACTGCGGTCAATGACGAGTCGCAACAGCTGATGGCCGATCGCATGGCGGTCGAGTCGGCCAAGTTTGCCGCGATTCAGGCCGATCTGCTCAAGAAATTCGAGCAGACCCGTGCCGCTACGGTAACGCCTGCACAACCGGTGTTCAATCCACTGGACGCCGTCAACGTCACGCTCAAAGTGGACGACACCGATGTTCGCTTTGTCTTCAAGGCGATCGCAGATCAGGCCAAGCTCAACCTCATTTTGCCCAATTCGCTGTCCGAAAAGCCCAGAACGATCTCGTTGGCGCTACGTAACATGCCGGCCAGTCAGGTGTTTGACCATGTCCTCAAGACCATGGACCTGTACGGCAACCTAGAGCGCGGGGTTCTGGTGGTCAATGATTACCAGGAACGTGTCTTCAACCTCGACTTCCTGCAGACTTCAATCAGTGCCAATTTCACGGCCGGTGGTGACGTGTTTGGCGCCAACCAGTCCGGTGGCGGCGGCGGCGGAGCCAGCTCCGGTGACGCATCCTCGTCCGGGATCCGCAGTGGCTTCAATATTCGCGGTCGCAATACCAATGACATGGACCCCTTTGGGCAGATGGAACTGCTGCTCAAGACCGTGATCTATGACGATCAGGAAGCCGGCCCCGAGAAGAAAGGCGAGCGGAGCAACATGGCGCGCAATCCGAACGGCCCGCGTTACGTTCTGAACCAGTCCACAGGCACGCTCTATGTCAAGGGCCGCCCCTCGCAGGTTGCCACAATCAGTCAGCAGGTCGCCAATTACAAGGCCGTGCTGGGACGTCAGGTTCTTATAGAAGCACAAATTCTGGACATCGAACTCAATGACGACTTCAAGTACGGCGTTGACTGGAGTCGACTCAAGGGCAATGCAGCCCTGGCCTTTGGCGCCAACCCCATGAGTCTGGGCGCAGTCAGCACCACGGTGCCCGATGCCGCCAACGCAGGCCGTACCCTGACCATCCCGGCGCAGGCGCTGGGCGCGGCCGGAACCTCACAATTTGGATTGGCTTACGGCACGCCGACGCAGTCCATAGCGATCAACATGCTCAAGACCTTCGGTGCCGTGCACGTGCTGTCGAACCCGTCGATCCGGGTCAAGAACACGCAACCGGCGGTCGTCAGTGTCGGCCGCAATTCCCGTTACATCTCTCAGACAACTTCCAACGTTTCGAACTCTGGTGGGGGTCAGAGCACCGTCTCGGCCAACGTGATTACCGGCAATCTGTTTGATGGGGTGATGCTGGGCGTCATTCCGTTCATCAGTGACGACGGCTCCATCAATCTGACGATCAATCCGGTGCAGACCATCATCGTTCCTGGTAGCAGTGACCTGATCAACGTCGGGACGGACGCGAGCCCGCAGCGGATCTCGTTGCCAATCGTTGATTTCAAGGGAATTACCACTTCGCTGAGCATGCGCAGCGGTGACATGGTCATTCTGGGAGGTCTGATAGACGAGGCTGGCAACCGTTCCAAAGCCGGTTTGCCCGGACTGGCGGAACTGCCCATTCTTGGTGAGGCTTTCGGCAACGTGAATCGAAATGTGCGGTCCCGTGAACTGATTGTGGTGCTCCGCGTCAAGACCCTATGAGCCTGATCTTCGAGGCACTCAAGAAGGGGACCGCCCCCGCAGAGAGTGTTTCGCAAGCCCCGGCTCCGGTGATGCCAGAGCCCATTGCAAGGGCGGCGGTGCAAACGCAGCCGTTGGGCGGTCTGATTCTGGCAGTGCTGTCAGGCATGTTGCTGGCAGGCGGTGGCGCATGGCTGTACTGGGCAGGAAGGACATCCGGTACTGCGGCAACTGTTGCAGTACAGCCCCAAGCGGCGGCCACGGTTCCCGCCATCACTGCTGCAACTGCACCAGCGCCAGCGCCGACCTTGGCTGCTGCACCGGTCAGTGCACCGTCTCCGGCGCCGGCCGCAACGAAAGTGCTTGTTGAAAGCAACAAGGTGTTACCGAAGTCGGCCCGGGTTGAGACCGCGCTGGCCATCAAGTCCCTGGCTGCTGCGTCAGCACCAAAGGCAGTTGTGAAGCCCATTGCCATTGCGCCGGCAACTCAAGCCGCGACCCCCGCGCTAAAGGCGGCTTCCGCTTCGGCGTTGCCGTCACTACCCGTGGCAGAGGTCAAGCCTGCGCCGCGCGTGGTGCCCAATACACAGGTACAGGTCAGCGTCGAGCCAGCCCCGGTTGACGTGCGTGAGGTGTTCCAGCAGTTTGTCCAGCAATTGCAAATGGGACAGCTGGTTGAGGCCCAGACCAGCGCCGACAAGATCTCGGGTGCGATGGGTCGCAGCCACGTGATGAGTCTGCGCGCACAGGGTTACCTGGCCCTCAAGAAGGGTGATCTGGGTCTGGCCCGGCAGCAGTATGTGCAGTTGCATCAGATGCTGCCGGATGACCGTGAAGCGGGCCTGAACCTCGCGCTTGTTGAATGGCGCCAGGGTGACAAGGATTCGGCCGCCAAGCGCGTCGCCCATCTGCTGGAAAAATTCCCGAATGATCAGGAGATTCAGGCTCTCTACCTGAATGTTCGCAACCCATGACTGCGCCCAACGTCTATCTGGTAAGTCCCGTGAGCGCAGACATGGCGCCACATGGGGTGCCGCCGTACGCCGCGGCACTGGGCCTGTCCGCCAGCCCGTTTCCGGTGACGCCTGATGAGATCAACTATTTTTTCACACCACAGACTGAGGCCATCTATGAAGAAGTGAGTCACTTCATAGCGATGCGCAAGGGCTTTCTCCTCCTGACTGGTGAGATTGGTCTGGGTAAGACAACCCTTTTGCGGCGCTTGCTGGCAACTTTTGACAAGGCACAGTACAACACGGCGCTGATTCTCACAAGTTTCCTGGATCAGACCGAATTGCTTGAGATGATCGGTCGGGACTTTGGTCTGCAACTGCCCGCGCAGGCACGGCGGATCGACTACCTGGCGGAACTCAACAGGTTTCTGCTGACCGAGGCGGCAAAGGGAAAAATCAACGTCCTGTTCATCGACGATGCCCAGGCGCTGGATGTCCATGCACTGGACGTCGTGCGTCAATTGAGCAACCTGGAGACAGCGCAGAGCAAGCTGATCCAGATTGTCCTGTGCGGTCAGCCGGAGTTGCTTGACACGCTGAGCCAGTATGGAATGCGACAGGTCAGGAGCCGCATTGCACTGCACCGGCGGCTGC
The DNA here is from genome assembly GCA_903875275.1 of uncultured beta proteobacterium. Lineage (GTDB taxonomy): Bacteria > Pseudomonadota > Gammaproteobacteria > Burkholderiales > Burkholderiaceae_C > Rhodoferax. The sequence goes on along the minus strand of CAIQVX010000394.1, from coordinate 10,688 downwards.
AACCCCTTGATCGCGAGCAGTTGTACGCCTACGTCCAGCACCGGATGGCAAAGGCCGGGCGGGCCCAGAGTCTGCCGATTACCGCCGATGGTCTGCAATCGTTGCACGAATGGACTGCTGGTTTTCCACGACGCATCCACCATTTGATGGACCGCTGTCTCTATGGACTGCTGGTCGGCGGGTCTTCCACTGTGGACCGCGACCTGGTGTTGCGTGCGGTGGAAGATCTGGGCTGGCAGATCCCCACAGCTGGGCATGGGGCAGGCGCCTCGTCCCCACCACGCAACTGGCTGCGACGCCACGGCCTGACTGTCCTGATGATTCTGGCCGTTGCAGCAGCGAGCGCAGTTGGTGTTCGGCTGCTCATGGATGACATGGCCCTGCCTGTCCCCAAGGCTGCGAACAAGGGAACAAGTGTCAAGCCAGTTCCGGCGCCGGTCCGAGCCGTCGTGCCGGCGACAATTACTGAACCGAGCGATTGGAGTACCGCCAGAGCCTCATTTCCAGGCTTGTGGGCCATGGCCTGGCCGGTGGCAGCCAGCATCAATGGGCTAACGGAGGAACTCCGCAACGCACCGCAGATGTATGCGTGGCAAGTGCTGATCGCCCAGGGTGAGTGGGTTCAGTCTTGTGCCGAGCGGCCTATGCTGGATGTGACTGATCTGCAGGGTAAATCCTGGCGACTCAGCTTCGTCGAGGCACAGTGGCCAACGGCCCCGGTGGCTATGGGCCAGTCGAGTGAAGCGGTGAGGCACTTGCAGCAGTTCATGGTGCGTCGGGGTTGGCTCGACAAGAGCGCAGTCGATGCGGTCATGGGGTCAAGAACGGCGTATGCGTTGTCGCAGTTTCAAAGAGATCAAGGGCTGACCACCACCGGGCAGTTCAGCCAGGATACCGCTTACCGGCTCTCGTGTGTTTTGTCGCATAACGCCAGACAGAGCGCGGGGGGACCGCAATGATGGACTCCCGAATCTTTTGGGTTCGGTACATGAACCCGGCGGGTGGCATACGTCAGAGGCTGGCTTTGCTTGGCGCCGGCGATTACGCGACCGCGCAGCTGTTGCTGGAGCAGCAGACCGGTGCCATCATCATGCGTTTGTGGCGGGCTCCGGCCTGGCTGGCAAGTGTCTGGCGCTTTGTAGCGCCGCTGCTGCGCCGGCAATGGCCGTATGACCAGCTGGCCGAGTTTTTTCATAACCTGGGCATCATGCTCAAGAGCGGTCTGCCGATCGACGGCGCGCTGCAGGAACTGGCCAAAGACATTGAGCACCGCGACATCCGCCGCTTCGCGCTCGAAGTGCATGCCAGCGTGGTGGCCGGCAATGCGCTGTCGGCCTCGCTGGCCCAGCACGCGCACCAGATCCCTGTGGCAGTGCGGGCCCTTGTTGGCATTGGTGAACTCTCGGGCGGGCTGGACCGCACCCTGATTGAGAGTGGCCAGCACCTCAAGCGTGTACAGCGCATCCGCCAGGATGTCGGCAAGGCCTTGATCTACCCTCTGTTTGCCTTTGGCACCATCATTGGCGTGGTCGTGTTCTGGATCTATTTCGTGCTGCCCGAACTGGCGCGCATGTTCGCGCAGATGGGTGCCAAGCTGCCCTCGTACACACTGGCCACCATGCACGCCATCCAGGGCCTGCGCAATTTCATGCAGGGCGGCTTCTGGTTCAGCGCGGCGGCGCTCGTGGTGGTACTGGCGTTACTGCTGCGAAGCGCCCGCGTGCGCTACCAGATCTTTTACCTGCTCTACCGTTTGCCGATCAGCGGCCTCTTGATCAAGTCATCCTCGCTGGCCTTCATCACCGAATACATGGCGCTCCTGATCCGCGCCGGCATACCGCTCAACGATTCGCTCAAGATTCTTACCGCCAACGTGCGCAACCCGTTCTACGCGCGCAAGCTCGAGTCGATTCGCGATGGTGTGAATCGCGGCAACGCACTGAGCATAGAAATGACCCGCTCGGGAGTTTTCCCGGCCATGGTGACGCGCCTGGTATCGGTTGGCGAGCAGACCGGTACGCTGGAAAACCAGTTGCAGATACTGGCCGATGACTATCGTCAGCGGCTCGAACACGTCATCAGTTCCCTCGGGGAAATCCTGAAACCGGCGCTGATCCTGGTGGCGGGCGGTTTTTTTATTCTGGTGGTGGTGGTGTTTCTGCTGCCGGTGTACCAGCTTATCTCGCAGGTCATGAAGTAAGCGCAAGGTTATGGGCAATTTATTTCCATTCCAGACTAGACCAAGCCGGCGCGCCCACCCGGCCGCGCGGGCGCAGCGCGGCATGGGCATACTGCAACTGCTGGGGATGTTGGGCGCGCTGATGGCGTTGGTGGTGGGGCTGAGTTACAAGACCTCAGACTACTTCTCCAAGAGCCAGGCGCTGGACTCGGACGCGCTGCTGCGTCTGGCCGACAACCAGTTGCGCCAGTATGTGGCGGCCAACGGACGCCTGCCCTGTCCGGACCTCGATGGCAACGGCGCAGCGGCATCGAGTTGTGCCGACGTTTCCAAGCAAAAAGGTTACCTACCCTACCTGACACTGGGCATGGCCGAAAAAAATTACGTCTACGGCGAGGTCCCGATACTTTACGGTGTTTACAACGACGGCGGCGACGTAGATACCGGGATCAACTTTTCCAGTTCCGACCAGGTCTTTTTTCCGGCCTACGCCGACAAGGACAATGCCAAGGTTAAAGTTGGAAATCCACGGAATATTTTCGACTTTTGCCTCACCCTGGAGAGGCTGCAAAGCAAGACCGGCACGCCGGGTGTCACGGAGCTTTCCATCGCCCGACAGTCAAGGTCTGTCTACGCCTTGGCCCTGCCGGGCAGGGCCAATCGTGATGGATTGTCGGCCGGCTGGACCGGTGGGCCGAGCATCAACGCCCAGTACGACGGCCTCAACGCCCTGAATGCCTACCAGTTTGAACTGTCCGAAAAGCAGATTGACCCGACCTACGACGACCGAACCTTTTTCCGCGGCCCGACTGATTTGCACGATTATTTCCGCTGCAAGGCAATGAACAACTCGATCGGCCTGTTGGTGGATGCCGTGACGATTCAGAAGGAAGTGGAAGACTACGCCGACGCCAACAACAAGGATGCACTGAAGGGATTGATACTCAACTCCATCAGCATTGCCATTGCAGCATGGGAACTGTCGCAGACCATTGCGGATGCGGCGGAAGCGAGCGAACAGATCGGCATTGCCGCCGGTCTGCTTGCTACCGCCTCCGCCACCTGCCCCATCCCGCCCTGGGTCAGCTGCGCGCTGATTCCAGTCTATGCCACCTCCCTCTCCAGCGCCAGCATTGGACTTGGGCTATCGGTAGGCGCAGCCGTGGCCGCCGCCACCGGCATCGGCCTGAGCATCGCGGCGACCGTTCTGTACGCTGACATCAAGCAGCGCACTTCATCCGCAGACGCGGCGCCGCCGCCCCCACCGTCTTCACCCGTTACCGCTGCCGACTTGGCGACCAAGAAAACCGCTTATCTCAGTTCCAAGGCTACGGCCGTATCGAAGCGGGCTGCTGGCGCAGCGGCCGATGCACTCAAGGCCAATGTTGACAACGCAGCAGCTACGCTCAATGCCGATATTGCCGCCGTTACCAGCAAGAGTGGCAGCCTTGGGGGTTTGCTGAACGGCATTTTGAATGGCAGCGCTGTGACATGCGACCCTGCATCCCATGCTGGCTGCGTGGCGGTTGGAAGTACCAACAACGTCACCACCTACAGCACCAGCACGACGACCTATTGCAATTTGGACCCGCAGACCGATTGCCTCGCCGCCGGCTACACCGCAAAGACGACCACGACCTACAGCAAGAATGGGCCCGACGGGATCCAATATTGTGACGGCTCCGCGTCTGCCGCGGCTGCGGCGACCTGTCTGGCGAATGGCTACGCAGCCAGCACCGTCACAACCTACAGCAAGACGGTAACGGACTCCTGCCTGCTCGGGGAGGCTGCGTGTCTTGCTGCGGGCTATACAAAACTGACTGGGCCCGAAAAGAACGCTGGCGGAGCTCTGACGCTGGTTGACAAGGATCTGGGCCTGCTTACCTGCGGCACGCCTCCGGCTCCTCTTGACAGTGCCTCGTGTGCCGCCGCTGGCTACAGCGATTTCAAGAAGACCGTTACCTGGACCAAGAGTGCTCTGGCTGCCCCCTACTATCCGGGAATCGTCCCTGCGCTGGACAGCTACTACCAGGCCAAATCACCGCAGCCGCAGGCCGACGGCACACCATCCACCGTGGACGCGACGGCGGTGGCCGATGCGCTAAGCGCCGCCAATGCCGTAGTCAGCGCCTACAGCAATCTGCTGTCGAATATCAAGGCCTTCGATCAGGCCAATCTCGACGCCTATCAGGCGGCAGTGGGTTTGGCGGCGAATGCTGCCTTGCTGGCAACAGCCAACGCAAAGCTGAGTACTTACAACACTTACGTGGCCACCCATTGCGGCACCATTGGTTGTGCGGTGGCAGGGGTCACGTACGATGCTGGCTACGCCGCCACCAGCCAGAGCTACCTTGACGCCTACAGCACGGCCAAAGCAGCTTACGACGCCGCCGTCCTTGCGGCCCAGGTCGCGGACGCGGCGCGTGCTACAGCGCTAAGCAACCTGCAGACTGCCATGGGCACCGGCTACGGCTCCTGGGATTACCAGGGCCAGACCAGCCTGTGCGGCAGCAGCAGCGTGACCAGTGCCTGTGGCTGGACAAATAACGGCAGCGCCGCAAACGCCGCGTCGGACCCGAAGGCGCGCACCGTCTCGTTGGATGTGAATGCCTATCTCGCCGCTTACGAGGCCTACAAGAACACCGATGTGGCCACAGTGTCCAGAGAAGCCGCAACCACGCTTGCCACCGCCTGGGCTGACCGCAACAAGCTGAAGACCGCGCTGTGCTCGGTGGCAGATCCGGCAGCGACTGCCTGGTACGGTGGCGCTACGCCGTCCAACCCAGATCCGGCGACATGGGATCTCACGGAAACCGTGAATACCGCGACCTGGAGTGGCTCGCCGTTGAGTCTGGCCAATGTCGGTGCGCTGGATTGCACCGCCACGCCGCCGGCACCGGGTACCCCGTCGAGCAAAACCAAGTCCACCATTCAGGGCGCAGAACTCATTGTGAATACCTTGATCAAGGCGGGGGTATCGAAATGAAGGCCAGGCACTACCGCAACCGGGGATTTACCATTCTGGAGATGGCTCTGACGCTGTTCAGCGTTGGCTTCCTGATGTCGGCAGTACCGCGGTTGCTGACCCAGGGAGCCGTCGCCGCGGCGGCGTCCCCAGGCTCGACGCCGCTGGAGGGGACAGAACTGGCCATGAAGAGTTTTGTACACCGGAACTACCGCTTGCCCTGCCCGGCCGCCAGTGGCATCGGCGCTGGCAGCGGCGTCGAAGACTGCACGCTCGACAGCGGTTTCGTACCCTGGAAAGCTCTGGGCCTGGCGCGTCCAGCCACCAATCTGGATGGACGTCCCTTGGCTTACGCCATCCTCAGAGGCGGCAACGACCTGGGTGTGGCGTCAGACGTTTACACGCCAACCTTTCTGGATTCGGACGCTAGCAACTACTACGCGGCTGGGAGCACGACGCGCGTCAAGGACAGCACGTGGAACTCGACCAGCCACGCGGTCGGTGCCGACACACCCATCGTCAACGGCCTCGATTTTTGCGCCAAGCTGCGCGCGGCGGCCGGCGCTTCGGATACGGCGCGCTTGCGTGTTCGGGACTGGAAAGACCCCAGCGTGGTGACCAACGTGGCCTGGGTACTGGTGGATCCGGGCAACGCCGACCCAGCCTTCAACGGAAATAACAGGGCCGCGTTGCTCGCTGGACCAGGTAAACTGGCCTTTGATTCCCCGGGCCGCTTGCAAGCGCCGGACTATGATGACAAGGTGGTCGCAGGTACGTTGACGCAAATGTTTTCTGATCTGCGTTGCCCCACCCTGCTGGCAGCTACCAGTGCCGCAGCGCGCGAAGCCGACTTTGCCAACGAGAACTGGCGTGTGCGCAAGTACCTGCTGGACTTCCGCAGCTATCAACTTGACGTACGCAAGCAAAAAAAGACTCAGGCCGACAACGTCGTTATTTTGGCAACTTTTGACACGATCTTGAATGTAGCTTTGGGGGTTCTGGACCTCGGCATCGCGCTTGCAGGCCCGGCCGGCGCCGGAACCATTGCAGCCAGTCTGATCAGTTCGGTGCCTGCCATTTCCCTGTCCACTTACGGCCTGGCTGAAGCGATCAAGGATGTCATCCTGAAGATCGATGAGGTTGAGGAAGGCACTGACCGGGTGACGGATTCGAATACCGCGGTCACCGACGCCGCGACCTTCCGCAATGAGCGCCGCGATGCATTATTGTTGCTTGATCAGCGTGGGTGGTTCCAATGAAGCAAATTCGATATTTTGGTCGCTCGCAGTCCGGCTTTACCTTTGTCGAGCTGAGTTTCGTCATTATTGTGATGGGCATGATCGCCATGGTGGTGGCGCAGGTGGTACCAGCCATGCGGCGCTCGTCCGCTACGGCAGAAACGGTACGCAACCTCAGCAATGTAGAGTTCAGCCTGGAGTCGTTTGCCGCGATCAACGGGCGCCTGCCCTGCGCTGACACAACCGGCACCGGCCTGGAAAACGCTTTGGTTGACGGCAGTGGCAACAAGTACTGCCCGGCTACGGCTGTCATTGGCAAACTCCCTTACATTACGCTGGGCTACGCCAACCCACTGGTCAACGCCGACGGCTTCGACTTCAAGTACGCGCTCTACAACAAACCGTCGGGTACTTTGCGCGGCACGGCCTCCCTGGGAGCCAGAGCTGAGCGCTACCAGCCTTCGATTGGCGTCTACCCGTCGCCGGTCACGCTGACTGACAAGTCCTATGCGACGATGACGAATCGCAATTACCGGCTCGACTTCTGTCAGGGCCTGCGTGCCGGCATGACACAGGTTGCCAGCAAGACAACCGATACCAACTACCTGTACGTCAAGACGCAGGGCCTTGCCAGCATGAATGTTGCCTATGTGCTGGTGGACCCGGGTGTGGGAAACATGAGCCTGAATGCGAACGGCGACCGCTTCGATAGCCTCAACCACTCGGCCACCGCCGCCGACCCGGGATTCGAACACCCGAACCGACAACAGTCCATCACGTATGACGACCGCGTTGTGGTTGGCTATTTTGACCAGATGTGGGAGGCGCTGGGGTGCACGGCGAACATGGCGACCGCAGGGCGTGCATTGCCCAATGTGGAGACCATGCTGGCGCTGCTAAAGCAGTCAAGTGACGACTACGCCACGCAAATGGATATTGCAGTTGACATGGCTTACGCCGACAATTTCACTGCGGGTGCCAACATTGCCATGGCTACGACCGGGTTGTTGTCGGCGGGGGCTGCCATGGCCACCGCCATTTCGTCGGCCATTAACACCATGGGCGTCACGTCGGGCGCCGCCGTTTCGTCCGGTATAGCCATCGGCCTCAATACTGCAGCGCTTGCGCTCGCGATTGCGAACCAGGTTTTCACGGTGCGCAACTACAACGATTTCCAGAGCTACCAGACCAAATTTAACACCCTGGTCAGCACCAAGCTGAACCCGCTCTACGACAGTGTCAAGGCCGACGTCGAAGCCGGCCTCAACAACGTTTACTCTGATCAGTGATACTTCACAGGCATGACCATCATGAAAAATTGCACACACTCCCATGCATTCTGGCGTCGTCAGGGTGGGTTCTCGCTGGTTGAACTCTCGGTCGTCCTCCTTGTGGTTGGGCTGATCGTCGGGGCTGTTGCGGTCGGTGGCGACATGCAGCGCAATGCGGCCTACCAGCGCCTGGGCTCCTCTTTTGTCAATGGCTGGAATCTGGCCTATCTGTCATACAAGACCAAGGTTGGTTATGTGGTGGGTGATACTGCGGGTTCCCCGACGGGTTACGTCAGCGCCAACACTTCAGGCGCCGACGGTTCCGATGTGTGCGGCGGGACTCTGCGCACCGCAATGCTGCAGGCCGGTGTTGATATGCCGCAGGGCCGTGCCGAAGGCATGAATGCACAGTACTCCTATCTCGATTCGAACGGCAACCCGCAGGAGATGACGGTCTGTTTCCGCGCTATTCCCTGGCTGACTGAAACCGCAGTTCCGGGTGCCTATTCCTTGCCGGTCAAGAACGTGATGGTGCTGCACCATGTGACGCCCGATCTGGCGCGACTGATTGACTCACTGGTGGATACGGCGCGCGACGCGCAGTTTGGCAAAGTGCGCCAGTACCCGGGCCCCCATTCCGGAGCGCTGGGTGGAGGTGTGTACACCGGTGTTGCGAAAGCTGAATACAGTTTGACCAACGACTGCATTCAAGTGACACCCGATGTCAGCGCTACTTGCGGCACGGCCTACGACGAAGCCCAGGTGGCGACGATGACTATTTACTACTTGATGGACTGAATGTGACGGGTTTAAGCGCGCCGGAGTTGGCGCTGGGGCAGGCGTTGCTGCGCCAGGGCTGGCTTAACCGCTCCCAACTGCTGTACGCGCAGCGCCGACACGAGGTATCGGGCGGCTCCTTTGCCGGGCAACTGGTGCGCCTGGGCTTGGTCGGCGACCGCGATATGGGTGATGTGGTTGCAGAGGCGCGCGGTCTGGTTTACCAGCACACATTGCCGCCCGGACAGCCGAGCGCTGATGCGCTGTCGCTGTGCCGGCGCGAGATCTGCCAGTCACTCAGCTTTCTTCCGCTACGGGTCGAGGCCGGGCAACTGACGGTCTGGCTGGGTGAGGGCAATCCAGAGAAAGTGGCCGACTGGGTGCGCCGCCGCCTTGGCTTGCAGCTGCTGCTGCTGCAGGGGCCTTTTTCGGCCGTCATTCAGGCGGTTGACAAGGCCTATGCGCCGATGCGTGACAGCGCGCGCGACGCTTTCGATCGTGAACGCAGGCGTCTGGAGCAGGACAGTCAGGGTAGTCTGGGCACAGAGCCCATGATGCAGGCCATGATCACGCTGGCCGGGCGTGAGCGCGCTACCGACATCCACATCATCCCTGACGCGCAGTCGCTGTTGCTGGCCTTTCGCATTGACGGTGTGCTGTCACCGGTGGCGGCGATGCCGCGCGTGCTGGCACGGCTGGTGTCGGCCATCAAGGTGGCCGGTGGCATGGACATTGCCGACAATCTGCGCCCGCAGGATGGGCGCTTTTCTTTTGATGGTGGCGGCCTGACGCTTGACATTCGGGTGTCAACCGCCGTCACGCCGCATGGTGAAAGTGTGGTGATGCGCCTGCTGTCCAAGGGCAACTTCATTAGCGGGCTCGAAGACTTGGGCTTTTACTCTGAGCACGTGCCTCTTTTGCACAGGTTTTTTACGCAGCCCTATGGCCTTGCGCTGATGACAGGCCCAACCGGGTCCGGCAAGACCACCACCCTGTATGCCGGGCTGAAACCCCATGGAATGTCGGGAAAGAGCATTTTGACCGTGGAGGATCCGGTTGAATACGATCTCCCGTCGGCTTGTCAGACACAGGTCAACCGAAGGGCTGGTTACACCTTTGATTCAGCGATCCGGCACTTCCTCCGGCATGACCCGGACATCATGCTTATTGGTGAAATACGGGACGGAGAAACGGCCGAGGCGGCGATCCGTGCCTCGGAGACTGGACACCTGGTTCTTTCCACTTTGCATGTGAACAACGTCTTCAGTGTGCCCGCGCGCTTGCAGTCCTTGGGCGTGAGTTCACTCAGCATCTCGGAGTCGCTGATCGGCGTGGTGACGCAGCGTTTAATCCGCCGTCTTTGCCTGCAGTGCCGGCAGATCGATGACAGTCCAATTTCGCAGCGCCCTCCATCCCTGCAAAGCCGCCTTGGCAACAGTCCCGTGTACCGGGCTGTCGGCTGTTCGCATTGCCGCGAGACTGGCTATTTCGGTCGACTGCCGGCCTATGAGATTCTGCTGATCGACAGTGGCGTTTCGCAATGGATCGCCGCCGGGGCTGGTCGCCACGCGCTCAAGGGCGTGCTGACCCCGGGCAACCACGTGGGCATGCTTGACGTCTGCGCACGGCGCCTGATTGAGGGCGAGACTTCACTCGAGGAATTCCAGCGTGTATTCGGTATCTTTGATGAAATGACGGTGACCTGATCAAGTTCTGGTCGCGGATTCATCGTTGCCGTGTCCCCAGCAGAGCTGCTCCAATAATGAGTGCCGCAGCCAGCACAATGTGCCAGGACAGAGTGCGGCCGGTGACGAGCAGCAGCAGCGTTGTGGAAGCCAGTGGCGTCAGGTAGCTCAGAAGCCCGATCTGGCGCACGTCGCCCGTTTTCAGTGCCCTGTCCCAAAGAAAGAAAGCGGCACCCAAAGGCCCCATGCCCAGCAGGAGCAAGAGCAGCCAGTCACGCAGATCCAGACTCACTGCGGGTTCCAGTGCGACATGGCACAGCAGGGAGGCCAGACCCGATAGCAGACCAAACAGACCAATGGCCGCGGTCGGGAAACCCCTGTTGTTAAGTTCGCCGCGTTTGGTTTGCAGGGAATAATTGGCCCAGATAAAGGCGGATGCCAGCGCCAGCAGGTAGCCTGCAACAGGTTCCCAGGAGCCCTGCGCGCGGTGGGCGGTTGCCAGGTCTGCAGAGCCAAGAATGGCCAGGGCGGCACCGCTGAAACCCAGCGCGGCAGCCAGCAGATGGACCCCGC
>CAIQVX010000393.1 GCA_903875275.1 uncultured beta proteobacterium | reverse complement strand
CGCCAAACCGTATTGCAGCTTAGCCCCGACCATCTGGCGCTCAAGAATCTGGGCTACAAGGTCGGAGTGGTCGCCATCGAGAATGCAGCGCCGGCAGCGCAGCTGATCGCCCGTTCCAACCGCGAGGCGCGCGCTTCTTCCTGGCGTTCGAGTCACGCGGCAGGCGCGATGCCAGATCTTCCCGTAGTCGAGGTGCGGGCCTTTGCGGCGCCTGTCGGTGTCAATGAAGACCCGGTCACCGGCAGCCTCAATGCCAGCCTGGCCCAATGGCTGATTGCCGAGGGACTGGCTCCTGGTGTCTACATCGCCGAGCAAGGTCACTGTCTGGGCCGTGCCGGGCGCGTTCATATCCAGCAGGACAAGGCCGGTCAGGTCTGGGTTGGCGGGGAATCCCTTACCTGTGTCGAAGGATCGGTCAGACTCTGAAGGCCGCATGTCTGGTCGTTACCGTCGCTCGTGCGACAAGAAAGCGACAGTGACTTGGTTTAGATTCGCTGCATGGGAACCCTTTACCTCGTACGCCATGGCCAGGCTTCGTTTGGTGCTGCTGACTATGACAGGCTGAGCGAACTGGGTCAGCGGCAAAGCGTGCGCTTGGGCGATTATTTCCGCCAGAAGGGACTGAGCTTCGATGCGGTCCTAACGGGCACACTGCGTCGCCACCTGCAAACCTATTCAGCCATCCAGGAGGGTGGCGGCTTTGCGCTGGAAGCGCAGGTGTGGCCGGGTCTGAACGAATTCGACAGTGAAGCCGTGATCGCTACCGTGTATCCGCACAAGCTCCAAAAGCCAGACACGCCCGAGCTGTACCGCCATCACTTTCGCCTGCTGCGCGATGGTCTGACGCAATGGATGAACGGCGTTGTCAGCCCCAAGGGGATGCCCAGTTACCGCGAGTTCCAGGCTGGGGTCAGCACGGCACTGGACCATGTCCGGAAAAACTGCGAGGGCAATGTCCTGCTGGTCTCCAGCGGTGGCCCGATTGCCACGGCCATCGGTCATATACTGGGCACAACGCCCGAAACCACGATTGAGCTCAATATGCGCATCAGAAACAGTGCCATCACCGAGTTCGCGTTCAATCCAAAGCGCCACAGTCTGGTGACCTTCAATACGCTGCCGCATCTCGAGCACGCCGAGCATGCGAGCTGGATCACCCACGCCTGACCCTGCAACTGGAGCGTGCTGTATGCCTGTAAGACTTCTCACCCTGCTGATCGCACTGGTCATGAGCAGTGCGGCGCTGGCGGGCGAGGTCAAGGTCACGTGGCAGGATCCGGACCGCTACACCGATATTCGTGAGGGCCATGAGTTGCGCGACAGCTTTCGGGAAAGTCTGTTCGAGGAGATGGCGTCTGTTTTCGCCGGTATGGCCAGGCAGCTTCCCGAGAACTGCCTGTTTGAGGTGACGGTGACCGATGTTGATCTCGCGGGTGAGGTCAACGGGATTTATGGCTTGCGCTGGCAGGACGTCCGCGTTGTCAGGAGCATCTACTGGCCAAGAATCTCATTCAGCTACCTACTCAAGGACGCGTCGCAGGGTTTGCTGCTGCAGGGCAAGGAGGAGATCAGCGACATGGCCTTCCTGTTCCATGCACAAAGGTTTGCCAGGACACGCTTTGTCTACGAAGAGAGAATGCTCATCGACTGGTTCAGGAGGCAGCAAACCGCCGGTATCTTTCCAGTCAGGGACAAAGCGGCCGATTGAGCCGGGTTCTGTACCGACTCTATGGCTGCGCCTGGGCGGCCAGGGTGTTCAGGGGCAAGCGGTCCATTTCGGCCAGCAGTCGGGCCAGACCCAGTCCTGCCGCTTCCAGCACTGCACGCCCCTTCACGGCGCTGGCCGCACTGGCGTTGCCAACTGCACCTGCCGGGTTGTAGTCCTGCATTTGCCATCCCAGCTTGGCACTTCTGCCGTTGCCAAGAATGTCAAAGTGGCTGGCCCGCTCCTGCGCGCTCGACGAAAAATCTCTGGCTTGCGTCATGTCGACCAGGCCTGGTTTGAGCGCCATCATCATCGAGGTCTCAATATCACCACCATGAATGCCAAAACGGTGCTCATCGGCACTGAAGAGTGCGTTGACATCCTGGCCCTTCGCATCGACCAGTGGCAGGCTGAACCAGCTCGCGCTGTAGACCAGCATTCCAAGGCGCGAGCGCAAATCGCGTGCCACCAGGTCCATCACGCTGACCTGTCCGCCGTGGGAATTGAAGAGCAGAAACTTTCTGATGCCCGCTGCCGCTACCGACTCGCCAATATCGGTCCACAGGCGCAGAATTGTTTCGGACTTAAGTGTGAGCGTGCCAGGGAAGGCGGCATGCTCGGGGCTCAGCCCCACGGCTTGTGTTGGCAGGAAAAGGACCTTCAGTTCCGGCGCCAGTTTCGGCAAGGCAGCCGCCACCACACCGTCGACCAGCGCCGTGTCCACACAGAGCGGCAAATGCGGCCCATGCTGTTCGGTGGCCGCGACCGGCAGCACGGCAATCGTCTGTGCT
>CAIQVX010000392.1 GCA_903875275.1 uncultured beta proteobacterium | reverse complement strand
TCGCTCGCACCGACACGCAGCACGTCATAGGATTCCATGATGGTGCGCGGCGTGCTCAGTTCGATGCGCCAGGCCTCCAGCGCCAGACTGCGATGCCGCGCCAGCGCATCGGCCTGCCCGGCACCCGCAAATCCGAAGCCCAGCTTGTGTGGCAGCACCGCCTGCTGCATAGCCTCCCAGGCGGCAGGCGAAATCGTTCGCGAAGGGTCATAGGCGCTGCGGTTGGTGTGGCGCAGCAGAATCTGCCCGAACAGCGGGTCTTTGCCAATTGCCGCGTCCGGCACCAGCCTGATGTGCGCCACCGGGCGGGCGTCAAGCTTGTCGGGACCAAATGCGCCCTGCGGGAACAGCGTGATGTCGGCGCGCAGACCCCGTTCGCGCGCGGCCAGATCCAGAAGCTCCAGAAAAGTGCCGTGGCTCATCATGATCTGGCGCGACAGTGGATCGGTCTGCGGCAGCAGGCGCTTGAGATCACAGCTCAGGACGATCTCGCCCGGTGTACCCAGGTCCACCACCCAGGACTGCAGGTTGTGCGAGTGCGGCGCCAGAATCGCGTAGCTCAGCAACCAGCGCCGCACATCGGTGCCCGTGCTGGCGTCGTGACCGGGGCCGCGCCAGGCCTCAACAGCCTCTGGCGGCATCCGGTTGGCGCTACAGCCCGACAGTGCACCCGCGCCCAGGGTGGCGGCGGCAATGCTGCCCCCACCTGCGATACGAAGAAAGTTACGCCGTTGCATGGCAGATTTCCTCCTTCGAGCGTTCCAGCAGTTTCAAATCTGTCAGCGCGGAGCGCACCGCCTGCGCCAGCGGCGTGTGTGGTTCAGGGCCTATCAAAGCCTCCAGTTTGTCATTGGCCAGCGCGTGCGGTGTGTGCCACAGATACTGCATCTCGGAGACTTCGCGAAACATGGGCACCGCCCAGCCCAGCGCCTTGAACAACCACCAGGGCATGGCGCCGCGCTTGAGGGGCGCCTGTGAAGCCACCCACCCCTGTTCCCGCGCCAATGGCTCCAGCGCAGCCATCCATTCAGATCCGGTCAGCGAGTAACCCCTGAAATGAAACACCTCGAATGGTCTGAAACGGCCCGGCTCGGCCAGGGCGCAACGCGCGACGCGCTCAAAAGTCTGCGCCAGATCGGGCAGATAGGCCCAAGCCGTCGCCACATCCCAGGCGCCGGGATAGCTGAGCTCTCCGTTGCGCAGGTTCTTCGTCACCGCCAGGTCAAACCAACTGCCCTTGCCACTGCCGAAGAAGTCCCCGGCGCGTATGACCACGCTGCGCAGTTCACCGGTGGCGCCGGCCTGGCGCATGCATTGCTCCATGGCGATGCGGATCCTGCCCTTGCGGGTCTGCGCCTGCTGCGGCGTGTCCTCCCGCAGCACGGACGGCATGCCGGCACCAAAGTTGTAGACATTGCCCGGCAGCATCAGCAAGGCCCTCAGATCACTCGCCAGCTCGATCGCATGGTCCAGCGCCGGCAACGCTTCCTTTTCCCAACGCGGATACGCAGGGTTGACTGCATGCAGCACGACCGTGGTGCCACTGGCCGCTGCGGCCAAGCCAGCGGTATCCGCCAGATCGACCGCCAGCCACTCCACGCCATCCTCTGTCGGTGCGCTGGCACCCGGGCGCACCTGACCCAGAACCCGCCAGCCGGCATTGCGAAAGGCCCGGGCTGCGGCCAGCCCCAGGCGACCGCGCGCGCCCAGGATCAGAACGGTGGATTTCATGACATCTCCTTTGACAACATTGATTCAATTGGATCCATTGGTGCTATTGTGGAAAGAATGAGGCTGAACCACAATGCTCAGGACGACATAGCAGAATTGCATTAATGAATACCAACCTGGAACACGGTTTTGACTGGAGCCTGGTGCGCTCGTTCCTGGCGGCGCTGGATCAGGGCAGCCTGCTGGGCGCAGCGCGGCAACTTCAAATGAGTCAACCGACCGTGGGGCGCCACATCGCGGAGTTGGAGAGTCAACTGGGCGTGGTGCTGTTCGAACGCACAGGACGTGGCCTGGTGCCAACGGCAACCGCCTTGCAGCTGGCACAGGCGGCGCGAGGCATGGAGGCCGGCGCCCTGCAACTGTCGCGCACGCTGTCGGGCGCCCAGAGCCAGAGCGCTGGCACGGTACGCATCACGGCCAGTGTCCCGGTGGCGGTGCAACTGCTGCCGCCCGTGCTGGCGGACATGCGTCGTGTGCTGCCCGACATCCAGATCGAGCTCGTGTCAAGCAACCAGGTCAGCAACCTGTTGCGCCGCGAGGCCGACATCGCCGTGCGCATGGTGCGCCCAGACCAGAGTTCACTGATCGCCAGGAAGATCGGGGATGTGCGACTGGGCGCCTACGCCAGCCGGAGCTATCTGGAAAGTCATGCACCCTTGCACAAGGCCACCGACCTCTTGCAGCACGAACTCATAGGCAATGACGCCAACCCCGCCATCCTGCAGGGATTCGCCGCCATGGGTTACCCCGTGACACGCTCGACATTCGCACTGCGCAGCGACGACCTCATTGTGCAATGGCAGGCGGTTCGTGCCGGGCTGGGTGTGGGTTTTTGCGCCGACTACATGGCGCGCGGTGCGGCGGATGTGGTCGAAGTACTTCCCGGACAGCTCAAGATCCCGTCCTTGCCGATGTGGCTGGCCGTGCACCGGGAAATTCGCACGAGCGCGCGCATCCGCCGTGTTTTTGACTTTCTCGCAGATGCGCTGCCGCGGGTGATTTGAAGCCATGCGTCAACCCCGGAACCTCATGCGCGGTTTGCTTGACCAGGCACCCATTGCGCCAAAACCCGGTGCGGACGTCGAGGCGCGGCTGCTCTACACCGCCTACACACGCAAGCCCCTCAACCTGTTGATGACAGCGGGGGTGACCGCCCTCATTGCCGTGCTCCTGTGGCGCGTTTTCCCCGCAGCAGAAATGTCGCTCTGGACCGTGGCCATTCTGTTTGGTGTGGCCCTGGGCTACTTTGAATGTGCCGCCTTCAGACGCGCCGCACCACAGGCGCAGCAGGTTGCGCACTGGAAGTGGATTTTCCTGCTGCAGTCGACGCTGGCGGGCCTGACCTGGTCACTGGGGCCCTGTCTGTTGATCCACCATGCCAGTGGTGTCGAGCTCACGCTGCTGGTGGCGATACTGCTGGCCGTCTGCACGGTGGCCATGATCTCCATGGCGGAACAGCGCACGGCCATGATGGCGTTCGTCAGCGCCGTCGCATCGCCCCCGGCTCTGGTACTGTGGTGGGGCGGCGGGGAACGCCAGGGCATGGTCGGACTGGCGCTGGTGTGCGGCATGGTTCTGATGATTTTCGTGGGTCGGCGCCTGAACCAGACCATGCGCGACCTGATGGAGAATCAGGGACGCATGCGCGCCATTGTCGATACCGCGCTGGACGCGATCATCGAGATGAACGCCCGGGGTCTGATTACCGACTGGAACCGGCGTGCCGAAATCATCTTCGGCTGGAGCAGGAGCGAGGCGATCGGTCTGGTGCTCGATGAAACCATCATTGCGCAGCAGCACCGTGCTGCCTTTCGGGGCGGGATTGACGGCATGGCCTCGTCCCGCACCGAGTACATCCTGAACCGGCGCACCGAGCGAACAGCGATGCGCCGGGATGGTACCGAGTTCCCGGTGGAGATGACTGTCACGCCGATGCAGACTGGCGTTGTCTGGCACTTCACCGTCTTCATCGAAGACATCACCGAGCGCAAGCTGGCCGATGCCAAGGTCAAGGAGAGCGAGGAGCGCTATCGCACGCTGATCGAATGGTCGCCCGAAGCCATCACGGTCCACTCTTCGGGCAAACTCGTTTTCGCCAACCCGGCTGCGGTCAAGTTGTTTGGCGGTCATCACGAGCAGGACTTGCTGGGAAAGCCGATCCTGGACCTGATTCATGCGGACTTTCGCGAAGCCATTTCAAATCGCATCAGAGGCATCACGGTCAGCGGCGGTTCCGCCCCCATGATCGAAGTGAAATACCTCAGGCTCGATGGCGCGGCCGTCGATGTCGAGGTGCAGGCCAAGTTCATTACCTACGATGGCATGCCAGCGGTTCTCGGAGTGATGCGCAACATCACTGAGCGCAAACAGGCCGAGGAGGCCCAGCGCATCGCCGCCACCGCCTTCGAGTCGCAGCAGGGCATGTTCATTACCAACGCCCAGCGCGTCATCCTGCGCGTGAACCGGGCCTTTACCGAGATCACGGGCTACAAGGCCGACGAGGTTGTGGGACGCAGTCCGCGCCTGTTGTCATCGGGACGCCATGACAGCGCTTTCTATGCCGCCATGTGGACCGAGATTGAACGCGACGGGTCCTGGCAGGGCGAACTCTGGAACCGGCGCAAGAGCGGCGAACTGTTTCCCGAGTGGCTGACGATCAGCGCGGTCAAGGACAGCGCCGGACTGACCACCCATTACGTCGCCGCCTTCACCGACATTACCTCACGCAAGTCCGCCGAGGACCAGATCCAGAACCTGGCCTTCTATGATCCCCTGACCGGCTTGCCGAACCGCCGTCTGCTGCTGGACCGGATGGAGCAGACCCTGACCAGCAGCACCCGGCGTCAGCGCAAGAGCGCCTTGCTGTTCATTGATCTGGACAATTTCAAGACCATCAACGACACCCTGGGCCATTTTCAGGGGGACTTGCTGCTCGAGCAGGTGGCAACGCGCCTGGTCGGATGTGTGCGCGAGGGCGATACGGTAGCCCGTCTTGGCAGCGACGAATTCGTGGTGATGCTGGAAGGCCTCAGCTTCAGCGAGGTGGAGGCGGCGACACAGGCCAGAGGCGTCAGCGCCAAGATCGTTGCCGCCCTGAACCGGCCCTACGAACTGGCCCATGGTGAGCATCACAACACGCCGAGCATGGGCGTTGCCCTGTTCGGCGCGGACCCGCAGGAGAGCAGCGATGCACCGCTCAAGCGTGCCGAACTTGCCATGTTCCAGGCCAAGGATGGCGGCGGGAACGGCGTGCGTTTCTTCGACCCGCAGATGCAGGTAGAAGTCATGAGCCGTGCCGCCATGGAAGCGGACTTGCGGGAAGCGGTGCTGACCGGACAGTTCCTTCTGCACTACCAGGCGCAAGTCGTTGGCGCTGGGCGCCTGACCGGTGTCGAGGCGTTGCTGCGCTGGCGGCATCCCCAGCGCGGGCTGGTATCGCCGCTTGAATTCATTACGCTGGCCGAGGAGACCGGCCTGATCATCCCGATGGGGCAATGGGTGCTCGAATCGGCCTGCCGACAACTCGCCATCTGGTCGACGCAGCCTTCAATGGCACAGCTCAGCGTTGCCGTCAATGTCAGTGCGCGCCAGTTTCAGCACAAGGATTTTGTCGCCACCGTGCAGTCGGCGCTGGCGGACGCTGGCGCCAGTCCAAGGCGTCTGAAGCTTGAACTGACAGAGAGTCTGATGGTCAAGGATGTGGAGAGCATCATCACGAAGATGAACACCCTGAAGGCCATGGGGGTGAATTTTTCACTGGACGATTTCGGTACCGGCTATTCATCGTTGTCTTATCTGAAACGGCTGCCGCTTGACCAACTCAAGATCGACCAGGGCTTTGTGCGCAACATCCTGACCGACCCGAACGACGCGGCCATTGCCAAGATGGTCATCGCGCTGGCCGACAGTCTGGGTCTGACGGTGATCGCCGAAGGCGTGGAAATCGAGGCCCAACGCGACTTTCTCGCGCACCTGGGATGCCACAACTACCAGGGCTATTTGTTCAGCCGGCCACTGCCCATTGAGGAGTTCGAAGCGTTCGCCCGAGCAGCTACACTGCAACCCTGACAGTGTTCTCTTTCCATCTCGAATTGACCAACGCCCATGACCGCTCAGACCGTCAGCTCGCCCCTGCATCACATCGGGCAAACCAGCAAAGTACTTGGTGCCCGACTGAACCAGCTCGTGGAGTGGCTGTGCGCCCTGCTCCTGGGTATTCTGGTACTCGACGTCGGCCTGGGTGTGTTCGGCCGTTATGTGATTGAGTTGCCAGTCACCTGGACCGAGGAACTGGCGCGCTACCTCATGATCTGGGCCGCCCTGCTTGCGGTCTCCAGCGGCGTCGCCCGGCGCGAACACGTGGCCGTCACAGCGCTGCTGGACCGCCTGCCGGCGCAAACCCGGCGTCAGGTGTGCCTGGCCATCGACACGCTGGCCTTCGCCTTTTTCGCCTTCCTGTGCTACTTTGGCATTGGCATGACCCGACAGGGCGCCAGCCAGTACGCCACTATCTTCGATATGACGATGTGGATTCCGTTTGCAGCGGTGCCGGTGTCGTCAGCACTGGTGTGTGTCCAGTTGCTGCTGTCCGGTCTGCGTGATTTCAGCCTCGGCCCGACGCCAGCGCATGTCACAGGAGAAGCATCATGATGTGGGTTCTGGTGCTGTTCTTTGTACTGCTGGCGGTCGGCGTGCCGATCGGCTTTGTCCTGGGTATTGCCGGCGTGCTGGGCATCATGCAGGTCGGCGGTACCGAAATGCTGGCGATGGCACCGCAGCGCTATTTCGCCGGGCTCGATCTCTTTACCTTTCTGGCCATGCCGCTGTTCATCTTTGCCGGTGAAATCATGAACCGCGCCGGCATCACTGAGCGGCTGGCGGCCTTTGCCGACGCGCTGGTGGGCCACCTGCGCGGCGGCATGGCGCAGTCGTGCATGGTGTCCTCGGTTCTGTTTGCCGGCATCACCGGCGCGGCCGTTGCCGAAGCAGCCGCCTTTGGCAGCACCATGGTGCCGGCCATGACCAAGAATGGCTACAAGCGTCCCTTCGCCTGCGCTGTGGTGGTGGCAGGGTCAATCATCGG
>CAIQVX010000391.1 GCA_903875275.1 uncultured beta proteobacterium | reverse complement strand
GAAGCGGGAAACCACATGCGGGCCATGATGTCCTGATTGCCGAGGAACTGCCAAGTCGCCTTGGATGCCGCCAGGTTGTTTGTCAGCCAGCCAAACTGCGTGGCGCTGATCATGCTGCGCGCGGCATCCGGCAAGACACCGTTTACCGGGGTCAATCCGGCGACGTAGTCGGCATATTTGTAGCCCGGCGTGCTCAGTGGATCGCCGTAGTTGGCGTACTGCTGCATGCGGCCTTCGATCCGCGTGTCCAGCATATGCAATGAAAATAGACTGCCAAAGTCAAAGTTTCGGTAAATCTTCAGCAGATTGGCTGCGTCCGGTGTGCGAATGGGCATCCACTCGTGGTAAACCTTGGCAGCAATGTTCTTGCGTGTAGTCCAGTCGCCCTGCGTCAGTGGATTGTGGTTTTCTGCACCGCCAACATAGGCGTTGTTGGCAAATTCATGGTCGTCCCAGATCGTGATCCATGGCATCTTCGCGTGCAGGGCCTGCAGGTTCGGATCGGACCGGTACAGGGCGTAGCGTGCACGGTAGTCGGCCAACGTGACCATGTCGTTGGCAGGAACTGTCACTCGACCCAGGGCCACGGCGTCGGCATTGCCGAACTTCTTTGGGTCCGAACCGTACTCGTACAGGTAATCGCCCAGGTGTATGGCGTACTGGGCGTCTGACTTGGCGGCTGCGTCATAGGCATTGAAAAAGCCTTCCGAGTACAGAGCACAGGAAAATACTGCCAGCTTGACTGAGGTGGCGCTGCTCGCGGGCAGGGTTCGCGTGGTCCCTGACGTGGACACCACACCGGCGTCATCCACAAAACGGTAAAAATAGCTGGTGCCAGCGGTCAAACCGGTGACATCGACTTTGGCGGTGAATGCCGAAGCTTCGGTCGTCTGCACGCGACCGGTTCGCACTACCGTGGCAAAAGCACTGTCAGTCGCAACCTGCCAGGTCAGCCAGACTGCGCTGGTACTGTCGGCGATCTTGGCGTGAGTCCAGAGAATCACACGGTCGGCCAGCGGGTCGCCGCTAGCTACGCCGTATTTGAAGTCCGCTTTGGGGGGTGGCACCAGGAACACGGCCGTGGGATCTGCACCGCCGCAAGCGGCCAGCGTGCCTAGCATCGCTACGGCCGCGGTGGCGCTCGCGGTTTTCACCATAAAGTTGCGACGACTGCTCTGAACTGTCATTGAATGAACTCCTGAAAAGGAATTCATTAGACGGGTGGCATGTGACAGCCGTGTTAAAGCGCCTGGGAATCCGACCGAACAGGAGGCCGGCAAGGGTGGCGTTGGTCGCATCACGTCAGTTCACACTGATGCCCTGTTCGCCGGCGATGTGCTCGCGCCGACACCAACCGAGGCTAATCTACTGAGTCACTGTGACGGTGTGAAGACAAGGCAACAAGGCGACGACGTTAAAGCTTTTGCCCTAAGGCCCATCCGCGCAGGAACTCCGCCAGCCCACGATCAATTTCCAGTTCGGCCACCAGTGAGGCTGCCTGGAGCGCGTCACGCCTTGCCCCCAGACCGGCTTGCAGTTTCGTCGCCTGCAGCAGCCAGGCTTGAGCTTTTTTGCCCGGAAGCAGGCTTGCCAGTGCTTCCAGGTTGTAACGCATTCTCTTGGCCAGAATGCGTACTCGGTGCTCCTGTTCTGGTTCGGCAGCGCTTGCGCTCGCCAGTCTGAGTTGCGCATGCAAGCGCCTTATGCGACTTTTTGTCCAGCGGCGTAACGAACCTTTGGGTTCCGCCAGGGCGGGTTCTGCAGCAGCCGACGCATTTAACCCCTCCAGCCACTCGGTGGTAGCCAGCAGGCAAGCACCCAGGGCCGGATCCTGCATTGCGTACCGCACGGCCTTGCGTTGCAGATGGGCGGCTTGCTGCAGGGCCTCGGTCATGGTCCGCCAGACTTCAGCGCGGCGCGGATCCGCCGCAATGTAGGCATCGGCGGCGGCCGGCAAGGTTTCTATGCGGGCCACATCCAGGTCGCGGAGCTTGCCCAGACAGGTCAGCAGCGCCAGCAAGACCTGCCAGGAGGGTGCGCCCTGCGCCACCAACAGGGGGGCGAACAACCGTCTGGCACTCTTGAATCGCCGCCAGCCGACACGGGCCTGATGCACCAACTCGGGCTCGTCTGCGAACAGAAAGCTGTGCAGGTTGCTGGTAAATTGAGAAAACATCTCCTGCAAGATCCGCTGCGCCATCTCTGTGCGCGGCAGTTTGGCAGACAAGCGCTGGGGTCGGGCGCGCAAGGCTGTGTGGATAGTTCCTTGCGCCAGCGCGTAGCCGCGTTCGGCCTTGCTGGCAGACGCGGGCAGCACGGCAATGCTGCAGGCCAGCTGGTGTGCAACATCAAAGAGTGCTGCTGCGGGTCCAGCCTTGAGTTCGAGTTCAATCTCGCAGATTGGAGTGAAGCGCTCACCATGGCGGATTTGTCCGATATCGAGCGCAATTTCCACCACAGTGCCACCGGGCCGGCGCAGCAGCCACACGGTGCGATCGAAACTTGTTTCAAAGACCGGCGCCAAGGTCCGAAACAGCTCGCCGTCCAAGTCAATGTCTGGCCAAGGCGTACCTTGTAAGGCCTTGAGCGACAAACTGGCGCCGCGAGCCGGGGTCTCCCACTCACCTCGCTGGCTCAACGCCGAATCGGATCGACCGGTCGTCTTGAGGGTCTGCAGCCATTGAGTATTATTTCCATCACCCACTCGCCGCAATCTCAGCGCCACGCGCTGTTGCCGCAACGCAGAATCAGGCGTGTCGAAGTAGAGGTTGTGCAGGTGCAAACGCGTGCTCTTGCGCCGTGCCAGGATGGGGATTTGAGCCAGCCGCCTGGCCAGTGTCAACGGATCAGCGCCTGGCAGAGCCAGTTTGAGTTCTACTTCTTGCGGGTTCTG
>CAIQVX010000390.1 GCA_903875275.1 uncultured beta proteobacterium | reverse complement strand
GTTGTTGGCGGCCAGCGCTGACAGCGGCAGACCGCCGGTTGCAGCCAAAGCTGCCATGGATTTGAGGAAGGTATCGCGACGCATCAAAGTTCTCCTGTGGGTTTTGTCACGAGCGGATGATGCACCCCCTGGCTGTCAAACGGCTGTCTGAGGGCACTAGGGAAACTACCAATGACGCATACGCTTCGCAACACTGCGAGATGCTATGGTGTGAACCATGAAACTGCTTTTGGTGGAAGACGATCCGGCATTGCACAAGACCCTGCTGCGCGCTTTGACACGATTGGGCTGGCAGATCGAAGTGTGCCCGGATGGCCGAGCAGCGTTCGGCCGTTGGCGCGCAACCGAGCCCGACGTTGTGCTGCTTGACCTGACTCTGCCCGGCCGTGATGGACTGCAGATTCTTGAGCAGGCGCGTCATAGCGGCCTGTCGACGCCAGTGTTGATCCTGACCGCGCGCGGGACCGTGGGCGACCGCGTCACAGGGCTCAACGCCGGCGCCGATGACTACCTGGCCAAGCCATTCGATCTCGACGAACTCGAAGCGCGCCTGCGCGCGCTGCACCGGCGTCACACCGATAACAGCATGGACTCTCCGGTCCAGCGGGAATCGAACGCATTGAGATTCGACCGGCAAAGCGGAGCCATCTACCACCAAAACGAGATTCTCGAACTCACGCCCCGCGAATTGGCACTGCTCAGGACGCTGCTGTTGCAACCGGGACACGCCGTGACCAAGGAAAAACTGTTTGAATCGGTATTTCCAGGTGAGCTCGACGTTCAGTTCGAGGCGGTTGAGGTTGTGGCCTATCGACTGCGCAAGAAACTGGTACCTACGGGTGCCAAGCTGATGACTCTGCGCGGCCTGGGCTATCTGCTCAAGGTGCCCCATTGAAAGCGGCTGCCCTCGGGCCGCGAGAGGGGCTTGCGGGCAGAAACGCCACGTCCCTGCGTCGCTACCTGCTCATCGGAATTCTGGTGCCGATTGGCATTTTCATCATCATCGACACCTTCAGCCTGTACCGGCAGGCGCTGGCGGCCGTCAATACGGCCTACGACCGCACCCTGCTGGCCTCAGCCAAGTCGATTGGCGAGCACATCACTGCCGATGGTGCAGGCGCCGATGCCCGGTTGCGTGCCACTGTCCCCTACTCGGCACTGGAAGCCTTCGAAGCCGACAACCGAAGTCGCATGGTGTACCGCATATCGGCCCTGGACGGCACTTTGGTCGACGGCTTTGAAGCCCTGCCGGCCTGGCAGGGCCGGCTGCCCGACCACGGTCCGTACGCAGCACTGGTTGACTTTTATGATGCGATGTACCAGGGGGACCCCGTGCGCGTCGCGGTCCTGCTGCAACCAGTGGCCATGAATCAGGCTCGCGTGATGGCAGTTGTCCAGGTTGCCGAAACACTTGAGTTGCGACGCACGCTGGCGCGCCAGATCCTCATCGACACGCTGCTAAGGCAGCTTGCCCTGGTGTCCATCATTGCGCTGGTCGTGATTGTGGTGGTGCAACGCGCCACCCGCCCGGTGCGCAGCCTCAGCGCTCAGCTTCAGGCACGCCCCGATGGGGACCTGACACCACTGCAGGAAGCGGGCGCCCCCCGCGAGCTCATTCCGCTGATTGAGGCTACCAATAGCATCATGAGCCGCCTGCAGCATTTGCTGGAACACCAGAAGCGATTTGTCCGCGACGCCTCACACCAGTTGCGCACGCCGCTGGCAGTGCTGAAAGTCCAGGTCCAATCGGCCTTGCGCGGTGACGTGGAACCGGTGCAGGCTCTGCACGAGATCAACGATACAGTGCAACGTGCCACCGGCCTTGCCAACCAGATGCTGTCACTGGCCAAAGTGGCACAATTGGTGCAGCAGGAGGCAAAGAGCAGCGTTGACTGGGCACAGCTGCTGCGCGAGCTCGTCATCGACATGTCACCACTGATCGCCGAGAAAGAGCTCGATTTCGAGATCTCGACCACGTTAGCACCGGTGCGCACCCACGACTGGATGTTGCTCGAACTTTCGCGTAATCTGCTCCACAACGCGATCTCTTACACGCCAGCGAACGGCACCCTTAGCATACGCCTGAGCTGTGAAAGCGACCAGACGACCCTGCTCATTAGCGACAGCGGGCCAGGCATCTCGGTTGAATTGCGGCAACGCCTGTTCCAACCCTTTTCGTCAGGTGAGCTGCGATCGGGTTCGGGCCTGGGGCTGACCATCAGCCACGAGATTGTGAAAGCACTGGGAGGCAGCATCAAACTGCTGAACCGCGAGAACCGCGAATCAGGCTCGGGCATCCAGGGACTTGACTGTTGGGTTGAGCTGCCCGCCGACCGGTCGGCCGGATGAGACAATGGCGAGCAATCTCTTGGAGAGCGCAACACAATCCGCGATACTGCCAGTTAACGAAATACAAAATGCCGGCCATGTCAACAAGCAGTGACTTTTCAGGCTTCCCCGTCATCAGCTACACCGAAGAACATCAGCTGACGCAGCCAACACCGCTGCATGAACAGCCGAAACTGGCACGCATCGGCCACCAATTGGCCGTGATCACCGAGCAACACCCTCACATCGTGAGGATCATCCGGATTCTGTGGGGTCACAAGGAGTGTCTGAAATACATCAAGCAACTGGTCTTTGACGGCGGCGATGGGGTCGGCAGGAGCAGGATCGGCTTCAAACAGGAAGTCCTATCGGCATTGATCGATCTGAGCAATCTGCATGAAATTGTCATAGCGGAACCGCCGACGGCAGACAGTAAGATGTGGCCCTCCCCACAATCTTTTTAACCCAGGAGTTTTTCATGAGTCGTCAAGTCGTTGTTGTCAGTGCGGTGCGCACCGCTATCGGTACCTATGGCGGTAGCCTTAAGGACATCGCCCCAACCGAACTGGCAGCTCAGGTCGTGCGCGAGTCGCTGGCGCG
>CAIQVX010000389.1 GCA_903875275.1 uncultured beta proteobacterium | reverse complement strand
CTGGGCATGATCACTTTCCTGCTGGCGGTCAACGTCATGCTGCTGCTGGCGGGCAACTTCATGGAGCCGTCCTCCATCGTGCTGATCTTCGCGCCCATCCTGTTCCCGGTGGCGATGAAACTCGGTATCGACCCGGTGCACTTCGGCATCATCATGGTGGTCAACATGGAGGTCGGCATGTGCCACCCGCCAGTCGGACTGAATCTGTATGTGGCCTCCGGCATCACCAAGATGGGTATCACCGAACTGACGGTCGCCGTCTGGCCCTGGCTGCTGTCGATGCTGGGCTTTCTGCTGGTCGTCACCTACTGGCCGGGTCTGTCCACCTGGTTCCCACGGATGTTGGGAATGATGTAGCTTCGCGGCAAACACAGAGCCTCAGGAAGTCGGCTTGCCTTGCGCATGCCGACTTCTTTGCATGGATAATCAGCCGAACTCAATCCAAACAGTTGCATCCTTGTTCAGAACACCCGGTCAAAACCCATGAGGCGTGCAGTCAAGCGCTGGCTTGCACCGCCTGTCTTTGATGGTGACGACGAGAAGACACGCCTGGCCAGTCTGATCAACGCGATCTGCGTTGCTTCGCTCCTGTTCATCTTGCTTGTCGTCGTAGGGGGGCTTCTGGGCGGACGAACTCCCGCCAGCACCCAGGTCATGAACCTGCTCTTGCTGACCATGCTCCTGCTCTTTCACCATTGGCTGCGCAGCGAGCAGATCACCCTGGCTGCACTGGGGCTGGCGGTCAGCGGCTTTGTCTACATCACTGCCGTCAATATCAGCCTGGGAACCATTCGCACGCCATTCGCACGCCATCCACCGCGACCTACCTCTTTTGGGTGCTGATGATGGGCGCGGCGTTCCAGGTCAAAGGGCTGGTGGTGTCCGTCGTGGCCAGTTCGGCGGCTGTGCTGGGGCTGATCCTGGCTGAAAACGCGGGCATGCTGCCGCACCCTGACTACAGCGTCACCGTGACGCAATGGGTGACCTTTACCGTCCTGTTTGGCTTGACTGCGGGCCTGACCTATTACTCCAACCAGATCACGCGCGAGTCTCTGGTGCTTGCCGAACGGGAGGTCGAGCAACGCAGCCGTTCCGAGATGGAACTGCGTAAATTGACGCGGGCAGTGGAACAGAGCCCGGCTTCCATTGTGATTACCGACCTCTGGGGAAATATCGAGTACGTGAACCCGCGCTTCAGCAAGGTCACCGGCTATGGTTTTGATGAGGTCCTGGGAAAGAACCCGCGCATCCTCAATGCCGGCCAGACGCCGCCCGGAACACACCGGGAGATGTGGCAGACACTGAGCGCGGGCAAGGAGTGGCAGGGGGAGTTCGTGAATCGCAGAAAGGACGGCACGTTCTATCCCGAGTCGGCCATCATTTCCCCGATCACGGATCCGCAGGGGCTTGTCACACACTATCTCGCAGTCAAGGAAGACATCAGCGAGAGAAAGCAGGCCGAAGAGGCACTGAAAGTGGCCAACCAGGAACTCAGTTTGCGTGTCGCTGAGGTCGAGGGTTTGCAGGCCGAACTGCGCGAGCAGGCGCTGCACGACCCGCTGACCGGACTTTACAACCGGCGCTACCTGAACGAGGCTCTGGCGCGTGAAATGGTGCGCTGCCGGCGCGAGGTCTCCCCACTGAGCATCATCATCGCCGACATCGACCATTTCAAGTTGATCAACGACCACTACGGACACCAGACCGGTGACGAAGTTCTGGTGCAGGTGGCGGCACTCCTGAAGAGCCAGGCGCGTGGCTCCGATATCGCCTGCCGTTATGGCGGCGAGGAGTTTTTGCTGGTCATGCCAGGTTCGACACTGGAGTTTGCCAGCAAGAGGGCGGAAGAGATAAGACAGAAATGCGCCGCACTCGCTATCGAAAAGGAAGGAAAGTGTCTTGATGTGACGCTGTCCTTCGGCATCGCAGCCTGCCCCGAGCACGGTCTGGAGGGCGAAGAAGTCATCCTCAAGGCCGACCTTGCCCTTTACCAATCCAAGGCCGGCGGACGCAATAAGGTCACGGTATGGCGCACAACGGAAATTCCCGCCTGATGGGCAGGAATCTTGTGCCCGGCGGTAGACCCGGGTTGAACCCAGGCGCGTTCTGGATCGGGCCACTGATGCTCGCCGCAAGCCTGTCTGCGCAGGCGCAGACCCCCGCGCCGGAATCGGTCCGGACAGACGACGGCGTGCATCCCGCTGAACGGCCGGACTCCGCCCCTGCTGCCATTGAACCGGGGCGCCCTGTGCCGCGCCGCAATGCCGGTGAATTGAGACCCGTCACCATCACTGGCGCGGCGCTTGACGACACCGAAGCACGACGTCAGTCGACTGCCAGCAAGATCATTGTCGGGCGCGAGGAAATCGAGCGCTTTGGCGACAGCACCGTGGGCGAACTCCTCAAGCGCCTGCCAGGCGTCACCATGGCGGGACGGCCGGGGCGCGGTGGTGCACCGCGCATGCGCGGGCTGGGTGGCGGCTACACCCAAATCCTGATTGATGGCGAGCCAGCGCCGCGTGGCTTCTCTCTTGATGAGCTCTCGCCCGAGCAGATCGAACGCATCGAGATCCTGCGCGCGCCCACTGCCGAGACCGGTGCTCGTGCCATTGGCGGCACCATCAATATCGTCACCCGCGGTGGCTACAGCAAGCGGCTCAATGACCTGCGCCTGGGACTTGGCCTGGAGAACGGCAATCAGCAGCCCACCGTCTCCTGGACCCGTAACGATGTGTCTGGAGACTGGATCTACAACGTCTCGCTCTCAGCACAGCGCGGTGAACGCAGCAACGACAGCAGCAGCCAGACCACCATCGAAAACCTGGTCACTGGCGATGTTCTGGACCGGCTGGAGCACACGCTGTCAAGCAGTCAGCGTGATGGCATGCAGGCCAACGGTCGACTGCAGTGGCGTGGCGACCAGGGCGACACGCTGGTGCTGACCCCCATGTTTGTGCATTCACGCAGCAGCAGCCTGAGCGCAAGCAGCCTCACTCAAAACAGTGGCATGGTTCCCTATGACGGCAGTGCCGGGTCCGGCGGCAACCGTTTCAGCAGCCTGCGTCTGGGCGCCCAATGGACACATCGTTTGCCCGAGGGCGGCAACTGGCTGCTGCGCGCAAGCCTGGGCAAAAGTGACTGGGACAATTTCTCACTGCGCGATTACTTTGGCTCAACTATCGGCACCAGCCAGACAGACAACCGCTCCGAGCAGCATGATCTGAATTTCAGCGCCAACACCAAACTGAGTGTCACACTGGCCAGCGATCACAGTCTGGTGACTGGCGCCGAGTTGCAGAGCAACCGCCGCCGCGAGACTGCCAGTACCTTGCAGGATGGCGAGTCGCCCCTGACAGAATTCGATGGCAACCTCACGGCGTCGAGTTTGCGTGCAGCCCTGTATGCGCAGGATGAGTGGTCCGTGACCCGCCAGCTGGCGGCGCATGCCGGCTTACGCTGGGAGGGCATCAGCACCCAGGGCAGCACCGCTGTCGGCATGCCCGAAGCACGCAACCACAGCAGCGTCTGGACGCCGCTGTTGCACGCAGTCTGGAAGTTCGATTCTCCTTACCGGGACCAGCTTCGCGCCAGCCTCACTCGCAGCTACCGCTCGCCCGGTTTGCAGGACCTGATTGCCCGTCCACGCATCTCCGGCATGTTCCCCGGACGCGGGCCCAATGACGAACTGCACCCGGATCGTGGCGGCAATCCCGACCTCAAGCCGGAACTGGCCAGCGGTCTGGACATTGCCCTGGAACGCTTCCTGCCCGGCAGCGGCATGCTCAGCGCCAACCTGTTCTACCGCCACATCAACAACCTGATGCGAAGCCGCACGGCACTGGAGACTGTCACCTGGGCCGACGTGCCACGCTGGGTGGCCAGGTTGCAGAACATCGGTGACGCCATCACCCAGGGTCTGGAACTGGAAGCCAAGTTTCGCGCCAGCGACCTCTGGCCCGAGGCACCACGGATTGACGTGCGCAGCAACATCAGCCTGTTCACATCGCGTGTGCAGGGTGTGCCGGCGCCCGACAACCGGCTTTCACAGCAACCCAACGGAACGGCGAACCTCGGAGCCGACTACCGGCTGCGCGACATGCCGCTGAGCCTTGGCGGAAACCTCAACTGGACACCGGGCTACACGACGCGCCTGAGCGACGATCAACGCGTGATCCAAAGCGCCAAGCTGGTACTCGACGCCTTCGTCCTGTGGACGCTGGGTTCGTCCAGCCAATTGCGCTTGTCGCTGGGCAATCTGGCGGCGCGCGATTACGTGACCAACAACACGCTGGAATCAAGCAATACTGCCGGTCAGGCATTGCGCGAGAGTGTCACAGGGACTTCACCCTCCTGGCGCAGCCTGCAAGTGCGGCTGGAACTCAAGCTGTAGCAGGACTGCTGGCTTGCATTGCTGCTCAGGTGGAGAAGGTCAGCGTTTTTATTACAACTACGAGGAGAAGATCATGAAAGTTGATTTCCGGTTCAGCACATTCCTGCGCGGAGTACTCTGCACCATCGTACTTGGCCTTGGGCTGAGCGGACCACTTTGGTCCCAGACCAGACCCAAGGTGCTCGATCTGGGCATGGAAAACCCGGCCTCCTTGATCTACATTGGCAACAGCTTTTTCTACTACAACAACAGCCTGCACAACCATGTCGGCCAGTTGCGCCGGGCGGCCGACAGCAAGGATCGTCTGCGCAGTGTCTCGGTCACCATCAGCGGCTCCGGCTTTGACTGGCATGACGTCGAGTCCTACTTCCGGCCCAACGCCGTGGGCGCGTACTCGTTCGACTCCCGGAACAATATCGTGTTCAACAAGGTGGAGCGGCTGTTTGACGTGGCCATCATGATGGACTGCAGCCAGTGCCCGATTCACCCGCAGCTGAAATCCGTGTTTCGGGAATTCGCGAAGAAGAACAGCGACATCGTGCGCAAATTTGGCACCAGGCCTGTGCTCTTCATGTCCTGGGCTTATTCCGATGTACCCGAAATGACGGCGCAACTGGCCGAGGCTTACACCCAGGCCGGCAATGACAACAACGCTTTCGTGATTCCGGCCGGCCTGGCTTTCGCGCGTTCCATTGCGAAGCGGCCTGAGCTCAATCTTTATGTGCCGGACAAGCGCCATCCGAGCGTCGCCGGCACCTATCTGGCTGCGTGCACCGTTTATGCGTCCCTGTTCAAGAAATCGCCGGTTGGCTTGAGCTACACGGCCGGGCTCGATGAAGCAACAGTGAAACACCTCCAGAGCACCGCCTGGGAGACGGTGCAGGACTACTTCAAGCCCTGATTCAGGGTCTGTTTACCTGGCGAGCTTCCAGTCGCCGTTTTCCACAGTGGCCATGATGGCCGCGCGGCCGTCAAAGCCGTTGTGGTCCTTGGCCGACATGTTGAAAACCCCGTGCACAGCGGGCAGTTCTTTCACGTTCTCAAGGGCATCACGCAAAGCGGCGCGAAACTCCGTCGTGCCGGGTTTGGCCTTCTTCATCGCCTCCGGGACCGCACGATTGAGCAGCAGGTAAGCGTCCCATCCATGACCACCAAAGGTGGAACGGCTGTGCGCGCCATTGGCGGCCTCGAACAGCTTGACGTACTCAAGGGCTGGCTTCTTGGAAGGATGGCTGTCGGGCAACTGCTCGGCCAGCAGCATCGGTCCCACGGGAAATATCGTGCCTTCGACGTTCTTGCCGCCAACACGCAGGAAGTCTCGGTTCGCAATGCCGTGTGTCTGGTAGAACTTGCCCTTGTAGCCGCGCTCGATCAGCGTGGACTGCGGCAGCACAGCGGGCGTACCGGAGCCAGCAATCAGAACCGCATCCGGCTTGGCGGCCAGCAGCTTGAGTGCCTGACCGGCAACGCTGGTGTCGTTGCGCTGGTAGCGCTCGACTGCGCTCAAGGTGATGCCCTTCGCTGCCGCCGCTTCCTGCATCGCCTTGAGCCAGAGTTCTCCGTAGGCGTCAGCGTACCCAATGAAGCCGATCGTCTTGATGTTGTTGGCTGCCATGTGCGCCACAATCGCAATGGCCATCTGGTTGAAGTTTTGCGGCGTGATAAAGACCCAGGGCGCCTTGTCGGGCGCGGGCGCTGTGGGCGCCATGGCAATTTGCGGTGTCTTGCTCTCGAACGCCACTTCCAGAATGGCTGCGGAAGTCGGCGTGGCGGTGGCGCCGATGATCGCGTCAACCTTGTCTTCGGAGGTCAGCTTGCGCGCGTTCTTGACAGCCATGCTCGGGTCCGTGGCGTCGTCCAGCACGATGTACTTGACCTTTTCGCCGCCCAGGGTGGCTGGTAGCAGGGCAAAAGTCTGCTTTTCCGGAATACCCAGCGAGGCCGCCGGCCCGGTGGCCGAAACAATCACACCGATGGTGATGTCGGCCAGAGCCGAGCCAGTCGCAAAAACCAATGCAAGGGCTTGCGCCAGCGCCAACTTCTTCACTTTCATATCGTCTCCTGTTTGTATTTTTGTGCATTATGGTTATAAAGAATAATTAAATAAAGACGAATCCGGAGAGAAGTATTAGGTGTTTACCCTTGAGGAGAGGATCGGAGTGTCGAAACCACCCATGCCATTTGGCAGTCCACCAGGATAGAGATGTATATAAATACTATCTTCGCGGATATTCATAACTCGTTGATTTTGTTGATATTTTGAAAATTTGTCTGGAAGATGCACAAAACTTCTGTACTCTGGCTGCAGCCAGTCTCGCCGGCAATCCTGCCTTGGGCTGCAGTGGATTCTCCAAGTCGTTGATTACAAACGGCCTTTCTGATTTTCTCAAACCTGGCACGCGCTATGCGTTGGTCTAGTCATCTGAATCCCAAATCCAACCGGAGAAAATCATGACAAACGCCAACATCACCCGCACCGAAGCCCTTGCAAACGAAAACACCGCAAAGAACGT
>CAIQVX010000388.1 GCA_903875275.1 uncultured beta proteobacterium | reverse complement strand
GAACGACAATGGATGCAGCAATCGTCATTGCGGGCGTGACCCGCAATCCATGGATGCCGGATCAAGTCCGGCATGACAATGGTTACCTTTTTCGGAGATGACAATATGAATTCCCTGACTTCACCTGATCGCCGCCAGTTGCTGCTGGCCGCCGGTGCTGCCGCTCTGGGCTCGGCCGTCTTCCCGCTGCACGCGCAGACCGCCTGGCCGTCCAAGCCGATCCGCTTTGTCGTGCCCTTTGCACCCGGCGGCACTTCGGAAATCGTGGCGCGCTCGGTGGCGGCCGAATTGACCAAGCAGCTCGGCCAAAACGTCTTTGTTGAAAACAAGCCGGGTGGCGCCGGCGTTGTTGCCATGATGGACGTGGCCAAGGCCGCGCCGGATGGTCACACCCTGATTCTGGGTCACGTTGGCACGCTGGCCGTCAATCCCTACATGCTTGCCAACCAGCCTTACGACGTCAACAAGGACTTCATCCCGGTGACGCTGCTGGCCAAGGTGCCCAACGTCTTTGTGGTGCATGCCGATGTGCCGGCCAGGAACTTCAAGGAGTTTGTTGCCTATGTCAAAAAGAACCCGGGTCAGCTCAACTACGGTTCTGCCGGCAATGCCAGCGCCGGCCATCTGGCCATGGAATACCTGAAGCTGGTCACCGGCATGTACATCACGCATATCCCCTACCGTGGTACCGGGCCGCAACTGACCGACCTGCTGGCCGGTCGCACGCAGGCCTCCTCGGCCGGATTGCCGGCGCTCTCGGCCCACATCAGGAGCGGCAAGCTGCGCGCCATTGCGGTCGGCACGCAGCAGCGCATCTCGCATCTGCCGGATGTACCTACGGTGGCGGAGATGGGTTACAAGGACTTTGAGACCTCGCAGTGGTACGGCATCCTGGCACCCGCCGGAACGCCGCCTGACATCGTCAAACGCATTCAGGAGGAGTCGCTCAAGGCCCTCAAATCGAGCGCCATCACCGAACGCTTTGCCAGCGACAACGCGATCGGCGGCGGTGGCCCGTCTTCGGAATTTGCCGCCTTCATTGCACGTGAGCAAAAGATCTGGAAAGACATCGTGCAGCGTGCCCAGATCAAGGCGGACTAGATGCCGTTTCATTGATCCACGTCATGTATCACCCGGGTCGCGAGGGTGACAAATTCAGTTAAGCTCGGCGTCGCAGTGTTTCCCCGGGTCTGACCCCGGGGAGATACAGCACTACTGTGCAAAATTCAAGTTGAGGAGTTGCTTTATGCAAACTGGCGTACCTACTGGGACGACATCGGGAACCACCCCGGCCGCCGTTGCCCCCGAGACAAGCAAGGCAGGACAGCGCATCGGCGTGCCGCGCGAAATATTCCCAGGCGAAAAGCGCGTCGCCACCGTCCCGGAAGTGGTCGAAAAGCTGATCAAGCTCGGATTCGCCGTTTCGGTTGAGACCGGTGCTGGCGATGCGGCGAACTGTTCTGACGATGCCTATCGCGCAGCCGGCGCACAGATCGTCGACACCGCAGCCGCACTCTGGGCCACTTCAGACATCGTGTTCAAGGTCTGCGTTCCGACCCCGGCCGAAGTTGACATGATGCGCGAAGGCGGCATCCTGATTGGCTTCATCTGGCCGGCGCAAAACCCCGAATTGATGCAGCAACTCACCGCCAAGAAGGCGACCGTACTGGCCATCGACTCGCTGCCGCGTATGCTGAGCCGTGCCCAGAAGATGGACGCGCTGACTTCCCAGGCTGGTGTGGCCGGCTACCGTGCCGTCGTCGAGGCGGCCAACGCCTTCGGGCGCTTCTTTGCCGGCCAGATCACGGCGGCAGGCAAGGTCCAGCCAGCCAAGGTCTTCATTGCCGGTGCCGGTGTGGCCGGTCTGGCCGCCATCGGCACTGCGGTCGGTCTGGGCGCCATCGTGCGCGCCAATGACACCCGTGCCGAAGTGGCCGATCAGGTCATCTCCATGGGTGGCGAATTCGTGGCGGTTGATTACGAGGAAGAAGGCTCGGGCGGCGGCGGTTACGCCAAGGTCATGAGTGAGGGCTTCCAGCAGGCTCAGCGCGACATGTACGCCAAGCAGGCGCGTGAGGTGGACATCATCATCACCACCGCACTGATCCCTGGCAAGCCTGCGCCCAAGCTCATCACGGCCGAGATGGTCAAGAGCATGAAGCCTGGCAGCGTGATCGTCGATATGGCGGCTGAGCGCGGTGGCAATTGCGAACTGACCGTTCCGGGTGAGGCCGTGGTGAGACACGACGTCACCATCGTCGGCTACACCGACCTGGCCTCGCGCCTGGCCAAGCAGTCGTCCACGCTGTATGGCACCAACCTGTGGCGTCTGGCCGAGGAACTGTGCAAAGCCAAGGACGGCATTGCCAACATCAATATGGAAGACGAGGCGATTCGCGGCCTGACCGTCACCAAAGAGGGCAACATCACCTGGCCACCGCCCCCGCCCAAGCAGGTGGCAGCACCGGCCGCGGCCAAACCGGCTGCGGCACCCCAGGCGAAGAAGGGCCATGGTCATGGCGGCGGTGGAGGTGAGCCCATGGCTGGCAGCAAGCTCGCCATCGTGTTTGCCGTGGCAGCGGTTCTGTTCTGGTTTGTTGGTGCCAATGCACCGGGCGCCTTCCTGGCGCACTTCACGGTCTTCGTGCTGGCCTGCTTCGTGGGCTACATGGTGGTCTGGAATGTGACACCCGCACTGCACACGCCGCTGATGAGCGTAACCAACGCCATCTCCAGCATCATTGCGATCGGTGCCCTGGTACAGATCGCGCCGCCCGCAGGCACAACGGACTGGATCCGCTGGCTGGCCGTGGCCGGCATCGTGCTGACCACCATCAATATGTTCGGCGGCTTTGCGGTGACGCAACGCATGCTGGCAATGTTCCGCAAATAAAGGAGACCATCATGACTGACAGTTTGGCGACCGTCTCCTACATTGGAGCTACGATTCTTTTTGTGCTGAGTCTGGGTGGGTTATCCAACCCCGAGACTTCCCGGCGCGGCAATCTCTACGGAATGATCGGCATGACCATTGCCGTTCTGGCCACCGTCTTCGGACCGCGTGTTTCTGCTGCCGGCATCCCCTGGATCATCGGCGCCATGGTGGTCGGTGGTGCCATCGGCGTCTACGCTGCGCGTACCGTGCAGATGACGCAGATGCCGGAACTGGTTGCGCTGATGCACAGCCTGGTGGGTATGGCTGCCGCCCTGGTCGGTTTTGCCAGCTATTTTGATCCGACATCGCACCTGCAAGGCGCCGAGAAGTCGATCCACTCGATCGAAATCTACGTCGGTATCCTGATCGGTGTGGTGACATTCACCGGGTCACTGATCGCGTTCGGCAAGCTCAACGGCAAGATTGGCGGCTCGCCGCTGACATTGCCGGGACGCCACTGGATGAACCTGGCCGGACTGCTGGTTGTGATCTACTTTGGCGGTGTCTTCATGAACGCCCCGGCTGGCGAGGGCGTTGTTCCCCTGATTGTCATGACCGTCATTGCAGGTCTGTTTGGTATCCACATGGTGATGGCCATCGGCGGC
Source organism: uncultured beta proteobacterium (assembly GCA_903875275.1). Taxonomy (GTDB): domain Bacteria; phylum Pseudomonadota; class Gammaproteobacteria; order Burkholderiales; family Burkholderiaceae_C; genus Rhodoferax. Next base: position 1,086 of record CAIQVX010000388.1, on the reverse strand, counting down.
GCCGACATGCCGGTGGTGGTGTCCATGCTCAACAGCTATTCCGGATGGGCCGCGGCGGCCACCGGTTTCATGCTCTCCAACGACCTATTGATCGTCGTCGGCGCCCTGGTTGGGTCCAGCGGTGCGATTCTGTCCTACATCATGTGCAAGGCCATGAACCGCAGCTTTATCAGCGTTATTGCGGGTGGCTTTGGTACCGCCGGCGGTACCGCTGCACCCAAGGGTGATGCAGCGCAACCGGCTGGCGAGGTGGTGCCAATCAGCAGCCTGGAGACCGCCGAACTGCTGCGTGAAGCCAAGAGCGTCATCATTGTTCCGGGCTACGGCATGGCAGTGGCGCAAGCCCAGCACACCGTGTTTGAAATCACCAAGCTGCTGCGCGAGAAGAAGGTCAACATCCGCTTTGGCATCCACCCGGTTGCCGGTCGTATGCCTGGCCACATGAACGTGCTGCTGGCCGAAGCCAAGGTGCCCTACGACATCGTGCTGGAAATGGATGAGTTGAACGACGACTTCCCCAAGACCGATGTGGTGATGGTCATTGGCGCCAACGACATCGTGAATCCGGGTGCGCAGGACGATCCAAGCAGCCCGATTGCCGGCATGCCGGTGCTCGAAGTCTGGAAAGCCAAGACCTCCATCGTCATGAAGCGGTCCATGGCCTCGGGCTACGCTGGCGTTGACAACCCGCTGTTCTACAAAGAAAACAACCGCATGCTGTTTGGCGATGCCAAGAAGATGCTCGACGAAGTGCTGGTTGCGCTGAAAGCCTGATAATCTGTGGCGAAGGCCCGTCGCTGATGAGGCGACGGGCCTTTTTTTTTAGGAGACAAGCATGACAGATCGAATTTGGCTCAAGAGTTATCCACCCGGGGTTCCCGCAGATCTGGATACGTCGCAGTATTCGTCGCTGGTTGCCTTGATGGAGGAGAGTTTCAAGAAGTACGCAAGCCGGACGGCCTACAGCTTCATGGGCAAGGACGTGAGTTATGCCCAGACCGACAGCCTGAGCCAGGCCTTTGCCGTTTACCTGCAGGGCCTGGGTCTGGCCAAGGGTGACCGGGTCGCGATCATGATGCCCAATGT
>CAIQVX010000387.1 GCA_903875275.1 uncultured beta proteobacterium | reverse complement strand
CAATGCTTGAGAATGCCTTCACGCGTCTCAAAGGTCAGATTCAAGCCGTCAAACTGCGGATAGCGTTCTTCGAGTTGATCAACCACCCGCAGACTTTGCAAATTGTGCTCAAAACCGCCAAACGGTGCCATGCAGGCATTCAAGGCATCCTGCCCGGCGTGCCCGAAGGGCGTGTGCCCCAGATCGTGCGCCAAAGCGATCGCCTCGACCAGGTCTTCATTCAGCCCCAGCGAGCGCGCCATGGAGCGCCCCAGTTGCGCCACCTCCAGCGAGTGCGTCAGGCGCGTACGAAAAAGGTCACCTTCGTGGTTCAGAAAAACCTGAGTTTTATAGACCAGGCGCCGAAACGCCGAGCAATGCACAATGCGGTCGCGGTCGCGCTGGTACTCGGTGCGGCCTGGCGCTGGCGTCTGTACAAAGCGGCGCCCACGCGAGGCGGCCGGATCACAGGCGTAGGCAGCAAGCATCAATCACTTCACGCACGAGCGCCACGGGCGCTGCGCGCACATAGGCCCGGGCAGCGCCGTCAATCACGACGAACCTGATTTCGCCATCCTGCGCTTTCTTGTCAATTTGCATCAGTTCAAGGTAGCGAGCGGGGTTATCCGTTGTTGACAGACAAGGGGCCAGCACAGGCAGACCGGCTTTTTCAATCAGTGCTGTCACGCGCTGAACGTAGGCGGCATCCACCAACCCAAGTCGGTGCGACAACGCCATGGCCAGCACCATGCCACAGCCAACCGCCTCGCCATGCAACCACTCGCCGTAACCCAGACCCGCTTCTATCGCGTGACCGAAGGTGTGGCCGAAATTGAGAATGGCGCGCAGACCGCTCTCACGCTCATCCTGCGCTACCACCCAGGCCTTGATCTCGCAACTGCGCCGTACTGCATGGGCCAACGCGAGCGGCTCACGCGCCAACAAAGCGTCGATGTTCTCTTCTATCCACTGCAAAAAGTCCAGATCGGCGATCGGCCCGTACTTGATCACTTCCGCCAGCCCGGCGCTCAACTCACGCGCCGGCAAAGTCTTGAGCGTATCGAGATCACACACGACTTTGAGCGGCTGATAAAAAGCCCCGATCATGTTCTTGCCCAGCGGATGGTTGATGCCCGTCTTGCCGCCGACCGAGGAATCAACCTGGGCCAGCAAGGTGGTCGGAACCTGAACAAATGGCACACCCCGCATGTAACTGGCCGCAGCAAAGCCCGCCATGTCACCCACCACGCCGCCACCGAGTGCAAAAACAAGCGTCTTGCGGTCACAACCGTTTTTCAACAGGGCGTCAAAGATCAGGTTCAATGTCTGCCAAGTCTTATATTCTTCCCCATCGGGCAGCACCACCGTGTGAACGGCGGCATATCTCACGCTGAGAGCCTGTTCCAGACGCTTCGCATAAAGTGGTGCCACCGTGCTGTTGGTGACGATCAGGACATGAGCGGCCGAAGGCAACTGCGCGTAACTCAGGACATTGTCAAACAGCGCGGTGCCGATGGCGATGTCGTAGTTGCGACCCGGCAGATCGATCGAGATGGACTGAGTGTTCATGGCAGCTAGTTTAGAGGCAGCAGGCCTGCCAGTTCCAGCTGCATCACAATCATTCCAACCAGAGTGGTAACCGATGGGCGACCGGTTTCAACGACAAAGTGCGCGGTCTCACGATAGAGTGGATCACGCAGGGCGTGCAGATCGCGCAAGCGGCTCAAGGGATCGGCCACTTGCAGCAATGGCCGATTCACATCATGGCGCAACCTGCGAAACAACTCATCGGGTGAAGAATTGAGATAGACCACCTGACAGCGCTGACGGAGGTGTCGGCGGTTTGCTGGACGCAATACGACTCCGCCACCTGTCGAAAGCACGCCCACCTGATGCTGGCTAAGCTCGTCAATCACAGACTCTTCTATGTCTCGGAAGCGTTCCTCTCCTTCACGCTCGAAATACTCTCTGATAGAGCAGCCAAGCCGCTGCTCTATCACATAATCGGAGTCGGCGAACGAGAGTTGTAACCTTCTGGCGAGTTGACGTCCAACCGTCGACTTGCCGGAGCCAGGCAGGCCGATCAGCGAAATCTTCAATTCGAATTAGTGCACATGGTAGACGTGCCAAATGGGCTATATCTACCTGCAGGCGGAACAGAAGGATTGCTGAAGTCATTTTCCGAGCCCACCAAATCAAACAGGATTGATTGTCGCGATTCAGTTCCTGTCACATTCGCTTGCGCGGCGATTCTGACTTTTACCCAAGGAACAAATTGTTCACCATACTGAATGAAGAAACTCGCCCGACCCGATGCGTCTGTCGTCACCGTTCCAGGCGATGCCACTGCAACATTGCCTGGCGTCAGTTGCCCGTTTCCATTGGTATCTTCGCCAGCGTCTAGAACTCCATCAAAATTGGTGTCTTCGTTGGAGCAGATGGTCTTTGAGAGCGTGTTCCAACTTAGGTCGGTCAGCGTGGGTTTGTCCAATGATCCTTTGTAATATTCCATCGGTATCACTGAGAGAGTGATGAGTTGATTGCCCACCGCCACCCCATTGGCGTCCGTCACATAAACAGAAAATGCCTTTTTATAAGTTGTTTCGTCGACATTGGAAATTTCGTTACCAAAAGCCAGGGTAATAAAAAGTGCCTTGCCATTGACCGTCAAGGTGGCGGTACCCCGGATGCTGGTCGAGGCGACTTCCGCTTGGATACGCACGCCATTGGCCTGTGTCGACAATGCACCGGGAATAAATTGAACTTGCGCGCGGCCGTTTGCATCGGTGGTGGCGGTTGGCGGGTCCAGTGTGCCGTTGCTTGAGTCCTGCAATGCCGTGAAATTCACATCCCTACCCGCCACCGCATTACCGTTGACATCGCGGACAACTGCCTCGATCGTGCTCTGATTCGTCTTGCCTGAAGTGTTGGGCAGGATACCACCTGGATTGGCTTGCACCAAGATAGTGGCAGGGGTTGTAGCGACAAACTGCACCGGTAGATTGACAGAACCCACACCGGCAATCTGGGCAACGACGACCGCAGGACCGGCTGTCGTCGAGGATATGGCCACAGAAGCTTGGCCATTGGCATCCGTAATCGCCGACGAGGTCAGCAGAGTACCCCGCGTCGTGCTAAAGGTAACGGTTTGCCCGGGCACACCAACGCCCAGAAGTTTGTATTGAACCAAGACAGGTTGCGTACTGCCAATCGCAACCGACGTGCTGCTGGCGGGGCTGATCACAACGAAATCGATCGCATTCACAACAACGGTCGCACTCACGCTGGTGCCGAGTCCGTTGACGGTCAATGTATCGGAGCCTGCCTTGTTGGGCGTATAGAGAAATGTTGTTGTTCCAGTCGCATCCGTCTTGGCAGGCGTGGTAATCGAATTGCCCAGAGTCGACCTGACGACAACTTGAACCCCGCTGATGGGATTGTTGGAGGAATCGAGTGCACGCACGGTGTATTGCGACGCTGCGCCTCCCGCCTGCAATCCACCGCTACCAGCAATCGACACCCGAGTTCCCGTCACAGAAACCACAACGCTGCCGGTGGCCGAACCCGCGGTGACTGCCACCGCGATGTCGCGAATCGACTTGTCGTTACCCGCAATCAACTTGGCGCTGACAGCACCCGTCGCATCCGTCAAGAATGAGGCAACCTGCAAGGTCCCCGAAGAAGCGGAGAACGCCACCGATTGCTGTGCGAGACCGACGTTGGCGCTGGTCTTCACAAATGCAGTGATCACGGCCTCTGAACCCGACGACAGCAAGGTATTGGCCGAGGTCAATACCTCGACGATGGCGGGTCCGTTACCCGAATCGGCCGGTACGGCGGGAAGGACCGCCACGGCCAGCGTAGCCCTCGTGACGGTCGCGGCCACCACTGTTGCCTCCGCCGAAATAGTCAGCGCCCCGCCTGAACTCGTCAGCGCTGGGCTAATCTGTATGGTGGCCACGCCGTTCGCGTCTGTCAAACTGGTGCCGCTGGTCGGTGCAAACTTGACGAGCGCCGCGCTACCCGAAAACGTGACGACCTGCCCGGCCATGGCAGCCCCGTTCGCATCCTTTAGCGTAGCCTGCAGAGTAAAAACATCCATAGATGAGACCGTGCTCACAGTCGCATTGGCTGAATTTTTCAGTGTCAAACTCATTCCTGGCGCAGTCGAAACCACAGGTGCGGAGGCCGCAGTCGCGGGAGCACCGCTTGAAGTTCCAGGATTGCCACCGCCGCCACCGCAAGCAACAACCCAAGCCAGCACAAGACCGGCAAAAACACATTTCAGTAAATTCATAACCAGCTTCCTGCGATTCATGCGCGATCAGCGCGTACCGATCTTGTCCGAAATAATCCTGGGCGTTACAAAAACCAGGAGTTCCCTTTTCGAACTGTTGCGAAGTTTCGACTTGAACAAATTTCCCAGAAACGGTACATCTGCCAATACTGGTACACCGGTCTGGTTGCTGGAGTCTTCAAGCTCGAAAACACCCCCAATCAGAACCGTGCCACCGTTCTCGACCAAAACCTGCGTCGTCACGTTCTTCACTTCCAGCACAGGCCCGGCGTTCGAGGTAAACGAGGTGTTGATCGCGTCCTTGTTGACGTCCAGATCCATGATGATGGACCCTTCGGGCGTGATCTGGGGTGTGACTTCAAGTCGCAAGGCCGCATCCTTGAAAGCGGTTGTGCAAGTCTGGGCACCCCCCGCAGCGGCAGTACATGACTGGTAGGGAACCTGTTGCCCCTGTTTGATGAACGCCTTCTTTCCGTCCGAGGTCACGACTCTGGGGCTGGACACAATCTTGCCTTTGTTGTCCGCTTCCAGCGCAGAAATCTCCAGGTTCAGAAAGCGATTTGCCAGATTGCTGAATATCGACAGTGCAAAACTTGGCACCGGGTTGAGACCCAGGTTGGCTGAACTCGGTGCGGTGGCGGGCAAAGTGACAAAACTGCCGGTGGTATTGACCGTGCCACCGCCGCCGCTGGCAGCCACGACGTCCTGGTATGAGGTCCCGAATGCAATCCGGTTGGTGCTACCGGCCAACGAGTAACCCCCGTCGCCACCTTTGTTTGCCCGCTGGTCGGTGGCGCCAAACTTGACGCCCAAAGACTTTCCGAAGGCCTCGTCCGCTGTGACTATCCGGACTTCGATCATGACCTGCCTGACCGCAACATCAAGCTTTTGCAGCAGTTGCAGTACCTGTTCCAGGCGCGAGGGCACATCGGTCACAAAAAGCTGATTGGTCCGGGGGTCCGCCGTCGCGCTGCCACGCGCGCTCAAAGTCCGTCCGGCACTCTTGTCGCCGCCACCGGCGCCAGTCAACTGCTTGGCAATGTCCTCAGCCTTGGCGTAGTTCATCTGGAAAGACTGGGTACGCACCGGCTCCAGGTTCAGCACAGCGGCTTTGGATTCAAGCTCCAGCTTTTCCTTCGCGATGATTTCATCTTTCGGGGCAATCCAGATCACATTGGCCGTCTTGCGCATGCCCAGCCCCTTGGCCTGCAGGATGATGTCAAGCGCCTGGTCCCAGGGCACATCCTGCAGACGCAGCGTGACGCCGCCAGTAACCGAGTCGGACGTAATGATGTTGAAATTGGTGAAGTCAGCAATCACCTGCAGCAAGGAGCGAACTTCGATGTTCTGGAAGTTGAGTGACAACTTCTGTCCGTTGTAACCAGGTCCCTGCGTCAATTTCGACGGATCAATCTTCAGCGGTTTGACCTCCACCACAAACTGCTGGTCACTCTGGTAGGCGCTATGCACCCACAGTCCTTTGGGCTCAATCACCATGCGCACCCGATCACCCGACTGCGACATCGTGATAGTTTGCACTGGCGTACCAAAATCAGTCACATCCAGTCGCCGACGCATGCCCTCTGGAAGCGTTGACTTCATGAATTCGACCACCAGCGTCTCACCCTGCTGTCGAATGTCCACGCCAACCTGGTTGTTCGGCAAATCCACTATCACCCGGCCCGAACCCTCGTCACCCCGTCGGAAGTCAAGATCCTTGAGTGGCATCGTGTCGCGGCTTCGATTCTCTGCGAAGACCGGCGTTGCGATGGCAGCCGGCGAAGCCGCTACGACCGCCTCAAGAACAATCAAAAGTGATTTGCCCTGGATCTGTGCCTTGTACGGCGTGGTCTGCCTCAAATTCAGCACGACACGGGTTCGGTCATTGGCCTGCACCACATTCACCGACCTCAAGTTGCCCTGATTCACTTCCACGTTCGAGCGGCCCATGGAATTGGAAACGCCCGGGAAATCAAGTGCGATGCGCGCCGGCGACTGAATGGAAAACCCCGACGGTACGACTTCCAGTGATTGTGCCAAATCAATGCGTACAACTTCGGCGCCACCCTGAATCGACGCCGAAACAGACTCAATGGTGTTTTGTGCCTGCGCCAGCATTGTCACCAGCATCGCGGTCGTCGCCAGCACGATTCTTCGCCACATTCGCATATTCAAAAAACACCTCTGAAAGTTCATTTTGACCTCTCTTGCAGCTGCAAGGTCGCAGTGCGTTCAACCCATTCACCCGTTGCATCCTGCACAATTTCGCGCAGCGTGACCTCGGTCTCGGCAATCTTGGTCACACGCCCGTAGTTTTGACCAAGATAGTTGCCAGGCCTGACCTGGTACAGCAAGTTTTCGACCTTCACCAGAGCCACCGGCTGCCCGGTTCTGGTCATGCTTCCAACCAAGGTCATTGCATCCAGCGGAAAGGACTCCAGTGCCTCACGCCGGCGTGCCAATTCAGGCGCGATCAGGGCACCATTGGCCGCTGCCTGCGTCGAGTCCCGCTTCAAGGCCTGAGTCAGCTTCTGGTTGCTGAACGGCTCCGTCGTCGCAACCTGGCCATAGCTCTCAGGAATGAACTGCTTGGGCTCGGATATCGGTGCAATTTTTGGTCGTGTCTGACTCCGCTGTTCGACCATCCACTGACGCAGCTCATTGTCACCGGACGCGCCACAAGCAGCCAGTGTGACAATCACGCACAGCTGGGCCAACTTGATCATTGCGCTCATTTGGCCGGCCCCTTCGGTGCCGCCGCCTTGCGCTGCATGGCAACTTCGTCGGCATCAAGATAGCGGAAGGTCTTGGCTGTGGCATCCATGGTCAAAGCCCCTTCTTTGCCCGGCACAATCGTCAGATTGTTCAGCGTGACGATACGTGAAAGATTCGCAATATCCGAGGCAAAAGCCCCAATGTCGTGGTAGCGCCCGCTGACCCGCACGGCGATCGGCAACTCGGCGTAGTAGTCTTTGACAGCCACTTGCCCGGGCCGAAACAGGTCAAATTGCAGGCTGCGCCCTAAACCTGCCTGATTGATATCGGACAACAAAGCATCCATCTCGGCCTTGCTCGGCAACTGCTTCTCCAGTTGGGTGACGTACTGCTGCACCTGTTCGCGCTGCTTCTTCAAGGCTTCAAGATTGATGGCCTTGCCGAGTTTGAGCTTGAACTCCTCTCGCAACTTGACTTCCTTGGTCTGCTCCACCTCCAACTCAAGTTGAGAGGAATTGAGCCACAGGAACCAGAGCATCACCACAACCAGAGCAGCGACCCCCCCAAACAAAGCGTAACGCGGCAACGCCGGCCAATTGGACGGATCTTTGGGATCAAGGTCCTGGAACTGGGATGACAATTTTTCCCACAAGACAGGAAGATCGGCCTTCAATGAAAACTTGGGTGCCATAAGGTCAGATGCCTATTTCTTGCCAGCAGCCGAACTCGCTGCCAACGGGGCGGTCGCGCCCGCAGGTGCCCGTGCCTTCTCGGCCTCGCTGGCTCGGGTCAGCCGAACGCGAATCGTGAAATTGGCAACTCGGCGCTGCTCTCTGGGCGACAGGGTAACGGTACCTGCAACTATTTCAACAAGTTCCGGCCGGGAAAACCATGGTGTGTTGTTGCCTAGATTGCGCAATAGCTCTGACACGCGTTCATTCGACTGTGCAACGCCTTGCAGCGTGACATTCTGTACATCCTGACGCATGGTGGAAATGTACACACCGTCAGGAAGTTGTCTGACCAACTCAGTCAGCAAATGGACTGGCAGGTTGCGGTCGGCCTGGAGATCCTCAACGGCCTGCTGACGTGCTCGCAAGGCTGCGATCTCCGTCTCAAGCCCGGCAATGTCCTTGATCTGCGCGTCAAAGCGCTTGATCTCGGTCGTCAGAATCTGGTTCTTGGCCTGCTGAGCGGATATTTGTGCCTGATACCAAAGAAAGACAAGGGCCGCCAGCGCGGCGCCGGCAATGGCGGAAACTCCCAAGCTGACATTGAATATATCCTGGCGCTTTTTTCGCGCTGCCTCGCGGTGCGGCAGCAGATTGATCAGAATCACTGCAGGAACCTCCGCAAGGCCAAGCCACACGATGTCAGGTACGAGGGAGCCTCGCGCGTCATCTTCTTCAGACGGACATCGCCTCCGATTTCCATGCCCTCAAACGGGTTAACCAGCGTGCACGCAAAAGAAGTGTGTTCGGAGACGGCTGCCGTCAACCCGGGCAAGGCAGCCGAGCCACCCGCCAGCATGACGCAGTCAACCTTGTTGTGCGGCGTGCTGGTAAAGAAGAACTGCAAAGCCCGCCCGATTTCATGCACCATACTCTCAACGAAGGGCTTCAGGACGCTGCTCTCGTAGTCCTCTGGAAGTTCACCGCTGCGCTTCTTGCTCTCAGCCTCCTCCAGAGAAAACCCGTACTGACGCACAATCAATTGCGTCAGCTGCGCACCGCCAAATGCCTGATCCCGGTCATACAGAACCTCGTCATCGCGTATCACCTGCATGCTCGTCGTCAACGCGCCCACCTCAAACAGCGCGACGATGCTTCCCGCACCCCTGTTCGGGAAATTTTCGATCAGACGGTTGGTGGCAAGTCGTGATGCGTAGGATTCCACATCCACAATGACCGGCTTCAAACCCGCTGCTTCCGCCAATCCCTGGATATCCTGCACCTTCTCCTTGCGCGACGCAGCAATCAGAACTTCAATGTCCCCGGCAGACGTCGCACTCGGTCCCACCACACAAAAATCAAGGCTGACTTCGTCCAGTGGAAACGGAATGTACTGATTTGCCTCGACCTCGACCTGTATTTCCAGTTCCTGGTCGGTCATACCTCCGGGGAGAACGATCTTCTTGGTGATCACTGCCGATGGCGGCAAAGCCATCGCGACATTCTTGGTTCGGGTACCACTTTTCTTGACCAATCGGCGCACCGCCTCGGCGACTTCGTCAAATTTTTCGATATTGCCGTCAGTGATCCAGCCACGCTCCAGCGGCTCGATCGCGCAGCGCTCAAGCACCAGATTGCCAGACTTGTCCTGGCCCAATTCAACCAGTTTGACACTGGACGAACTGATGTCCAAACCCAGCATCGGTGCCGGTTGACGGCTAAACAAAGATCCCAAAGAGATCAAAACTATCCCCTGAAACAAGCCAATCAAGATCGGCAATACTTAAGAAATCACTTGAATGCTAGCAGCAAGCGTATTGTCAGGCAAAAACTATTTCAATTTCCTACAGTTTTGAACGTTGCCAAAAGTAGACGCTCAATGTCCGCATGTTACCGGCGTCATGCCAGTTCGACCCATCCTGCCGCAGCACCCGAAGAATATTGGATACTACCGCGCTAGGCCCCAGAAAATAACATCCTTTCCAATGACAGTACATTTCCGCTGAGTCTTATGCCCTCCACACCACCGCCTGGCGAGATCAGTCCCGCCTCCACCAAAGCCCGCACACCTGAACGGGCCTGGCCGATACGCATGGCCTTTTGGGCCGGCGGCCTGTTGCTGGCAGCCGGCGCGTCACTTCTGATTCTGATCGCTGTTGCTCTCGCAGTGGCATTTCCGAACCTGCCGGATATCTCGGACCTGTCGGACTACCGACCCAAGCTGCCGCTGCGTGTGTTCTCGGCCGAAGGGACACTGATAGGCGAGTTCGGCGAGGAGCGCCGACACTTGACGCCGATCAAGGAGATCCCCAAAGTCATGATCGATGCGGTGCTGGCCATTGAGGATGCGCGGTTCTATGAACATGGTGGCGTCGATTACCGGGGCATGCTTCGTGCCGGCCTGGCCAACCTGGGACATTTCAAGAGCCAGGGCGCCTCCACCATCACGATGCAGGTCGCTCGCAATGTCTATTTATCGTCGGAAAAGACCTACACGCGCAAGATTTACGAGATCCTGCTGACCTTCAAGCTCGAACATGTGCTCACCAAGGACCAGATCCTCGAAATCTACATGAACCAGATCTTTCTGGGTAACCGGGCCTACGGTTTTGCAGCAGCAGCAGAGGCCTATTTCGACAAAAATCTGAAGGACCTCACGATTGCCGAGGCAGCCATGCTGGCAGGCTTGCCCAAAGCGCCCTCTGCCTACAACCCGATCAGCAACCCAAAGCGTGCCCGCTCTCGACAACTCCACATCATTGAACGCATGGCAGAGAACGGCTTTATTACCGTTGACCAAGCCAGTGCCGCCAAGAAGGATGAACTGCGCGTCAAGTCCGCCTCGGACGCTCCCAAAGTGCATGCCGAATACGTCGCAGAGACAGTCCGTCAGCTGATGTTCGCGCAGTATGGGGACGAAATCTACACCCGTGGCTTCAACGTTTACACGACTCTGCGCGCAGCAGACCAGGAAGCCGCCTACAAGGCGCTGCGTCGCGGCTTGATGGACTTCGAGCGGCGACAGGTCTACCGTGGCCCCGAGAAATTTGTGGTCCTGCCTACCGATCCCAAGGAACTTGATGACGCCATCGATGACGCGCTTGACGACCATCCGGACAATGGGGATGTGCTGGCTGCCATGGTGCTGGAAGCAGACAACCGGCACATCAAAGCGGTTCGGCAGAACGGCGAAGTCGTGGACATCGTTGGCGAAGGCCTCAGGCCGGCACAGTCGGGCCTGTCGGAGAAAGCCGCACCCAATATCAAGATCCGGCGAGGGGCCGTGATCCGGGTCAGCAGGACTCCGAAGAACACCTGGGAAATCACACAATTGCCCGAGGTTGAGGGCGCCTTTGTGGCGCTCGATCCCCGCGACGGCTCCATCAAGGCACTGATCGGTGGCTTTGACTTTGAAAAGAACAAATTCAATCACGTCACTCAGGCCTGGCGCCAACCCGGCTCAAGTTTCAAGCCTTTCATCTATTCCGCGGCACTGGAAAAGGGATTTACCCCAGCCACGGTGATCAACGATGCGCCGCTGTTCTTTGACGCCGGCGTCACCGGAGGTCAGCCATGGGAACCCAAGAACTACGATGGAAAATTTGAAGGCCCAATGACTTTGCGCCAGGGATTGGCAAAGTCCAAGAACATGATTTCGATTCGCATCCTGCAGGCAGTCGGCGCACAAAATGCACAGGAGTGGATCACCCGCTTTGGCTTTGATGAGGAAAAGCACCCGGCTTACCTCACGATGGCACTTGGGGCTGGCTCCGTGACCCCCATGCAGATGGTCTCTGCCTACTCTGTCTTTGCCAACGGGGGCTACCGCATCAACCCCTGGCTCATCGCCAGGATCACCGAGCAAAAGGGCAAACTGCTGATAGAGACCAAGCCACCAGTGCTGGATGAATCCATGCGTGTCATCGATGCACGCAACGCTTTCATGATGGAGAGTCTGCTGCAAACCGTTACCCGTTCTGGCACCGCCGCTCCGGCGCAAGCGACCCTGAAGCGTCCCGATCTGTACGGCAAGACAGGGACCACCAACGATTCGATGGACGCCTGGTTTGCCGGCTTTCAGCCGACCCTCGCCGCGGTGACCTGGATTGGTTACGACACGCCGCGCAAGCTTGGTGACCGGGAGACCGGCGGTGGTTTGAGTCTGCCGGTATGGATCAGGTTCATGGAACACGCGCTGAAGAACGTCCCTGTCATGGAACCCGATGCGCCGGAAGGCGTAGTCCACACCAATGGCGAATGGTTCTATGACGAATACGCCAAGGGGGTTGGCATCAGCAGTTTGGGGCTCAACGACAAACCGGGAACGGCCGCTGGTGTGCTCACCATGCCTCCCGCCGATGAAAAGAAAAAGATACTTGATCTGTTCAGAAACTGAGTTCGCAACCGGCCTGGGCGCTCGCAAAGCGCGACAGGCTTGAAAAAAACTCGCCCTGCCCCTTGCTGTCGATCCACTGCTGGCCGTCAAACTTGAAGTGATAGCCCCCCGACCGCGCGGCCAACCAGACCTCGTGTAGCGGCTTTTGCAGATTGATCACGATCTGGCTGCCATTTGAAAAGACCAGAGTCACCATGCCGCCGACCCGTTGATTGTCAATGTCGGCAAGATTCTGGTCGTTGATCCGGTCACAACTCGCCTCAACAGCACGCAGCAGACTTTCAGCAAGATCCAGGAATTCGGAGTCGGTCATTACAATTTCACCATGTTGCGACACCGTCAAATTCTAGTCAGTACGCTTGTCCTTGGTCTTTGTGTGGCCGCACTGTCGGCCTGCGGCCAGCAGGGTCCACTGTATCTTGCACCAGATCCTGGCCCCGCCAAGCGACCACCTCCACCTGAGAGCACTCCTGCCGGATCGCCGGGCGCTTCGTCCGCCACCACGCCGCCATGAAGACCCAAGACCTTCCCGGCCAGCCCCATCTTGCCTACCGGGGCAATGACCTGTTTTCCGAAGAGGTGCGTTTGAGTGATCTGGCAAAGCAGCACGGCACACCGCTTTTTGTCTATTCGAAGGCCGCCATGCTGTCGGCCCTGGACGCCTATCAGCGAGGCTTTGCCGGGCGCAAGGTGCAGATTTGCTACGCCATGAAGGCCAACCCGGCGCTGGGCGTGATTCAGGTCTTTGCACAGGCCGGCTGCGGCTTTGACATTGTCTCTGGTGGCGAGATGGAACGGGTACTTGCCTCTGGCGGTCAGGCTGACAAAATCATTTTTTCCGGGGTCGGAAAGACCAGAACCGAAATGAAGCGAGCGCTGGCCGTCGGCATCGCCTGCTTCAATGTCGAGAGTGAAGCGGAACTCGAAGTGCTGAGTGACGTTGCCGTGTCCATGGGATTGCGCGCACCGGTGAGCGTTCGGGTCAATCCGAATGTCGATCCCAAGACCCATCCCTACATCTCGACGGGACTCAAAGACAGCAAGTTTGGCGTGGCCCACGAGCGGGTGGTGCAGACCTACCAGCGGGCCGCCGGGCTACCAGGCATACGTGTGGTGGGCATCGATTGTCATATCGGATCCCAGATCACCCAGGAGGCACCCTACCTTGATGCGGTGGAGCGCATGCTTGATCTGGTGGAAGCCATCGAAGCTGTCGGCATCCCCATTTCCCACATCGATTTTGGCGGCGGGCTGGGCATCAACTACAGCGGCGACACCCCCCCGGCTGCCGACCAACTGTGGCAGAAACTGCTGGCGCTGCTGGATGCACGGGGTTTCGGCCAGCGCCAGCTGATGATCGAACCAGGCCGCTCGCTGGTCGGCAATGCGGGTGTCTGCGTGACCGAGGTCCTGTATCTCAAGCCCGGAACACAGAAGAACTTCTGCATCGTCGATGCCGCCATGAACGACTTGCCGCGGCCAGCCATGTACCAGGCCTATCACCAGATCGTTCCGATGCAGGCCCGCGCTCAGGCCACGACCAACTGGGAGGTGGTGGGTCCGATCTGCGAGAGCGGCGACTGGATCGGACATGACCGGGCTCTGGCCGTGCAGCCGGGTGACCTGTTGGCTGTCCTCTCAGCCGGCGCCTATTGCATGAGCATGGCCAGCAACTACAACTCGCGTGGTCGTGCGACTGAAGTTCTGGTGCATGGCAACCAGTCTCATGTCATTCGGCGGCGCGAGTCCATCGCGGACCAGATACGCAGCGAGTCGTTGCTGTAACCATTCAACCGGGACCCAACTCATGAAACGACGCACCCTGCTGCAGGCAGCACCCGCTCTGGTCCTGGCACCCGGTCTGGCCCAATCGCAGGTAGCCTACCCAGCCAAACCGATCCGCTACATCGTGCCGGTGGCGGCCGGCGGTGGTAGCGACATGGTCGGACGCACCGTGACCGAGCGCTGGGGTCAACAGCTCAAGCAGAGTTTCATCGTCGACAACCAGGGTGGTGGTGGTGGCGTCATCGCCTGTCAGGCCACCATCCGCGCACCAGCTGATGGCTACACGCTGATGCAGGGCTACGTGGCCACGCACGGCACCAGCCCGGCCACGCGCAAGGTCCCCTATGACCCGGTGAAGGACTTCAGTGCCATCGGCATGATAGGCGCCACGCCCAATGTGCTGGTCGTCAACGCTGCGCTGCCCGTGAAAACGGTCAAGGAATTCATCGAGTACGTGCGCAAGAACCCGGGCCGCATCAGCTACGGTTCGGCCGGTCAAGGTTCTCTCACCCACCTGACCATGGAACTGTTCAAGCAGCAGATCCAGTCCTTCATGGTGCACATTCCGTATCGCGGCATAGCGCCCGCCTTCACCGACCTGATCGGCGGGCAGACGCAGGCCATGTTTCCGGGGCTGGCAGCCGCCATTCCGCACATCCGCAGTGGCCGAGTTCGCCCCCTGGCAGTGACGGGGCTGCAACGCCATCCGCAGTTCAAGGATCTGCCGACCCTGGACGAGTCAGGATTCAAAGGCTTTGACGCCCAGCAGTGGTACGGCGTCGTTGGGCCGGCCGGCATGCCGGCGCCCATCGTGCGCCAGCTCAATGAAACACTTGCGATGGTGTTGCGCTCGCCGGAACTGCGCGAAAAACTCTCCGTCGAGGCGATAGAGCCGCAGGTCATGTCGCCCGAACAATTTGCCGCCTTCATCAAGGCCGATATCGAACGCTGGACCCAACTGGCCAGGGATCGCAAGATTCAACTCGACAGCTAGCGCCTCCTACAAGCATCCTTTTTTCAAGAACAAAACCATGGCCCGCAACACCCAGGTCAGTGCCGACCTCAACGCTCCGCCCGTCACGCAACTGCTGGCGCACTTTGTCGCGACGCACCCTGGCTACCTGGCGGGAGGCTGGAGTGCTGAGGTTGACCACGAGGCGCATCGAACCTTCATGAACTGGCTGAGCTGTGCCGTCGGCGCGGCACGGCACGACGCGGCCACGGCTGCGCTGGGGGCCGTCGCCCTGTTGCAACCGGCGGCGCAGGCCAGCGTGCTGGGACGCTCCGAAAAGGTCGATATGGCCAGCGCGGCGCTGATCAATGGCATCAGTTCCCACACTTTTGACTTTGACGACACCCATCTCAAAACCATCATTCATCCGGCCGGACCGGTCGCCTCGGCCTTGCTGGCGCTGGCCGAGCACACGGATGCCAGCGGACGCGAGTTGATCGACGCGCTGGTGTTGGGCATCGACGTGTCCTGCCGCGTCGGCAACGCCATGTACCCCGATCACTACGACCGCGGCTGGCACATCACCGGCTCCACCGGCACGCTCGGCGCCGCCGCTGCCTGCGCGCGCCTGCTCAAGCTCGACACTCAGAGAACCGCCATGGCGCTGGGCATCGCTGCCTCGCAGCCGATTGGCATGCGCGAACAGTTCGGCACCATGACCAAGCCCTACCCTCCGGGCGCGGCAGCGCGTGTCGGCCTGATGTCGGCGCTGCTGGCCAGCCAGGACTTCACTGCCAGCCCCAAGGCCCTGGAGGCAGCGCGCGGCATGATGCAAACTGTTTCCACAAAGAACGACTGGAACGAGATCACCGAAGAACTGGGTCAGCGCTTCGAGATCTCTTTCAACAGCTACAAACCTTTTGCCTGCGGCATCGTGATTCACCCCAGCATTGACGCCTGCGCCCAGCTGCGGGCACAGGGCGTGAAGCCAGAAGACGTGCAGAGCATTGAATTGCGGGTGCACTCGCTGGTACTCGAGCTGACAGGCAAGAAGGAACCACAGGACGGGCTGCAAGCCAAGTTCAGCGTCTATCACGGCTGTGCTGCCGGGCTCACTTTTGGCCACGCCGGTGAAGACGAGTTCTCCGACGCCATCGTGAACCGCCCCGACATGATCGCCCTGCGCCGCAAGGTCATCGCCAGCGTGGACGATTCCATTGAAGAAGCCAGCGCCGATGTAACAGCAGTATTAGCCGACGGCAGCCGCGTGCACGTCTTTGTCGAGCACGCCATTGGTTCCCTGCAAAAGCCGATGACCGACGCCATGCTGGAAGTCAAGTTTCATGGGCTGACTGATCGTATGCTGGGTCTGGAGAGAAGCAACGCGCTGATTCAGGCTTGCTGGAATGTGGGTGATGCGCCCAATGTTCGGGGGCTCACCGCGCTGGCCTGCGCTGACTAGTGAGATGGTCCCGGCTTGTTCTTCACCCGATACCACCATCGCCACGCCAACAGCGAACCCAGAACAGCGGCATAAACATAGACCTCGGCAAAGTTGTTCTTGCCCGCGCGCATCCAGAAGAAATGCAGGATCGCCAGGCCCGCCACCGCATAAACCAGGCGATGCAGACGCTGCCAGCGTCTTCCACCCATCAACTTGATGGCCCGGTTGAAGGACGTCAAAGCCAATGCTGTCAGCAGCACAAAGCCTGAAAATCCAATCAGGATGAAGGGCCGTTTGGCAATGTCCCTGGCGATATCGTCGAGTTCAAAGCCCATATCAAACCAACTGTAGCTCAGCAGGTGCAGCGCGGCGTAGAAATAGACGAACAGGCCCAGCATGCGTCGAAAGCGCGCCAGCACCGGCGTGCCGGTCATGACCCGAAAAGGCGTCACTGCCAGCACCAGACAGAGAAAGCGCAAGGTCCAGCCGCCCAAGGACCGAAGCAGGAACTCGGCCGGATTGGCACCTAACTGATTGGTCAGTGCAGCCAGCACCAGCCAGCAAAATGGCAGCAATGCCAAACCAAAAACAACTGTCTTGGCAAGGCGGTGCAGCAACAGTGCTTTAAAGGACGGCAACTTCAAAAATTCTTTTTCAGGTCCATGCCGGCGTACAGTTGCCCGACTTGGGCTTCGTAGCCGTTGAACATCAGCGTCTTGCGCTTCTTGCTCAGCAAACCATCTTCACCAATGCGCCGCTCGCTGGCCTGGCTCCAGCGCGGGTGATCGACGTTGGGGTTGACGTTGGAATAGAAGCCATACTCATTGGATGCCGCCTTGTTCCAGGCCGTACCAGGCTGCTTCTCGGTAAAGCGGATTTTCACCAGACTCTTGGCGCTCTTGAACCCATACTTCCAGGGCACCACCAGGCGCACGGGCGCACCATTCTGCTTGGGCAGGACTTCACCGTACATGCCAAAGGTCAGCAGCGTCAAGGGATGCATGGCTTCGTCCATGCGAAGGCCTTCGGCGTAGGGCCAGTCCAGTACACGAGTGCCGACAAAAGGCATCGTCTTGGGATCGGCCAGTGTCACAAACTCAACAAATTTGGCGCTGCCCAGCGGCTCCACGCGCTTGATCAGTTCGCTCAGCGAATAGCCCACCCAGGGAATCACCATGGACCAACCCTCAACACAGCGCAGGCGGTAGATACGTTCCTCCTGTGCACTGAGTTTGATCAGATCTTCCAGTGTGAACCGTGCCGGCTTTCGCACCAGACCCTCGACGTCGACTGACCACGGGCTTGTCTGCAGACGCTGCGCATTGGGTGCCGGGTCGGCTTTGTCGGTGCCAAATTCGTAAAAGTTGTTGTAACTGCTGGCGTCCTTGTAGTCGGTCAGCCTCTCCATGCTGACCGCACCGGCCACGCCCGACTTGGCGCCGTGCAAAGCCGCCAATTTGCCAGGGCGAGCCACAGCGCCTTGCGCCAGCGCCTCACGCGATGCCCATGACGCCAGCGCCGCCCCAGTGGCGCCGGCGGCCATCAGCTTGATCAGGTCACGCCGTTCTTCGTAAACGCGCCTGGGAGTAATTTCGCTTGGAATCGGATGCAGGAAGCCAGTGCGATCGGATTTGATGGGCATGATGATGCCCACGCTACAAAAGGAGTCGACAGGCAGGGTCGATTTTTATCGGATTCGCTTACCCACTTTAGGCAAAGGGGCGTCGAACCTGTCCCCGGGGGGTGTCTACCAGGCTTGCTGGTCCATCCTTAGCGCAAACCGGCGACGTAATCCGCAACCGCCCTGATTTCGCGGTCGTTCAACTTGGCCGCGACTTGCGTCATCTGCAGGCTGTTGCCGCGCACGCCATCACGAAAGGCGGTGAGTTGTGCCACGGCGTATTCAGCATGCTGCCCACTCAGGCGCGGATACTGCGCCGGAATGCCAGCACCGTTCGGGCTGTGGCAACCAGCACATGCCGGGATCTGACGGTCAGCAATGCCGCCGCGGTAAATGCGCTCACCCATAGCCACCAGATCCTTGTCCTTGGCCACACCTGGCGCGGCCTTCTTTGAGCTGACCCAGTAAGCAACATTCTTCATGTCCGAGTCTGACAGCGTTGTCGCCATTCCGAGCATGATCGGGTTGGCGCGCTTGCCAGCTTTGAATTCCTGCAACTGCTTGATCAAATACTGCGGATGTTGCTGCGCCAGCTTGGGGTTAACCGGAATCAGCGAGTTGCCATCTGGCGCATGACAGGCAGCGCAGACTGCCATAAAACTGGCTTCACCCTTGACCAGATCGGGCTTGTCCGCGCTGGCGGGCACCGCCGCAGCGGAGGCGGGCGCGGCTGCAGGCTTGGCCTCCTGAGAGAAGGCGGAAAAAGCGGGAAGCGCCAGGAAGGCGGCGATCAGGAGGTGGGCGAACAACTTCATAGGAGATGAGCGTATCAGGTGAGCGGAACTGGCTGATTCTACAATGTGATGCGGGGATAGGCCCTCAAGAACAATGACCAACAACTTAAATCCATCGGCAGCAAACCTTGCATTGGGCTGGCTGCACACGGCCAGATTCCTCACGACGGCGCCGCAACTGCACTTTCTGCCCGCACTGGATGTTCCGGAATTTGCGTTTGTGGGGCGTTCCAATGCCGGCAAGTCAACCTGCATCAACACCCTGACCCAGCAAAAACAACTGGCGTTCGCTTCCAAGAAGCCTGGACGCACGCAGCACATCAATCTGTTTGCCCTGGGCAAACAAGGCGTCACCGACGCCGTTTTGACCGATCTGCCAGGCTACGGCTATGCTGCGGTGCCAAAACAGGACAAGATTCGCTGGCAACAGGTGATGGCCAACTACCTGGTCACTCGGGAAAACCTCAAGGGCATTGTCCTGATGTGTGATCCCCGCCACGGGTTGACCGAGCTTGACGAAATACTGCTCGACATCATCAGACCCAGGGTGCAGGAGGGTTTGAAGTTTCTGGTGATTCTGACAAAGGCCGACAAACTCACACGCGTCGAGCAGAACAAGGCGCTGTCAATAATGAAGCTGCAGGCCGGTGGTGGCGAGGTGCAGCTGTTTTCGGCGACGAAGCGGCAGGGGATTGACGAAGTTGCCCTGCTCCTGTGGCAATGGGCGCATCCCGCGCCGGCCATGGCCACATGACGATTGAAAGATTTACCCAAACGCTGCCACACGGCATCACCCTGAGTTGCCGCGCCAGCGGTGACAAGGGTCGGCCGGCGCTAATGTTCCTGCACGGCTTCCCGGAAGGCGCCTTTGTGTGGGATGCTCAACTCGATTATTTTTCCCGCTCCGAGAACGGTGGCTACCGTTGTGTGGCGCCGAACCTGCGCGGCTTTGAGCACTCCAGCGCGCCAGACGAGGTGAGTGCCTACCGGCCCAAGCTGCTGGTACAGGATATTGCGGCTCTGATCGCGATCGAAACCGAACCCTGCGGTGGCCAAGTCGCTGGCCTGGTGGCCCATGATTGGGGTGGTGCCGTGGCCTGGAATCTGGCCAATCAACTGCCGCAGTTGATGAAACAACTGGTGATCATCAATTCTCCGCATCCCGGCACTTTTCTGCGCGAATTGAAGACCAGCCCGGCGCAGCAGGCCGCCAGCGCTTACATGAATTTTCTGATCCGGGACGATGCCGAACAGTTGCTGGCGCAGAACGATTACCGGCGTCTCTGGGAATTCCTGACCGCCAGCAAAACGGGGCATAGCGCACCGCTCTGGCTTACGGACGAGGTGAAAACGCATTACAGGGAAGTCTGGAATTGCGGCCTGCGCGGTGGCTGCAATCTTTACCGGGTCTCGCCGATGCGTCCGGCACGACCCGAAGATCCCGCTGCCTCGGCTATCGAACTGCCGCGCGACATGCTTACCATCAGCCTGCCAACCCTGGTGATCTGGGCGCTCGACGATATTGCGCTGCCACCTGCGCTCATCGTTGGTCTGGATGAGTACATTGATGATCTGACCGTCCGTACGGTCTCTGATGCGTCGCACTGGATCGTGCATGAGCAGCCGCAGCGGGTGACAGAACTGGTCGCCTCGTTCTTGGGCTGACTAGTACACCCCTGCCTCGCCCGATGGCCGGTCCTTGAAGCGTTTGTGAACCCAGAAATACTGGTCTGGCATGGTGTCGATGTAAGACTGCAGGCGCCGGTTCATGAGTGCCGTATCAGCCACCAGGTCATCGGTCGGAAAGCTTTCCCAGCGCGGCAGGATCTGAACCACATAACCCTGCCGTGTCAAGCGCACGAGCCCGGTCACGACCTTGGCTCGCCCCAATCTGGCAAAACGTGAGAGCGAAGGCACGGTGGCTGCGGAAATTCCATAAAACGGCACAAAGACAGACTCTTCCGGTCCAAAATTCATGTCCGCACCCAGCATCAGCGGCTCACCCGCCCGCAGCGCGGTCAGAACTGTCTTGACGCCATCAGCGCGGCCAAAAGCCCGCAAATTTCCAAAACGCTGGCGCCCAGCCAGGATCCAGGCATCAATGACTTTGTTCGACTGATTGGTGTAGATGGTGGTGAATTGCCTTGGCACACGCTGCATCAAGGCCACGGCAAGCGCGTCCAGACCCACGAAATGTGGCACAAAAATCAGCACCGGCTCATGGCCCTGAAGTTCATCGACAGCACCCGTCAGGCTCAACCGGTTTCGCAACACCTGAGGCGAAGCGTGCCAGAGCCATGCCCGGTCCAGCCAGGCTTGAACAAAGTGAACAAAAGTACTTCGCGCGAGCGCCCGGATCTGAACTTCCGAACGATCCGGAAAGCACAAGCGCAAATTGGTCTGCGCCACCCGGCGGCGTGATGCGATCAGTGCATAAAGCAAATAACCCAGCAAACACCCGAGGGCACGCAACCAAGTCAGCGGCAACAGGCCCAGGAAGCGCATCAGACGGATGCCAAGTTGGCTCAATAGGCGACCAAACATCAGATTTCTTCACGCGGTTGTTTGTACCGAGCGTAACCCCACAGGTATTGTTGTGGGCATAAACGGATCAGGGCCTCCATTTCTCGATTGATCAGGGCTGCGGCCTGCGCAGCGTCCGTTGGCAGGCTTTCCGAAAAGGGCTCAAAATGCACACGGTAGCCGCGCCCCCAGGACTGGCGCTCGCCCCAGGCCAAGACGAGGCAAGCGCCGGTTTGCTGGGCCAGCCGCGCTGACAGGGTCATGGTGTAGGCATCACGGCCAAAAAATGGTGCCCAGACCCCCATGCCCAGCGGTGGCACCTGATCGGGTAGCAAGCCCACGGTCTGGCCCTGCTTCAGGGACTTGATCATCTGTTTGACGCCTGCCAGTGTGGTCGGCGCCATGACCAGACCGGGTCGAACCCTGGCACCCGACACCAGATCACGCAACCACGATTGGCGCGGCGGCCGAAACAACGCTGTCATGGGATGATCAGTCTGGCCAAACTGCTGCGCGTAGAACTGGGCGATGATTTCGAAACAACCCAGATGAGGTGTCATGACAAGAACGCCACGACCCAGCGCCAGGGCGGCCTCGATATGCTGGCCCCCCCGCAATTGCATCGGCACCGGAGGTCCGAGCCAGAGCCGTGGCAGTTCGGCCACCATCTTGCCGCTCTCGCCAACTGCACCAAGCCAATGCCGCCAACCAATTCCCGCCTGTCGGGCGTGGGCCAAGAAGCGCCGACGATAAACGCCGGAGGACGCGAACACCACCCAGCCGGCAATCCAGCCCAGCCCGTGCGCCAGCCACAACGGCATGACGGAGAAAAATTTGAAAAAGCGGATCATCAGTCGGATAAAATCGTGCCGTCGCTGAGTTAGAGAACTACTTGCAGGGCGACACACCTTGGTCGGTTTGCTGCAGACCGCCATTGTGCCTTGTCAAATCTGACAAATCTGCTAAAGCGTTCGCTAGAAGCCTCCAAGCCAAAGCAACGCGAACTTGTTGTTAACTTTTTGGGAGCTAAAAACCATGGCGAACGATTTTCTCTTTACCTCCGAGTCTGTCTCTGAAGGTCACCCCGACAAGGTGGCTGATCAGATCTCGGATGCAATTCTGGACGCGATCTTCACGCAGGACCCCAAATCCCGCGTTGCCGCAGAGACCCTGTGCAACACCGGACTGGTGGTGCTGGCCGGTGAAATCACCACCAATGCCCATGTGGACTACATCCAGGTGGCGCGCAATACCTTGAAGCGCATCGGCTACGACAACACCGACTACGGTATCGACTACCGGGGTGGCGCCGTGCTGGTGGCCTACGACAAGCAGAGCAATGACATCGCCCAGGGTGTGGATCACGCATCGGATGAGCACCTGAACACCGGCGCCGGT
>CAIQVX010000386.1 GCA_903875275.1 uncultured beta proteobacterium | reverse complement strand
TGCTGGATCCGACCGACTTGCACATCGAGTCTGGCGAGACGCTGGTGCTGCTTGGCCCGTCCGGCTGCGGCAAGACCACAACTTTGCGCCTGATTGCCGGCCTGGACGCGCCTGACTCCGGTCGGGTGCTGTTCAACGATGAAGACGTCACAGCGCTGCCGATTGAGAAACGCAACATCGGCATGGTCTTTCAAAGCTATGCGCTATTTCCCAACATGAGCGTCGAAGAAAACATTGCCTACGGTTTGGTCGTCCGCAAGATGCCTGAAAGTGAGCGCAAGAAGCGCGTCGGTGAGATGCTGGAAATGATGCACATCGAGTCACTCGCTGAGCGGCAGATTACCCAGCTCTCGGGCGGGCAGAAGCAGCGTGTGGCACTGGCGCGCGCCATCGCCCCGCGGCCACGTGCCCTGCTGCTCGATGAGCCACTGACGGCGCTGGATGCCAGGTTGCGTGAGACGCTGCGAGTGGACATCAACGCGCTGCTCCGAAGCCTTGGCATCACGACGGTCTATGTCACTCACGACCAGGCCGAGGCGATGGCTCTGGGCGACCGCATTGCGGTGATGGAAAAAGGGCGCATTTCTCAAGTGGGAACCCCGCGGGACATTTACTTTCGTCCGGCCAACAGTTTCGTGGCAGATTTCATCGGAACCATGAATACCGTCGGGAAAAGCAGCTTTCGACCCGAGGAAGTTCGCGTCGTACCGCTATCCCAATCTTCGATGCGCGGCCAGGTAATCTCCAGCTTCTTCCTGGGCGACCACATCCGGGTCCAGGTACGGCTCGACAGTGCTGAGGAAGTGGTCTTGAAGCTGCCACCCAAACAGAGCTTCACGGTGGGCGATTCGATAGGGCTTGAAGTCGATACCGGGATTCCCGTATGCTGATTGCCCAAATATCAGACCTCCACATCAAGGCCGGCGGCAAACTCGCCTATGGCATCGTTGACACGGCCTCGATGTTGAGCGCCTGTGTTGCCAACATCATGCGCCTGAACCCCTTGCCCGATGTCGTTCTGGTCACTGGCGATACGGTGGACTATGGCCGCAAGACCGAGTACAACTTGCTTAAGGAACTGCTGGCGCCCCTTGGCATGCCGTTGTACTTTGTGGTGGGTAATCACGACGAACGCAGCGCCCTGCGTGAGGCGTTTTGCGGGCCCGGCTTCGAGTATCTTGAGCAAGGCAGTGAGTTCCTGCAGTACGCTGTTGACCTGGGAGGCATCCGGCTCGTCGTGCTGGATACGGCGGTGCCGATGGAGGGGCGCGGCAAGTTGTGCTCAAAACGTCTGGCGTGGCTTGAGGAACGGCTGAGCGAAGACCACAGAGCGACCCTGATTGCGATGCATCACCCGCCATTTGCCACCGGCATTGCGCACATGGACGCGCTCGGCCTGGAAGGATGGGAAGCGCTTGAATCGATTGTTTCCAGGCACAAGCATGTGGAACGACTGCTTTGTGGTCACATTCACCGCTCCATACAGTGCCGTTTTGGAAACACGCTGGCATCGACCTGCCCAAGCCCGGCACATCAGGTCGCGCTGGACCTGCGTGTCGTTGGGCCGGATTGTTTTGTGATGGAGCCGCCCGGCTATCAACTACACATGTGGCGTGATGGTCGACTTGTCAGTCATACCTGTGCCATCGGCGAATATGCTGGACCTTATCGCTTTCGCCAAGGCGGGGTGCTCATCGACTAGCCAATGCGAAAACGCGGGAAACATTTCTGAGGCAGCCCCGCCACGTCATAAGAGTGACACTGTTTGTTCATAGCATCGATGACATGAACACAAACGCTCAATTTAGAGCAGTCATTTTCGATGTTGACGGCACCTTGTTTGACACCTTGCCTTCGCTTTCTGCCGCGGCCAACAGCGTACTCGCACTGGTAAAACTGCAGGAAATTCCGGCGTCGATCTTACGGAAGGCGCTCAACCATGGTTTGGAGCACATGTTTCGTGAGGCCATCGCTTTGCAAACGCCTGAAGTTGGACCAACGCTTGCCACGGAATTGGAAAATGAATTTTTGCAGGAATATCGGCATAGGTGGTTAACGCAAGCCCCACTTTATGCTCACCTGAACGTGGCCTTGGTTTGCCTTCGGGACATGGGTTTGAAGTTGGGTATTTGCACCAACCGGGACCGGTCTTCAACAGAGGTATTGCTAGCGCAGTCTTGTATTGACGACTATTTTGAAGTCATTGTAGGAATGGGAGACGCGCCGCATCCGAAGCCGGCTCCGGACCCAATTCTTATAGCGCTCGACCATTTGGGGGTGGCGGCCCATGAGGTTCTGTTCGTTGGCGACTCGGCTGTAGATGCCTTGTGTGCTCGACAAGCACAAGTTGGTTTTTCGGCACACCTTGCAGGGTACTGCGAACAGGCTGGCGACCTCTTGCCCAACGTATTTAGTTTCAACAATTACGCCGAGTTCACCCGTCGAATGTTTGGTGAGAACTCTTCAACTTCCGCAGTCTGTCATGCCTGAAATTCAAATCACTGGACTTAGCAAGAAATTCGGAACGACCAAAGTTCTCGAAGGCCTCGACTTGACTGTCAAAGAGGGTGAGTTCTTGACACTTCTGGGTGCCTCCGGCTGCGGCAAATCGACCTTGTTGAAGCTGATCGCAGGCTTGGAGCAACCCGATTCAGGGACGATCCGGATGGGCGAGCGCGATCTGCTGAACCTATCA
This sequence comes from uncultured beta proteobacterium, assembly GCA_903875275.1. Taxonomy (GTDB): domain Bacteria; phylum Pseudomonadota; class Gammaproteobacteria; order Burkholderiales; family Burkholderiaceae_C; genus Rhodoferax. The sequence continues at coordinate 5,309 of CAIQVX010000386.1, read as the reverse complement.
CCGAGTCAACGCGACTGTGCCATGGTTTTTCAGTCGTACGCACTCTATCCTCATATGACTGTTGGTGGCAACATTTGCACACCTCTGCTGATGAGGGGGCTGGGTTTCTGGGGGCGCCTGCCGGGATCGCAATTCATTTCTTCCAAGTCGTCTCAGAAAAAGGCTGAGGCTGAGCTGAGTGCGCGCAAGATCGCTCAGAGTCTGGGTATCGACACTCTGTGGGATAGAAAACCTGCCCAACTATCCGGGGGCCAGCGCCAGCGTGTGGCGCTGGCACGTGCCATGGTTCGCCATCCATTGGTCTTTCTTTTTGACGAGCCGCTATCGAATCTCGATGCGAACCTGCGCCAAGCGCTGCGAACCGAAATCCGACAGCTTCATGACCAGTTGGGTGTGACGTTCATCTACGTGACCCACGACCAGCACGAGGCAATGTCAATGTCTGATCGGGTGGCTGTCATGCAGGAAGGCCGCATCCTGCAGCTTGGCACCCCATCCGAGATTTACACGCGGCCCGCAAATCTTGAAGTTGCTCGCTTTGTCGGGTCTCCGCGCATTAACTTGATACCGGGTGAGGTCAGGAGCAATCAGGACGTTTGGGCGCACGGGTACAGAGTCGGTCATTCGCCCTGCAAAGCAGGACCATGTCAAATCGGATTCAGGCCACAGACCGGTTCACTGAAACCATTGGAAGGACTGGACGTCATTGGAACTCTAGTGAGTCAGGAATACACCGGCGCGGAAATGATTGTGACCATCAGAAGGGAAGGTAGCGCGGAGTTGGCGGTCTTCTGTCTGCCAGCCAGCAGTCAGGGAATTGCGGTCGGACATCCCGTTAGGGTTTCAGTACCCTTTCACGAAATCCATCTGTTCGACAGGGCTGGAGAGCGGCAGGACGTCGAGCCAATCCCAACACTGCTGAGCGTAGCTGCTTGACACGGTGCTATGAGAGCCAACCCTTATCACACGGCGCTCTTGCTCGCACCGGCCACGCTACTGCTTTTCATACTTCTGCTGGCACCCGTTGCCGTCGTCTCGGTAATGTCCCTTACCGACTGGCAATTTGGAGCAGCCTCCCTAGAGTGGGTTGGCCTGGCGAATTATCGCGAACTGCTGACGGATGCAGTGTTTCGCAAGTCAATCGCCAACACCCTGGTCTATCTGATCGTGGTGACATTGGGAGCAATTGGCATCGGCTTGGGAGTGGCACTCCTGATTGACTCCGACACTCAACTCCGAGCTTTTTATAGAACAGCCTTTTTTATGCCGGTGGCCTCCACGTTGATTGCCATGGCCGTGGTCTGGCAATTCCTGCTACACCCCGATGTCGGCTTGGTCAATCGGGTGTTGGCGCTAGTTGGTATTGAACCGCACAACTGGCTCAATGATGCTGGACTTGCACTCTACTCACTGGCGGCAATTGGAATATGGCAAATGTCCGGCTTGGCGCTGGTCCTGTTCTTGGCTGGTCTCAAAAACATTCCACAAGACATCCGTGATGCGGGTGCGCTTGACGGCATTGAACAGCCGCTTGAACGCTTCCTGCGCATCATCTGGCCATTGCTGGGGCCGACCACCTTGTTTGTCGTCACTGTCTGCGCGATCAGGGCGCTGCAGGTGTTTGACACGGTACATGCGCTGACAAGGGGTGGTCCCAACAAAGCCACCGAAGTCCTGCTTCACACCATCTACTCAGAGGGTTTCAGCTTTCTTCGCATGGGGTACGCCAGCGCCATGACGGTGGTATTTATCGTTGGAATCTTCTTCCTGACGCAAATTCAGCATTCCGCCATGGAACGAAAGACGCATTACTGATGAAAAGCCCGTCTGTCCTGTTTCGAGGTATGCGTCACGTTGTCTTGATGACCGGGGCCATCATCTTTTTGACACCCTTCATCTGGATGGTACTGACCTCACTGAAGCCCGCCGACGAGATATTCACACGCGAGCTCACTTTGCTACCAACCCGGTTGGCCCTGGTTGAAAACTACACAGCGGCACTGACTAGAGTTCCCCTGTTGCGCTATCTGTGGAACGGCGTCTTCGTTTGTAGCGCCATTTTGGTCCTGCAGATAGTTGTTGCACTGCCTGCTGCCTATGCTTTTGCGAAATTGGATTTTCATGGCAAGAAATGGGCATGGGGGCTGGTCCTGCTCGCGCTGATGGTGCCACATCAGGCTACAGCCATTCCGATGTACGTGATGCTGCATCACCTGGGATTGCTTAATACCCTCGCCGCCCTGATAGTGCCATTCACCATATCAGCCTTTGGTATCTTTCTGATGCGGCAATTCTTTCGTACGGTGCCTGATGACCTGATTCACGCTGCACGCCTGGATGGCATGAGCGAATTGGAGCTGGTCTGGCGCGTGATGCTGCCGACCGCCATTCCTGCGCTCTTTGCCTTTTCCATATTTTCTGTGGTCTGGCACTGGAATGACTACTTTTGGCCCTTGCTGGTCATCGCTTCGCCAGAACTCGCGACGCCACCGCTCGGGACAATGTTCTTTCGCAACGAGGAGGCCGGTATCAACTACGGTCCCCTGATGGCGGGCACGGTGCTGATTACAGCGCCGCTGGTACTTCTGTTTATCGCAGCGCAACAGCGCTTTATCGAAGGCGTGACGCTCGCTGGCGTCAAAGGTTAACTCATCCACTAAGGAGTAATTCCCATGAAACGTGTTTTTTTGAAATCCGTCGCTCTAGCGGCCCTGCTCAGTTGCGGCTTCGCTCAGGCCCAACAACCGGTTGAAATTGTTGTTGACTACACGATCCCCAACCTGTTCAAGGAAGTTCACGAAAAAATTGCCACAGACTTCATGGCGAAGTTCCCACAATACAAGGTGACCTTTCGTGCCCCCACCCCGGGTTACGAAGAGGCGACACAACAGTCCCTGCGCCAGGCCGTCACGAATCAATTGGCTGATGTGTCCTACCAGGGGTTGAACCGTCAACGTATCTTTGCTGACCGCGGCATTGCTGTTGACATGTCACCCTTCATCAAAGCCGAAAAAGACTGGTCAAAGATGGGCTACGACAAGGCGCTGCTCTCTTTGGGGCAAGTCAAAGGTCGGCAGGTTGGCATAGGCTTTGCGCTTTCAACCCCCATCATTTACGTCAATGCGGACCTGGTTCGCAAGGCGGGCGGGAACGTTGACCGACTGCCGGACACTTGGGACGGCATCTTTGAACTTGCCAGATCGGCCAAGGCGGCCAATCCCGGGTCACAAGGGTTCCATTTTGACTGGGATATCACTGGCAACTGGATGTGGCAGGCGTTGGTGTTCTCCAATGGCGGCACGATGCTGACTGCGGACGAGAAAAAGGTTGCGTTCGACGGTGCCCCAGGCAAGACGTCCATCCAGACCCTGGCGAAAATGGTGAACGATGGCACCATGCGCAATGTCACTGGCGCGGTTTCGCGTCAAGACTTTGTGTCTGGCAATCTGGCAATCTGGTCGCACTCAACGTCCAATCTGGGTAGTGTGATAAAGGAAGTCGGCAACCGTTTTGAGATACGAACTGCTCGGTTCCCGATCCAGACTGGGGTCGGACGTCTGCCAGCGGGCGGAAATGTGGCGATGATTTTTACCAAAGACCCGGTAAAGCAAAAGGCTGCGTGGGAATACATCAAGTTTGCCACCGGCCCAGTGGGTGCGACAGCGATGGTGAAGGCAACTGGATACTTTCCTGCGAACATGATTCCAGCCAATGACCCCAACATGCTCAAATCGTTCTATGACCAAAACCCGAACTTTCTTACCGCCGTCAAACAATTGCCTGTATTGACCGGTTGGTATGCATTCCCAGGCGAGAACGGTCTCAAGATTACAGACGTCATCAAGGATAAGCTGCAGACGGTGGTATCAAAAGAAGCACAACCGGATGCCACATTGACCGATATGACGAAGGCTGTACAGGCTTTGTTGCCGCGTTAGGCTGGAACTACGTGATGTTGAAGTTCATCCATATCACGGATACGCACCTAGTAGAAGAGGGCCAAGTCCTGTATGGACTGGACCCGTGCTTACGGCTATCACAATGCGTTGACAGTATTCTTCATGACCATTCCGACGCCGCACTATGCGTGGTAACAGGGGACCTGGCCCACGTCGGACATCGGGATGCCTATCGACAACTGGCCGTACAGCTTCATCGCCTACCGATGCCAGTGCTGCCGATCCTGGGAAATCATGACAGTCGAGGAAATTTCAAGGAACACTTCCCGAGGGTGCCAACCGATGTGAATGGCTTCGTGCAATATGTGGCACCCATCGGTCAGTACCGTGGCATATTTCTTGACACCAATGAGCCTCGCGTGAGCCATGGTGTATTGTGCGAACAACGTGCCCAATGGTTGAAGGAAAGGCTTGCCGAAGACGAACAGCCGGTATTGCTGTTCATGCATCACCCCGCCTTCCATGTCGGCATCCCGTCCATGGACTGCATTTCACTACTGGACGCAGGGCCGTTTCAAAGAGCAATTGAAGCCGAAAAACATCGGATCAAACACCTCTTTTTTGGACATATCCACCGACCGATTTTTGGCAGTTGGCACGGCATCCCATTTTCAACACTGCGCGGCACCAACCATCAGGTTGCGCTGAGGCTCGATGACTGCATGAAAGTCCCGGGTAGCCATGAGCCGCCACAGTACGGGGTGGTCCTGCTTGACGAAGGAATTGTGACGGTGCATCTCCACGATTTTCTGGACGCAAGTGAACGCTTTTGGCTGTAGGGGGCAGCATACAACAGCAAGTAAATCGAAAGGATCGTGGGCTATTTCACAGCGCATGAATCGCGAACAATGGGGAGTACTGGTCGGGCGCCACGAAGTAACGGCAGCCGAATCTAAGGAAAAAATGTAAGGCCCCTGTTTTATAAGGGTAAACCCTTATACTAAATGCTCCGCATTCACGAGGACCGATCATGCCCAAAATTTTGACGCTCATCCAAGCTCTGGTATTGAATATCAGGTACCTGTAATGGAACAGTTACGACCGCAGTCACAGGATTGTTCGAAGGTGGTGTCCACCGTTGGCCGAACTTCTCAGCTCATACTCGGACTGCCCTTCGACTTGGCCCGGGAACAATACGCAAGAGCTGTTCGAATCGGATTCATCGAGCAATCCATGCTGGCCAACGCCAAATTCGAACAGTCTATTGCCGCGCTGGAAAAGCTGACCCTTGGCCCGTGGGCGCGCCAAGTTTGACTGTTCACAAGCCAGGATTCAACCCATCTGGCCAGCGTTGTCGGTGACCGTACGGATCAGCCTTTCGCTTTCCGTTTCCCAGTCGGAACTTTCGCC
>CAIQVX010000385.1 GCA_903875275.1 uncultured beta proteobacterium | reverse complement strand
GCCACCATGGCTTTTGCAGAGGCGACCGTTTTCGACGAAGATGGGCGAGCCTGTGCGCACAGTACCGGCACTTTCAAGTACGTCAAGCGTTTGCCGACCGGACCCAAAAGCAGCAACGCCCTCAACGTTATTTCCACCGATTGACATTTCACCAGGACTTCCCGATGCCACAAAACAAGCAGATTCACCTCGACAACCGACCCCAGGGCGAGGCGCTTGCCAGCAACTTCAAACTGGTCGTCGCTGAGACCGCACCACTCAAGGAGGGGGAAGTGCTGGTGCAGCATCATTTTCTGAGTCTGGACCCGTATATGCGCGGTCGCATGAACGACGCCAAGAGTTACGCCCAACCGCAGGCATTAGGCCAAACGATGGGTGGCGGTACGGTAGGTGAAGTGATCGAGTCGCGCAATGCCAAATTCAACGTCGGTGACAAGGTCGTGGGCATGGGAGGCTGGCAGCAGTACAGCGTTGTTGATGCCGACCAGATGGGTGCGCTGCGCAAGGTCGACACCCGCCAGGTGCCCCTGAGTGCCTATCTTGGTGCGGTCGGCATGCCAGGGGTGACCGCCTGGTACGGGCTGGTCAAGATCATCGAGCCCAAGGTCGGGCAAACCATGGTGGTAAGTGCCGCCACGGGTGCCGTTGGCAGTGCTTTTGCCGCGCTCAGCAAGGCGCGCGGTTGCCGCACCGTCGGCATTGCGGGTGGCCCGGACAAGTGCAAGTATGCAGTCGAGGAACTGGGCTTTGACGCCTGCATCGACTACAAGTTGCACCAGGATGCGAGTTCGCTGTCGAAAGCCCTGAAAGAGATTTGTCCAGCGGGTATCGATGGTTATTTTGAAAACGTGGGGGGCATGGTGCTGGACGCCGTGCTGTCGCGCATGAATGCCTTCGGACGGATTGCAGTGTGCGGCATGATCGCCGGTTACAACGGCGCGCCGCTGCCACTGACCTATCCGGCGCTGATCCTGATGAACCGCCTGAAGGTGCAAGGCTTCATCGTGAGCGAACACATGGAATTCTGGCCCGAGGCGCTGAAGGAACTCGGCGCACTGGTGGCGACTGGCACACTGCGCGCACGCGAATCAATTGCCCAGGGGCTGGAAGCAGCGCCCGAAGCCTTCCTTGGCCTGCTCAAAGGCAAGAACTTTGGCAAGCAGTTGGTGAAGTTAATCTGATTGAGACTAAAAGATGATTACGGATTTCAAAGGCAGAACCGCCGTTCTGACCGGCGCGGGTTCGGGCTTCGGACTGGAGTGCGCACGCATTGGCGCCCGACTCGGCATGAACCTGGTGCTGGTCGATGTGCAGCAGGATGCGCTCGACAGCGCCGCAGCCGAGGCGCAGGTCAGCGGAGCTGCTGTGCTGGCGCTCAAGGTGGATGTGTCCAAAGCGGCCGAAATGGAAGCCCTGGGACGCGCCGTGCAGGAGCGCTTTGGCGCGCCGCACTTTGTGTTCAACAATGCAGGCGTCGGCGCCGGCGGACTGATCTGGGAAAACACGACGCAGGACTGGGAGTGGGTGATTGGTGTGAACCTGATGGGGGTTGCGCACGGCATCCGGGTCTTTACGCCCATGATGCTGGATGCGGCCGCAAAGGACCCGTCCTATCAGGGGCATATCGTGAACACTGCCAGCATGGCCGGTCTGCTCAACGCCCCCAACATGGGCATCTATGGCGCCAGCAAGCACGCCGTGGTCAGCATGAGCGAGACGCTGTACCAGGACCTCTCGCTGGTGACGCAGCAGGTGGGTGCCAGCGTCCTTTGCCCATTTTTCGTTCCAACCGGCATCACACGGAGTCATCGCAACCGGCCCGCCGGGATGGCCGCGGCGAAGCCAACACGCAGCCAGCTTATTGGCCAGGCCATGGGCGACAAGGCTGTCGGCTCTGGCAAAGTGACCGCCGCTGAAGTCGCGCAGAAAGTGTTTGACGCCATCTCCGCGAACCAGTTCTACATCTACAGCCACCCCAAAGCCATTGCGAGCGTGCAGACGCGCATGGAGGACATCATGCTGGCGCGCAACCCGACCGATCCGTTTGCCCACAAGCCTGAACTGGGCGTCGCGCTCAGGCAGGCATTGAGGGCTTGAAAGAGCGCTTTTTCGGGCCAGCGCCCTGGCCGCCGGCTGTGGCACACTCGCAGCCTTTGTTTCACGTGCAGGGTCGGCGCAACGCCGGCCCGTTTCATTCATGCAGAAAATCATCGCGCAAATCGCGCAGGAAATCCGGGTTCAACCAAAGCAGGTGCAGGCGGCGGTCGACCTTCTTGACGGCGGCGCCAGCGTGCCCTTCGTTGCACGCTACCGCAAGGAGGCGACCGGCGGCCTTGACGACATCGAACTGCGTGAAATCGAGGCGCGGCTTGGCTATCTGCGCGAGTTGCAGGACCGTCTCCAGAGTGTGATCCGTGCCATTGAAGAGCAGGGCAAGATGACACCGGCCCTGCTGGCCGCGCTGCAGGCAGCGGCGACCAAGCAGGAACTGGAAGACCTCTATCTGCCGTTCAAGCAGAAACGCCGCACCAAGGGACAGCTTGCGCGCGAGGCGGGCCTGGAACCCCTGGCAGACGCCCTCTTTGCCAACCCGATGCGGGTGCCAGCCGACGAGGCACTGGCCTACCTGGTCCCCGTGCGAGCACCGATTGAAGGCGAGGACAAGCAGGCCGACTTTTCCACGGTAGCGCTGGTGCTTGATGGTGTGCGCGACATCCTCAGTGAGCGCTGGGCTGAAACGCCGGGTCTGGTGCAGGAACTGCGCGAATGGCTGTGGACGCAGGGCCTGTTGCGGGCCACCCTGCTCGAGGGCAAGGACCCGGAGCAGGCCGAGGTGGCCAAGTTTCGGGACTACTTTGATTACAGCGAGCCCATCGCCCGCGTTCCGTCGCACCGGGCGCTGGCCCTGCTTCGGGGCCGGATGCAGGAGATCCTGCAGGTGAGCTTGCAGGCCCCCGAGCCAGCGCCGTTGAGTGCTGCCGCACCCGGTCCAGCCAAAGTGCCGGCCGTTTCGCTGGCGGAGGCGCGTATTGCCCTGCATTTGGGGTGGAGCCATCGCGTGCGCGCGGCCGACGACCTGATTCGAAAGTGCGTGGCATGGACCTGGCGTGTCAAGCTCAGCCTGTCGATAGAGCGCGATCTGTTTTCCAGGCTGCGGGAGCAGGCGGAACTGGTTGCGATCAAGGTTTTTGCCGACAATCTGCGTGACCTGCTGCTGGCCGCGCCTGCCGGCGCCAAGGTGGTGCTTGGACTGGACCCCGGCATCCGCACCGGCGTCAAGGTGGCGCTGGTGGACCGCACCGGCAAGCTGGTCGAAACCGCCACCGTATTTCCGCATGAGCCGCGCAAGGACTGGGACGGCTCGCTGCACACGCTGAGCCAACTCTGTCTGAAACACGGCGTTGACCTGATCGCGATTGGCAATGGCACCGCAAGCCGGGAGACAGACCGTCTGGCGGCAGATCTGATCAAGCTGTTGGCGAAGACCTCAGGACGCAGGATCGACAAGGTGGTGGTGAGTGAGGCGGGTGCGTCGGTGTACTCCGCCAGTGAGCTGGCTTCGCAGGAGATGCCAGAGGTGGACGTCTCGCTGCGCGGTGCCGCCAGCATTGCCAGGCGACTGCAGGATCCTTTGGCCGAGCTGGTGAAGATCGATCCCAAATCGATCGGCGTCGGCCAGTACCAGCACGATGTCAATCAGAGCGCCCTGGCTCGCAGCCTGAGCGCAGTGGTGGAGGATTGTGTCAATTCGGTCGGCGTCGATCTCAATACCGCCAGCGTGGCGCTGCTGGGCCGGGTTTCGGGCCTGAGCAGCCATGTGGCGAGATCGGTGGTGCATTGGCGCGAGAGTCATGGTGCTTTCAGGAGCCGCCAGCAGTTGCTCGAAGTCAGTGGACTCGGAGCCAAGACCTTCGAGCAGTGCGCGGGTTTCCTGCGCATTCGGGACGGCGAAGACCCGCTCGACATGACCGGCGTTCATCCCGAAAGTTATCCGCTTGTGCAGAAAATGGTGCAGCATACCGGGCAGCGGGTCTCAGAACTGATGGGGCGAGCCGAGGTGCTGCAGCAGTTGCAACCGGAACTGTTCTCGGACCAGCGCTTTGGTCTCATGACGGTGAAAGACATACTGTTGGAGCTGGAGAAGCCTGGGCGTGATCCGCGACCGCATTTCCAGGTCGCCCGATTCAGCGAAGGCGTGCAGGACCTGCGCGACCTGAAGCCCGGCATGATCCTCGAAGGAACGGTCAGCAACGTGGCCGCTTTCGGCGCCTTTGTTGATCTAGGTGTGCATCAGGATGGACTGGTTCACGTGAGTCAGCTCAGCCACAAATTTGTGAGCGATGCGCGCGAACTTGTCAAGACCGGTGCCGTGGTCAGGGTGCAGGTCATCGAGGTCGATGTGGCGCGCAAGCGCATTGCATTGAGCATGAAGCTTGGCAGCGTCCCCGCGTCATCGACGGGTGCCGGCGACGGTCGTCCCCAAAGCGGCAGGCGCCAGCAACCAGGCCGAACCGCAATCCCGGTGGCGACAGCCATGTCCTCAGCCTTTGCCAAACTCAGACCAGCCGATTCCTGAGTCATCCCTGGGACATAATGGCACGCCCGTTTCATTCATCGGATTTGTTGCTAAGGGAGATGTGTCTTCATGGAACTCCAGGCATTGCTGGCAGCGCAGTTTGTCCTGCCCAGCATTCCCCAGGTGATCGCCTTGCTTCTCGCAGAACTGGAGCGGGAAACACCTGACCTGAAGAAGGTCAGTCAATTGATCAGCACCGACCCGGCCCTGACAACGCGCCTGTTGTGCCTGTCCAATTCCGGTTACTTCCGGCTTTCCGGCCAGGTTCACAGCGTCTCCGAGTCACTGGCCATCCTGGGCCTGGTCCATGTGCGTGCGATGGCAGCCGAGGCGGCTTCGGCGGCTTCCTTCAAGGCGGTACCAGGCATCCATTTGCAGCGCTTCTGGACCTACAGCCTCAACGTCGCCAAGCTGGCCCGCTCTCTGGCCGGTGTTGTGCGACAAAACCAGCAGGCGGCTTTCACTTGCGGACTGATTCACGCCATCGGCGAACTGGCGATCCACATCGGCATGCCGCAGAAGGCGGCACAGCTCGATCAACAGGTCCATCCGCTGGATTTGACCCGGGCCAGGGCGGAGCGCGAGGCCTTTGGTTTCTGCTATGCGCAGGTGGGTGCCGGTCTGGCCCGAAACTGGCATTTCCCGCAGGCCATGACCGATGCGCTGGAACATCAGTATGCGCCGTTTGAACACGATGTGTACGAACCCCTGGCGGGCCTCATTCACCTGGCCGCCTGGCGTGCACGCGCCCTCGCAGCCGAGTTGTCAGAGCGCGAGATGGCCGTGACTTTTCCGGGTGCGGTCGGCGAGGCACTGGGCCTGGACATCGACATGGTGCTGCAGCAGGACTCGTTTGACTGGTATTTGCCCGCGTCGGGCCATGCCCCGCTCTGAAGGCGCACAGGAAGTGCGCGCTCTTTGCATTTATGCCGGTCCCGCGGCCCGGCACCGGATTGAAAGACAGGGGCTGCAGGCGGCTGACGTTGGCACCATTCCCGGCGCCGCCGGCGGACCCAAGGGACTGATTCTGGGTCCACTGGACCGCTTCATTTTTGGTGACTGGCTGGAGCAATCGACACAGGCAGTGCATCTGGTGGGGGCTTCCATTGGCGCCTGGCGCATGGCGAGCGCCTGTCTGACCGATCCGGTAGCGGCATTTCTGAGACTTGAGCACGACTATGTGCGACAGCATTACGAACTCAAGCCCGGTGAAAGACGGCCTTCAGCTGCCACGGTCAGTGCCTTGTTCGGCGAGAACCTGCGTGCCTTTTATGACGGTCGGATCGACGAGGTCCTGACCCATCGGCGCTATCGCCTGCATATCGTCACGGCGCACGGGCAAGGACTGCTCGGGCGTGAGCATCGCTGGCGCACCCCTGTGGGTTTTCTTGGTGCGTGGCTCAGCAACCTGGTGCGGCGCAGGGCCATGGGCCTGTGGCTGGAGCGTGTGGTGTTCTCGACCCCGGGCTCTGAGCTGCCTTTTGACAGCAGCGACTACCCGACACGGCAACTGCGTCTTACTCACGCCAATTTTTCCGCCGCACTGCAGGCCAGTTGCTCAATTCCGTTCGTTCTGCAGGCGGTTCATGACATTGCAGAGGCTCCGCCGGGAGCCTACTGGGACGGCGGCCTGACCGACTATCACCTGCACCTGAACTATGCGGCAGGACCTGTCATCGAAGGAATCGTGCTGTACCCGCACTTCCAGAAAGCCGTGGTGCCGGGCTGGCTCGACAAACACTTCAAGTGGCGGCATGGGGCAAGCCCGTTTCTTGACAATATGGTGGTGTTGGCGCCGAACCCGGAGTGGGTCTGCGCTCTGCCGAACGGGAAACTGCCCGACCGGACGGATTTCGCCCGCTACGGACAGGACCTTGCTGCGCGTGTGCGTGACTGGTCGGCCGCCGTCGCAGCCAGCGCCCAACTGGCGGAGGAGTTCCACGGCTGGCTGCGCCAGCCTGATATGAGCTTGGTGCAGGCGCTGTAGTGCCCGTACCATTCGGGCATGCAACCCGACTCGACCCACAACCCGCTGGCAGCGCGACTCATGCCTGCCGCACTGCTGGGCTGGCTGCTTGGTACGGCATCGCAGTTGCAGCAGGCGTCGCTGTCACCTTTGTGGACCTATGGCACTCTGTTCCTCTTCGCCTGTGTCCTGCTGAGCGCAACGATGCTGCGCCGCGCCGCAGTGCGCTGGCGTGTGCTGCTTGCTTTCCTGGTCTTTGCCGCAATGGCCTTCGCCGCGACCGGGATGCGGTCCATCCATTACGCGAGCGACACACTGGAGCCAGCGCTGGAAGGAAAAGATATTTCCGTCACAGGTGTGGTGGCGGCGATGCCGCAGCAGAACGAAGCCGGCCTGCGCTTTCGTTTTCAGGTGGAGTCAGCACAAATCGACGGCAGCGCGGTGCGCCTGCCAGGCCAGATCTACCTGGCTTGGTACGCTGGCGCATATCTGTCGGAAGACAGCGGCGCAAGCAGCGCTGCGATGCTGCACCAGCCGGCACGGGTGATGGCAGGCGAGCGCTGGCGCATGACGGTTCGGCTGAAGGCCCCGCATGGCGGCAGCAACCCTTTCGGCTTTGACTACGAATTGTGGTTGTGGGAGCAAGGCTTGCAGGCCACCGGCTATGTGCGTGCGGGGCCTTCGGATGCGCCGCCGCAACGCATCGGGCGCAGCCTCTGGCATCCGGTAGAGCGCTGGCGGCAGCAACTTCGGGAGCGCATCTTTGCGCATATTGACGAGCGCCAGTATGCCGGCTTGATCGCGGCGCTGGTGGTGGGTGACCAGAATGCGATCGACCGAGCCGACTGGGATGTTTTTCGAGCCACTGGCGTGGCGCACCTGATGTCGATCTCGGGCCTGCACATCACCATGTTTGCCTGGCTCGCCTCGCTCCTGCTGGCGTGGGCGTGGCGGCGTTCCGCGACATTGTGCCTGTGGCTTCCTGCTCCCAGTGCTGCCCTGATCGGTGGTTTGGCGCTGGCCGGCGCGTACGCGTTTTTCAGCGGTTGGGGGGTGCCCTCACAGCGTACGGTGATCATGCTCGCCTGCATCACCCTGTTGCGACTGTCCGGCAAGCGCTGGCCCTGGCCGCAGGTTCTGCTGCTGGCCTGTGCGGTGGTGGTTGCGACAGACCCCTGGGCCTTGCTGCAGGCCGGATTCTGGCTCAGCTTTGTCGCCGTAGGCGTTCTGTTCGCCGCCGACCGAGGCGACAAACGCGCAGCGGCAAGCGTGGGGGCCAGTCACGCCGCCGGGCCGCCCCAAGGCGAGACAGCCCCCTCGGGGGGCAGCGCAGCACGCGCAGCGGCAAGCGTGGGGGCCATGTTCCACGAACAGTGGGTCATCACGCTGGCGCTGACACCTTTGACGCTGTTGCTGTTCGGGCAGGTTTCGGTGGTCGGTCTGGCGGCTAACGCACTGGCCATTCCATGGGTCACACTGCTGGTGACGCCCCTGGCGATGCTGGGAGCCGTGTTTGAGCCTTTATGGGCTCTGGCGGCTCTGGCGGTGTGGGTCCTGAACGGGTACCTGCAATGGCTGGCGGCCTTGCCTTTCGCCACACTGACGGTTGCGCAAGCGCCGCTTTGGGCCGGTGCTGCAGGCGTGCTGGGGGGCCTGCTTCTGGCCATGCAACTGCCCTGGAGCCTTCGACTGATGGGGCTCCCGCTGCTGCTTCCGGTGCTGCTGTGGCAGGCACCGAGACCCGCACCTGGACAGTTTGAACTGCTGGCGGCGGACGTGGGACAGGGCAGCGCGGTCATTGTGCGCACCGCTACGCACGCCTTGATGTACGACGCTGGCCCACGCTTCAGCCGCGAAAGCGATGCCGGCAATCGGGTGCTGGTACCTCTGCTGCGTGCGCTGGACCTGTCACTGGACCTGCTGCTGCTCAGTCACCGCGACAGCGACCACACCGGTGGCGCGCCGGCACTGCTGAACATGCAGTCGAAGGCCTCGCTGCTGAGTTCAATTGAAGACGACCACGAACTGCAGGGTCTGCGCAGCGCTGCCCGCTGTTTTGCCGGTCAGCGCTGGCAATGGGATGGTGTGGATTTTGAAATCCTTCATCCAAAGGTCCAGGACTACGGTCAGACACTGAAATCCAATGCCATGAGTTGCACACTGCGAATCTCCAATGGCGAACGGTCGGCTTTGCTGACGGGCGACATCGAGCAGGTCAACGAGCAGAGTTTAGTCGCGCAGACACACAGTGACGGGGCCCGTTCGCTGCAGTCCGATGTGCTGCTGGTGCCGCACCATGGCAGCCGGTTCTCCAGCAGCGCTGCCTTCCTGGACGCCGTTCGACCGCGTATCGCGCTGGTGCAGGCCGGTTACCGCAACCGTTTTGGGCACCCGGCCGAGTCCGTTTTGGTGCGCTATCGGGAACGCGAAATTCGCGTTGTGGATTCGCCCCATTGTGGTGCGGCTACGTGGCAATCGCAGTGGCCGGAGAAGGTGAATTGCCAGCGCCTTGTGGCGCAGCGCTACTGGCACCATCGTCTTCCCTGAGCGGTTTTCCAGCACTGGCGCAAAGCTTGCTAAGCTAGAGGCAGGAGACAAGTCCTTTATGCTGAAATTCGACGAGATGTACACCCGCCTGCCTTATGAGTTTTTCACTCATGGCGCACAGATTCGGGACCACTACAAGATCTATGACGAATGGCTGGCGCGCCAGCCCGGCGACATGATGGCCAAGCGGCGCGAG
>CAIQVX010000384.1 GCA_903875275.1 uncultured beta proteobacterium | reverse complement strand
TCGGGAAGCGGAACTCAAAGTGCGGCGCAAACCAGCTCGCATCGAAAGCATAGCCGACAGCGCGCAGTTCGACCATGACATCGTCAAAGTCCATTTTGATGAAGGTTGGCAGCAGAAAGCGGTCGTGCAGTTCGGTGCCCCAGCGGGTTGCCGGTACCTTGTACGGCGTCTTCCAGAAACGGGAGACCAGGGCACGCAGCAGCAACTGCTGAACGACGCTCATGCGCGGGTGCGGTGGCATCTCGAAGGCACGAAGTTCCAGCAGGCCGAGGCGCCCGGTCGCCGAATCCGGTGAGTACATCTTGTCGATCGAGAACTCGCTGCGGTGTGTGTTGCCGGTAGCGTCGATCAGGATGTTGCGCAGCGTGCGATCCACCAGCCACGGTGGCATGCTCTGGCCATGCAGTTCGCGGTTCTTGTAGATCTGCTCAATGGCAATCTCAAGTTCGTAAAGCTGGTCATTGCGCGCCTCATCCACGCGTGGCGCCTGGCTGGTGGGGCCAACAAACAGGCCGCTGAAAAGGTAACTCAGGCTGGGGTGGTTGTGCCAGAACAGGAGCAGGCTTGCCAGCATTTCAGGCTTGCGCAAGAAGGGGCTGTCGGCAGGCGTGGCGCCGCCCATCACGAAGTGGTTGCCGCCACCCGTGCCAGTGTGGCGTCCGTCTTTCATGAACTTCTCCGCTGACAAGCGCGACTCGAATGCGACCTGATAGAGAAACTCGGTGTTCCGGACGAGTTCGCCCCAGTTTGTCACCGGGTGAATGTTGACCTCGATAACGCCCGGGTCCGGCGTGACTTGCAGGAGTCGCAAGCGGGGGTCACGCGGTGGCGGGTAACCTTCGAGCACGATCTGCACGTCAAGGCTCTGTGCCGTCGCTTCAATGGCAGTCAGCAGGTCCAGATAGTCTTCCAGTTTCTCCAGCGGCGGCATGAAGATGTAGAGCACACCGGATTTCTCGCCCACCGCTTCGGCTTTGGGGCCACTGGCGCGACGGGGATCGCGCACTTCAACACAGAGTGCCGTGCGAGCAATCCAGTGCGCCGACTCCTGTTGTTTGGGAGCACGCGTAAAGTCTGCGGGTTCGGTTTGGGTGGCACTCTGTGCGCTGGCGGCCAGCACACCAGTGCCTGAAGCGGCAGCGCTCTGGAACTTTCGCTCTGCCTCAACGGCAGGTCCGGTGCCGGACAGATAAGGTGCAACACCAGCCGGCTTGACGGCTTGCACGCTGGCTGTGTAGCGAGCCGCCAGGGCGTCGTGGGCCGGCAGCGCGTCGCGCATGGCGCTCGGGTCCTGCTCCAGCAGATAGGGGTAGTCGCTCTCGCTGACCCAGGGCAGCGAGTCCAGCGGCAGGCGCAAGCCCATGGGCGAATCGCCGGGCATCAGGTACATGCGCTCGTCGCGCAGGAACCAGGATCCTGTGGTCCAGCCAGCGCCAGCCGAACCCGGCTTTTCGGCCACCTTGATTGGCAGCACATAGCCGACCACGGCGTCGAGCTTTTGCTCAAAGACGCGGCGCAGGCGCGCGCGCTCCATCTCGTTGTCAAGTTTTGAGTTGAAGGGGTCGACGTTGGTCGGCAGACGGCGCTCGCGCCACAGGTAGTACCAGACGTCTTCGTAGGCGCTTTGCATGAACTTGTCGGTAACGCCGAGCTTGCTGGCCAGCGTCTGCGTGAAACGCTTCGCATCCTCGCTGGTGTAATGGGTCGGCACGCGCTCGTCGGTAAACAGGGCAGGATTGGCCCACACCGCTTCGTGGTCTGCACGCCAGTAAATGTTCAAAGCCCAACGCGGCAACTGCTCGCCCGGGTACCACTTGCCCTGACCGAAGTGCAGAAAACCGCCAGTGCCGTACTCGGTGCGAAGCTTCTGCACCAATTCGGTCGCGAACCCGCGCTTGGTCGGTCCCAGTGCCTCAGTGTTCCATTCCGGTGCATCACGGTCATCCACGGCCACAAAAGTGGGTTCACCTCCCATGGTCAGGCGCACGTCGCCCGCTATCAGTTCCTCATCCACCCTGGCACCGAGCGCCATCACGTCCTGCCATTGTTCTTCGCTGTACGGCTTGGTCACACGCGGTGACTCGTAAATGCGTGTCACAGCCATGTGGTGCGCGAACGCGACCTCGCACTTGTCCATCGCGCCCTCAATCGGTGCGGCGCCGGAGGGTTGCGGCGTGCAGGCCAACGGGATATGTCCTTCGCCGGCAAGCAGCCCTGAGGTTGCATCCAGACCGACCCAGCCGGCTCCCGGAAGGTATACCTCGCACCAGGCGTGCAGGTCGGTGAAGTCAACCTCGGTGCCGCTGGGTCCATCAAGAGACTTCACATCCGGCTTCAACTGAATCAGGTAGCCCGAGACAAAGCGCGCGGCCAGTCCGCAGTGACGCAGCAGTTGCACCAGTAGCCAGGCTGAATCGCGACAGGAGCCGGAGCCCAATTTGAGCGTTTCATCGGGTGCCTGCACGCCGGGTTCCATGCGGATCAGATAGCTGATGTCATGGTGCACCATCTGGTTCACGGCAACCAGAAAGTCGATGGTGCGGCGCTTGCGGCGATCGATGCGTGCGAGATACGCCTTGAGCCGTTTGGTCAGATGCTCAGTGGCCAGGTAGGGCGCAAGTTCCTGCTTGAGCAGCGCTTCGTAGCTGAAAGGATACTTCTCGGCGCTGGGTTCGAGAAAGAAGTCAAACGGGTTGTAGACGGCCATCTCCACCACGAGGTCCACCGTCACCTTGAACTCGCGAGTCTTTTTCTCAAAGACCAGGCGACTCTGGTAGTTGGCAAACGGATCCTGCTGCCAGTTCACAAAATGACCGGTCGGCTCAACTTTGAGCGAATAGGAAATGATCTTGCTGCGGCAGTGTGGCGCCGGGCGCAAGCGGATCACCTGCGGCCCCAGTTTGACCAGACGGTCGTATTGGTAGTGCGTGACGTGGTTCAGGGCAGCATGGATGGACATATTCGACTTGGCAAGCAATGTTGGTGCCATGGTGGTTTCCGTGTAGGATAAAACCATGGCAAATTTGACACGCTCCGATTTTCGCTTCTTTCACCGCTTGCGGGTGCGCTGGGCCGAGGTCGATCTGCAAAAGATCGTCTTCAATGGGCATTACCTGATGTATGTGGATACGGCAATTGCCGACTACTGGCGTGCCCTGGCATTGCCGTACGACCTGACGATGCAGGCGCTGGACGGTGATCTTTATGTCAAGAAGGCCACGGTTGAGTACCACGCGTCGGCCCGACTGGACGACCAGCTCGATGTCGCAGTCCGATGTGGTCGCGTTGGCACTTCATCCATCCTGTTTCAAAGTGCTGTTTTTCGGGGCGAGGAGCACCTGATCAGTTGCGATCTAATCTATGTATTTGCCAACCCGGCGACACAGAAATCGAAACCGGTGCCCATGGCGTTTCGTGACATTCTGCTGGCTTACGAGGCTGGAGAATCGACGTTGAGCATGGAACTAGGTTCCTGGCAGGACCTTGGTCAGGCCGCAGGTGAGGTCCGCCATGAGGTCTTTGTCGAAGAGCAGCGCATTCCTGTCGAAATGGAGTGGGATGCCGCTGATCAGACTGCAATCCATGCACTGGCCCGCAACCGAATGGGCATCGCGGTGGCTACCGGACGCCTGCTGCAGCAGGCACCTGGGGTCGGGCGCATCGGCCGCATGGCCGTGCGTCGGGTACTGCGAGGCGCGAACCTCGGGCGCGATGTGCTGCAGGCGCTGATTCGCGCAGCCGCCGCGCGTGGGGACACAGAAGTGATGTTGCACTCGCAGCGCACAGCCCGCGGTTTCTATGAGCGGCTGGGTTTTGTGCCGCGCGGAGAACCCTTTGAAGAGGCGGGCATCATGCACATCGAAATGGTGCACCCACTTTGAGGCGCTGAAGCGATCAGACGTCCGCCAGCAACGGATAGGGAGCAGGCGTCACGAGCAGCGCGGGACCGCTTGCCGAGGCGATGTGCAGGCCCACAACCTCACTGGCCGAGACAAGCATCGAGACGATCGCATCATATCCACCGTCGGGCGACGCAGCCGCCTGTGCCACAGTGCCACAGGGTTGCTCTGGATCGGTGTCGTGAAATATTTCGTTGCCCGCCGCCAATGGTGCATCGGAGTGGGCCAGAAAGGCACGGCGTTTCAAGGTGCCACGAAACTGGCTGCGCGCCACGACTTCCTGACCTGGGTAGCAGCCCTTCTTGAAGTTGACACCACCGACCGACTCGTAGTTAAGCATCTGGGGCACAAATGCCTGTGTCACCGGCGCAGTGATCATAGCGATGCCGCTGCGCACATCACTCCAAAGCCAGTCCTGCAGACTCAGGATCTGGCCAGTTGGTGCATCGCTCTGTGCGGGAGCAAGCCAGAGCGCGCGGACGACGCCGTCAGCAGGGTACAGGTGGATCACCGAAGCGTCACCCTCATCCCGGCGCGACCATGGATTGTGAGCATTGCCGACGATGGCCTCCAGCGCTGCACCAGCCAAGCCAAAGATCGCATGGTCGGCGCTGGCATCCGTCAGCTTGACTTTGGCGCGCAGCACAAATCGTGACAAATTTTTGAGCGTAGCAGCAAGAATGTCGTTGTTACAGATCAGCACGACGTCGGACTCGCTGCGCCTGAGCACGTAAAAGCTTGCCAACATCCGGCCCTGTGCCGAGCAATAGGCGGCCAATCGGACCTCGGATGATTTCAGTTGCAAAATGTCCTGTGTCAGTTGGCCGTGAAGAAATGAGGAGGCATCATGGCCTTCGGCCCGGATGACGCCGAGGTGTGCCAGTGGCAGGACGCCATTGAGTTTGCTTTTCATGAGGTGAATTATCATCGCCCGTCGAATTCATACAAGGCTGTAGGGCTGTGCGTCGTTTTATCAAGTTGCTTCTCGTCGTTGTGATCGCTCTGGGGAGCAGCGTTGCCTGGTGGTTGAACCAGAGTCTGAGCCTGAGAGCCGCCTCGGTCGATGTGTCCATTGAACCGGGCACTTCGGCGTATGCTGTGGCTCAATTGGTGAGTGATGCGGGTGTCGATGTCAATCCGACCCTGCTCTACTGGTGGTTTCGGCTTTCCGGGCAAGCACGACTGATCAAGGCTGGCAGTTACGAAATCGAGGCTGGCGCAAGTCCACGCAGCGTCCTGCAAAAACTCGTTCGTGGCGAGGAAGCGCTGCGCGCCGTGACCTTGGTGGAGGGCTGGACTTTCAGCCAGTTTCGCACCGCGCTGTCCAAGGCTGAGCAACTCAAACCTGAATCCAGAGGATTGCCCGACTACATGATCATGAAGGTGCTGGGCCGACCGGGCCTGCATCCCGAGGGGCGATTCTTTCCCGACACGTACACCTATGCCAAGGGCAGTAGTGACTTGGCGTTGCTCAGGCGCGCCATGCGTGCCATGGACCGGCATCTGGAGACTGCCTGGCAACAGCGCTCTGCCGACACGCCCCTGAAGACAGCCGAGCAGGCGCTGATCCTGGCCAGTATTGTGGAAAAGGAGACCGGGCGGGGAGCTGACCGGCCCATGATTGCTGGTGTCTTCACAAACCGCTTGCGCATCGGTATGTTGCTGCAGACTGATCCGACCGTCATATACGGTCTCGGTGCAGGTTTTGATGGCAACCTGCGCAAGCGGGATCTGCAAACCGATACGCCGTGGAACACCTACACCCGAGCCGGTTTGCCGCCGACCCCGATCGCCATGCCCGGCAAGTCTGCCCTGTTGGCCGCAGTGCGACCCGCCACCGGCAAGGCGCTGTATTTTGTTGCACGTGGCGACGGCAGCAGCGAGTTCAGCGCCAGCCTGGAAGAGCACAATCGGGCTGTCAACAAATACCAGCGCTCGCGCTGAAACAGGCAAACTGACCCTATGACTCCGAACGGACTCTTCATCAGTTTTGAAGGCATTGATGGTGCCGGCAAGTCAACCCATATCGATGGCCTTGCACAGGCCTTTCGTGCCCAGGGCAGGGCGGTGACAACGACGCGCGAGCCTGGAGGAACGCCACTGGCGGAAAAATTGCGAGCCCTCGTCCTGAACGACCCGATGGACGCCATGACTGAAGCCCTGCTGGTGTTTGCAGCACGGCGCGATCACCTCAAGCAATTGATCGAGCCAGCGTTGGCGCATGGCGAAGTCGTCCTGTGCGACCGGTTTACCGACGCCAGCTTTGCCTACCAGGGCGCTGGGCGCGGCTTTGAGCTGGAGTTGCTGTCGGTGCTGGAGCAGATGGTGCAGGCCATCCCGGGAAATCAGGCAGGCCTGATCCGACAGCCCGACCTGACCATCTGGTTTGATCTTCCTGCAGACATCGCGGCCCGGCGCTTGACCATGACCCGGGCACCTGACAAGTTCGAGGCGCAACCACTTGATTTTTTTGCCCGGGTGGCGTCGGGTTATCTGCAACGCCTGCGCGCCCAGCCGGAGCGCTTCACGCGGATCGACGCTGACAGCACGCGTGAGACAGTCTGGTCGCAGGTCGTGCAAGCCATCCAGAACCGGGGCTGGCTGAAATGACCGACGGCACAGTTGCACCCTGGATTGCGGCCCAGAGTGAGGCCCTGCTGGCACAACGCGGGCACGCGTGGCTACTGGCGGGACCCTCTGGCCTGGGTCAGTACGACCTGGCCTTGTCGATGGCGCAGGCCTGGCTCTGCGAAAAGCCGTCGGGGCTGGGCGCATGCGGCGATTGCGGGAGTTGCCACGCCGTGAAAGTGCGCACGCATGCCGATTTGTGCGTGCTCATGCCAGAGACCGTGATGCTGGATCTGGGTTGGCCTTTGAGTGAATCAGCGCAGTCGGACATTGACGAAAAAAGGCGCAAGGCGAGCAAGGAGATTCGTGTCGAGGCCATGCGTGAAGCGATCGAGTTCGCACAGCGTACCAGCGCGCGCGGGCGCGGCAAGGCGGTTCTGGTGTATCCAGCCGAGCGGATGAACGTGGTCAGCGCCAATGCCTTGCTCAAGACGCTGGAAGAACCCCCCGGCGAAGTCAGGTTTGTCCTGGCCAGTGAGGCAGTGCACCAACTGCCTGCGACGGTTCGAAGCCGCTGCCAGATTCACACCATGAGGTGGCCTTCCGTCGACGCGTCGCTCGCTTGGCTACAGAGGCACGGCCTGAACGAGGAACATGCCAGGGTGATGCTGCGCGCTTGTGGCGGGCGACCCCAGGACGCGGCGCAGTCTTTCCATAATGGCACCGATGCGCTTTCGTGGGTCAAGCTGCCGAGGGCTCTGGCGGCGGGTGACCTGAGTGTGCTGAAGGATTGGTCGCTGAGCCAGATCGTCGATGCGCTGCAGAAACTCTGTCACGACATGCTGGCCCTCAGGGCGGGTGCGGGGCCTCGGTTTTTTGCGGCTGACGAACTGCCCGCAGGAGGGTCCATCGCCTCCCTGACGCACTGGGCGCGGACCTTGGCCACGAGCCGGCGGACCGTAGAACACCCGCTCAATGCCGGCCTGATGATGGAGGCGCTTGTGAGCCAGGCTCAAAACGCCCTAAACTCGCCACACTAGGTACTGCCAGCACGAATCGATGTTATCCAGCCCCCGCCCCAGCGTCATTCAGTTGGCGATCAAAGAGAAATCTGCTTTGTACGCCGCGTACATTCCCCTTTTTGCGGAGGGCGGGATATTTATTCCGTCGCAACGGGACTACAAACTTGGTGATGACGTCTACGTCCTGCTGTCGCTTCCGGGAGAGTCTGAACGTTATCCGGTGGCCGGGAAGGTAGCCTGGATCACACCGCCCAAAGCGGCCAACAACCGGACACAGGGTATTGGCATTCGCTTCCCGGAGGGCCCGAAGTCACAAGCGCTCAGGCAAAAGATCGAGGCCCTGCTGGGCAACCTGCTCGCTTCGGACAGGCAGACCCAGACCATTTAGGTTCGTGCTGGAAAACGGCCCGCAGGTCTTTTGACAGACACCCCCATGTTCACCGATTCCCACTGCCACCTGACTTTCCCTGAACTGACGGCCCAAATGCCGGCGATTCGCCAAGCCATGCAACAGGCCAGTGTTGACCGTGCCCTGTGCATTTGCACAACACTGGAGGAGTTTGCCGATGTTCAGAATCTGGCGCTGCAATACGACAATTTCTGGGCAAGCCTGGGTGTGCATCCTGATAGCGAAGGGGTCGCGGAACCCAGCCTGCAGGACCTGCTGACATTGGGACGAGGCGAGCGCGTCGTCGCCATCGGTGAGACCGGACTGGACTATTTTCGCCTTGCGAGACGCAGCGTCGCTGACATGGATTGGCAACGCGATCGCTTTCGCACCCACATTCGGGCAGCTCGGCAGCTTCAGCTGCCACTGGTGGTTCACACCCGTGCGGCCGCTACCGACACCTTGGCGATACTGAGAGAGGAGGGTGAAGACGGGAGCCCATCCTCTGCCGGGGGCGTGTTTCACTGTTTTACCGAAACCGCCGAAGTGGCGCGACGGGCCCTTGACATGGGCTTCTACATTTCTTTTTCCGGGATTCTGACTTTCAAGAATGCTCAGGATATTCGGGACATTGCCGGATTTGTGCCGCTGGATCGTATTTTGATTGAGACAGACAGTCCTTATCTGGCACCCGTGCCCCACCGCGGCAAGACCAACACCCCAGCGTTGGTCCCCCATGTAGCCATGGAACTGGCACGTCTGCGCAATTGTTCCATTGAACGCATGGCCGAACTGACGAGCCGCAACTTTGAGGCATTGTTCGATCGTGTTATGTTAACGTCTGCAGTTGCGTAATAGTTTATGTACTACATTAGATATATCATTTATCTTGTTGTTATATTTAGATATTGTTTTTGCTTAGCCGGGTCATATGATGATTTCTTCATCGCCATAACCAGTGACGATGAGCCGAGTCTTCGATTGCTTCTGGCACGCGGGTTTGATCCAAACACCGTGAGCCCAGCGGGTGAGCACGGGCTGATTGTTGGAATCAGGCAGCCTTCGCTGAAGGCCGTTTCCACACTATTGATCTGGCCCAAGACCAATGTCGAGGTCCGTACTCAACGCGATGAGAGTGCTCTGATGCTGGCCTCCCTGAAAGGACTTCGTGAGATCTGCGAGCAGCTCATAGCGCGTGGCGCCGATGTCAACAAGCCCGGCTGGACGCCTCTGCATTACGCCGCGACCAACGGACATCTGCGTACCATGTCTTTGCTGCTGGATCACCATGCCTACATCGACGCCACGTCGCCGAACGGTACCACGCCGCTCATGATGGCGGCTCACTACGGTACGCCAGAGGCTGTGGCTTTGTTACTCGATGCTGGGGCCGACCCGACATTGAAAAACGAACAGGACCTTACGGCGATTGATTTCGCCCAGCGGGGTGGCCGCTCTGACGCCGCCGAGGCGATTTCCGCCTTCATCAGACGCAAGCGACCCAAGGGAGCCTGGTGAATCGATTTTCCTACTTTATACGATGTATATTATGTTAATAACTGAATTGATCAAACCTTCGGGTTTCTTCTTGGTAATGCGATTACAGCCCTAACCCAACTGCGGTTGCGAGACAGAGAATCTGACAATCGGTGCACTGAGGTCGGCAAACGACGACCCGAGCGAAATCTCCCCTTGCCCGTGTAACACGCATTCCTCGCGGCGCAATAACAGGTCGGAGCCATCGCCTGAAAACCGCAACCAGCACCCGTAGGAACTCAGGTCCACCAAAATCACGCTGCCGTTTCGCCAATCAATTCTGGCATGTGTGCGCGAGACGCGTGGATCGTCCACAACAAACTCGGCCTGTCGAAGGCGACCAATGTGAATCGGCAAATCAAATGACTTGAAGGACTTCTTCGCATCCATCCATATCAACTCAATCTGCCCCCCCAGAGTGTCAACCTGCGACGGGTCAAACAACGGCACCATGTCAGACTGCATTGTCAGCAGCGAGGAAGCGGCGTCATCCTCCCAATCGACCTGGTAAACGGTACAGGGCTCTGCGCGCCCCCGTATGCTGATAGGACCGAGTACCCGAAAACGGACGCCCTCGGCCTCGTTGATTCCTTCAAGCGCGGCGCTGTTCGCCCAGATCTGATTGGCACCCGACAGATCACTAAGGCGTGCGGCGACGTTGACGGCGTCGCCGTAATAGTCGCCCGCGACGATCTCAACATCTCCACAGGCGATGCCTATGCGGATTGGCAGGCGATGCGCAAGCGTAACTTTAACCATGCGCTCCTGGTGTTTTCGCTGAATCTCGACCACAGCATTGACGGCCGCCCGATTGCTGCGAAACACGGAAAGAACGCCGTCACCGAGCATCTTCACGACACGGCCACCATGTGCACCAACCGTTTCGGCAATCCAGTTTGTGACCTGCGTGACAGCCTGGGTCGCCTGCGCGTTCCCCAAGGCCTCATAGACACTGGTGCTGCCGAACAAATCCGTAAAAACAACGGTAGCGTGAACACTCATTCCAAACAGATTCTATTTCTTGAACTGCGCACAGTTTAGGGCATAACCCGAACTCAGGAGCCAGTCCCCCAAAAGAGAACCGCGTCCCGCCCCTCCAGCACCAGTTCCGTCTTGGCACCAACGGGCAGCACAACTTTGGTGGGTACGTGACCGTAGGGCAAATTCGTCACCACGGGCACCTTGACCTGCTGGCGCAACCAGTTCACAACGGTCGCAAGGTTATAACCCCTGTCATGCGGCACCAGATGAAACGCCGTAAACTGACCCAGGATGATGGCCTTTTGATTACGCAATACGCCTGCATGAAGTAGCTGCGTCAGCATGCGTTCAATCCGGTAGGGATGCTCCGCCACATCCTCCAGAAACAGAATCCCGCCCCTGACCTTGGGAAAGTACGGCGTTCCAAGCAAGGACGTGAGAACGGAGAGATTACCTCCCCAGAGGACGGCATTTTTCAGATGTTGTGGGACGATCAGAGCATCATTGCGATTCTGACGCCAGCCCGCGCCCTCCCCCCGACCGCTGGTGAGATCAGCAAAACAGGCCTCCATGATGTCGTCGGGTAACTCTTTCTCAAGCCGAACGGTCCCAGTCAAAGCGGCCTTTTCGCCACCCACACCAAAACCTTCACACAGCGCTGGGCCGGCCCAGGTAATAGCGCCGGTCTTGGCCAGCACCGCATTTTGAAAAGCAGTGAAGTCGCTGATGCCAACAAACAGCATGCCGCGCTCAACCGCTTTGGCAACATCCTTGTACCTGATACCGTCAAGTATGCGCGTAAGGCCATATCCGCCGCGCGAAGTCAGGGCCACATCCGCCCCGCTGGCTGCGGCGCGGTGGATGGCCGCCAGCCGTGTCTCATCGTCACCTGCAAAACGCAAATAGCTTGACAGTGCTGCGCTGTCGATTTCCACGTCGTAGCCGAGCTTTCGCAGGCGCGCCACACCACGACGAAAAGCGGCCCTGTCACGAACCGCACCAGAGGGTGAATAAATGTAGATTCGTTTAGCCATTAATTTTCCCAGTGCAGGTGCCAGGAATGTGCCTGCGCTGTTGAAAAAAAGCCTGCAACAGTCCTGAGCACTCGCTCTCCATCAAGCCACCCTGCAGCAGAGTCTGGTGATTCAAGCGCGGATTGACGAACAGATCTATCAGGGACCCGGCGGCCCCAGTCTTAGGGTCCGCCGCACCAAAAACCACTCGCTTCAGTCGAGCGTGAAGTATGGCTCCAACGCACATCACGCAAGGTTCCAGCGTGACATACAGCTCGCAGTCTGTCAGACGATAGTTCCCAAGCAGTTTCCCAGCCTGGCGCAGCGCCAGAATCTCAGCATGTGCAGTGGGGTCATTGCTGGCAATAGGAGCATTGGCACCGGTGGCAATCACCTGACCTGCCCGGACGACCACTGCACCAACGGGCACCTCCCCGGCGGTCATTGCCGCACGGGCCTGCATCAGTGCCTGAGTCATAAAGCCAGCGTCGTCCATCAGTTGCCTGTGCTCAAGCGCAGACTCCAGTCGCTCAGGGCACGCTCAAGCTCATTGCCCGACGCGTACCGAGTCCTCATGGCAGAGTGGGACTCTGGTCGGTGCTGATTAAGCTTGAGTTTGCATTCGATCTGGCTCACCAGCAGTTCGAAACCGACGATTCCTGCGAGCATCCTCTGCGCAAATTCAGGTGCCAGCGCCCGCCACTGCTGGGCGTACGCTGGCTCATGATCAGCAATGAGTTTTTTCAGCAATGCGTCTTTCTCACTCGGATCGTCAATCAAGGTCGCGTGCACGGTGCAATGCACAGCCAGGTAATTCCATGTAGGCACCCGCATCAAGTCAGGGTACACCGACGGACTCAAGTAAGCGTGAGGCCCCAGGAAAGTGACCAGTGCCTTAGGTCGCTCCGCGAGGTAATGGCAGTGTGGGTTGGCTCTTGCACAGTGGCCGAGCAGCACAGTTTGATCCCCACGCTCCTCCAGATGCAGCGGAATGTGACTCACAAAGGGTAGACCCGCGCCATCGACGCTGATCAGACTCGCAAACGGGTACTCGCGAATCAATTGAGTGGCCTTCGCGCGATCTGTCGAATTGAACTGTGGCGGTGTGTACATGCCATTCAGCCCTCATTGACGCAACAAATATCTTTGATGCCGGCACGGGTAGAACTCATCAGTAGCCTCCTTAATAACATGCTAACGTGCAGAGCGCTCATTGTGCCTTGTCCGTGGTACCTAGCCAGATAATGACTTCAGTCGGTTTCGCATGCGCCGTGTGCTCTACAAGCCAGCATGACAGAAGTTACAATACCACTCACTTTTTTTCTGACGCTTTGCGTCTTGGTTATGAACATCACTGAATCCATTGCGCGAAATGCTGCAGCCTTTCCTGATCGGGTAGCCTTGATCGTGAACGGTCGCCCCTGCACCTACAAGACGATGTGGAAGAGCGTGTATCTGGTGTCATATCGACTCCATGAGGCTGGCGTTCGCCGGGGCGACTGCGTAGCGTTGCGACTGCCGGACGGGCTCGCGTTCGTCGTGACGGTTCTGGCTTTGGCACGAATGGGCGCCGCGGCCCTGCCATTTCGCCAGAACGAGCAGAAACAGGACTTCAAGGAACAATTGCTGCGCCGGCATGAGGTCCGTTATCTGCTTGCCGAGGCGGACTATGAATTTCCTGGCCGGCACTCCCTCTCAATCGCCCTGCTGCAGTCCAAGGATGTTTTCTCGGTGCCTGAGGGTGGCCGGTTCAAGGCACCGGAAATCGTAAGCGACGCTGATGATCTGCCGTGGTGGGTAGGCTTGACTTCCGGAACCACAGGGGTGCCCAAGAGCTTCGTGCGAAAACACGCACGGGAGGTGATGCTGTCGTCGGTGTACCCGGGTGCCGAGCATGATTACTATGAGCGAGTGTCCGTGTGGGTCAACTGCGGAATGTCGCTTGGCATGAGTGCCCTGCTCAGGGTCTTGCAGGAGGGAAGCACGGCCGTCGTCAAGGCGGAATCGACTCCGGAGGCGTTCTTCACACATCTGCTGCGGGACAGGCCAACCTGCATTATCACGTCCACCGGTAACGCGGGCACCCTCATTCAGCACCTGAAGTCGTCAGGCGAGCCTCCTGAGAAGTACCGATCGATTGTCAAGCGTTTTGTCATGGGTGGCAGTGTTGCGTCTCCCAATCTGATTGCAGGGTTGAAGAACCTCCTGTGCGAGCAAGTGGAAATACGCTATGCGTCGAGCGAATCGGGCTTGGTCGCCATTGTGGATGACAACGTGAGGAAGAACAGCCCAAACTGCCACGGTCGGCTGTTTCCGTGGGTTCAGGCGCAGGCTCTCGACAGTGATGGCAATGTTCTGGCGCCGAGTCAAATTGGAGCCTTGCGATTCAAGACTCCATTCACGATTGATGAGTACGTGGGCGACCCTGAAGCCAGCGCAAAGGCGTTTCGTGATGGCTGGCACTATCCTGGTGATCGAGGGGCTGTTGACGCGGGCGGATATCTTTTTCTCGCTGGCCGCACCGACGCCGTGATCAACATTGGCGGTGACAAGGTGGACGCCGAAATCATCGAAGCGGCCTTGAATAGCCACCCCGACGTTTTGGAATCGGCCGTCACAGCCTTCAGAACTGATGGTTTGCACAAGATTGTTGCGGCTGTTGTCACCAGCGCCACTATTGACCCGGAGGTACTGAAACAAATCTGCCGGGAGAAAATCGGGACCAAGGGCGTGCCGTACCACATCGCGTTCACCAAGGCGCTGCCCAAGAATGAGGGTGGAAAGATCCGGCGAAATGCGGTCGCCGCGATGTTCAGTGTCGTGCCCAAGCAGGATGATCTGAATGTGCACTAGACTGGTCCGAAGTGTCCTGTTGCGGCTGCTCCTGGCGGCACCAATTTGCGTGCTTGCGGACGACACGTTACGTATCGTGGTGCCCTACGGGCCGGGGCCTGGCCTTGATGCCGTGGCGCGGATTCTGGCAAAGCAGCTTTCGGTTGTCCGGGGCACGCCTGTGATTGTGGACAACCGGCCAGGTGCCGGCACCGTCATCGGAACCGAATTTGTGCACCACGCGAAGCCGGACGGCAAGACTGTGCTCCTCAACGGCAGCGCCCTCGCACTCGGGGCGGCCAATAACAGTTTCACCTTTAACCCCATGACCGGCCTGAGTCCGATCATCCAGGTCAGCGATGCGGACAGCTTTCTGGTCATCCACGCCGGGCTTCCCGTCAAGTCACTCAGTGAACTGATTGCACTGAGCACGTCCCGTGGGCTCAACTGCGGGGCCGTGGCCGGTCAATATGAAATCGCCTGCCGTTATCTTCACTCCCTGTTGGGAGAGAATCACGTGACCGTGGTCTACAAGGGCGTGGGTGAGGCGACGACTGCACTCTACAGTGGTGAAGTGGACCTGATGTTTGCATCGAAATCCATGCTGACCCCAATGCTGCCCACCGGCAAAGTCAGGCTGCTCGCGGCCGCAACACCCGGGGTCGCTGACGCGCCCTTTGCCGACTTGCCTTTGCTGAAAAAGAAGTGGCCGGATTTCGTCCTCAGCGGCCTGGTCGCCCTCTACACCGGCAGCGACACTCCACCAGAGCTGGTTCAGAACCTGAATCGGCAACTGAACCAGGTTCTGGCAGATCCTGAGGTCAAACAGTCGTTAAGATCGCTCGGTTTGACAGCGGTTGGTGGACCTCCCAGTCAGGTTTCCCAGCGACTCACTCAGGACATTCGCTTCTTTTCCACGAAGGCCGTTAACGCCGGCATCGCAAAGCCTTGAAAATCAGACATTAACTTACCTAGGACTAACAAACAATGAAAAACCAGAAACTGATCGGCGTGACGGCGTCCATGCTCGCTGCCCTCCTCGTGCCAGGCGCATCATGGGCACTGGAAGGTGGTCATGAGTTTGAAATTGTGGGTCGTACCATGTACTGGAACGATACCGGGCTCAAGACTCAGACAACGACCACACCGGTCTCGTACCAACAGAGTGCGGTCGGGCTGCAACTGAACTACAAGTCGCCTTACTGGGCCAATATTGTCGGTTTTGACACATCGATCTTGACGGTGGTCAAGTTTGACGGCAATGGCACACCATCAACCAGTATTCTGGAAGTAGAAAACAGCGGTCAGGTAGCTGACCACTTTTCCACACTGTCGCAAGCCACCATCAAGTTCAACCTTGCTGATATCGGCCAGATACGGGTTGGGCGTCAGACCCAGAGCGGACTGCTCCTGAGCAGCAGCAGCACGCGCGCTGCACCCGACACGTTCGCGGGCGTCACCGCCACATTGACACCATTGCAGGGCTTGCAACTGTATGGTGCTGTCTATGATCAGTGGCGGGCGCGCAGCAGTTCCAATTTCGAAAAGTTCAAGACTGAATCGACCGGTGTAGGGGTGGTTAACGAAATTGATTACATCGCGATTGGCGGTGCCCGGTACATGAACGGGTCCTACGAAGTGCGCGCCGAGTATCTGAATGCCAAGGATTATCTGGCCAAATACGGTGTGGTCGTGTCCTACAAACTGCCAGTTGACAAGAACATTCTCAAGTTCACTGGCGGAGTTTTCGGATCGCAGGACGCAGGCAGCCTGTTTGTGTGCGGTGCCGAGAAGGAAATGGACTGCACCGGCACCGGGCGGATGAGTCACAGCGCCACAGGCGTGTATCTGGATGCCGACTGGAAGGCTGGCGACTTCAGCCTGGGCGGTGCCGTTTCCACGTTCAATGGTCTCTGGATTGAGGATAACTTTGCCGCCAATGCCATGAAGACTGGAACGCTGAACCAGGACCATGGAACCAATCCGTTCCCGACCTCGTCAATCATGGGACCTGACTTTGCCAACAATGGCGAGACCGCCTGGACCGTTCGGGCCGGGTACGACTTCAACAGCATGATTCCCGGTTTGAATGCCAATTTCAAATATGTGAAGGGGACTGGTGCCAAGGCCAGCAATGTGATCAACGCAGCGATCGGCTCCGAAAATTACAAGGAATTGAACGTCCGCTACGCCCTGCCGTTCGCCAAGAATTTGTTGCTCTCCTACAGTTACGGAGACTACAGTTCCTACATCGAGAACTTCAGTGCCACCGATACCATCAAAGGGCTGACCCGGGCCTCGTGGCAACTGCACCGCATGTACCTCGACTATTCGCTGAAGTTCTGACCCTATACCCGTAGCGACGACGACCGCCGAGCCCAAGTGGTTCGGTAGTGCGTCGATTGCAACTGCACCGGATCCGTCAGAGGCAGGCTATTCCCACTCAATTGTCGCCGGTGGCTTGCTCGACACATCGTAAGTGACACGGTTGATTCCGCGTACTTCATTGATGATGCGGCTCGACACCTTCTTCAGCAGTGCATAAGGCAGCTCGGCCCAATCAGCGGTCATGAAATCACTGGTCTGCACCGCCCTCAAGGCAACGACGTAATCATAAGTGCGTCCATCGCCCATCACACCAACGCTCTTGACCGGCAAAAATACCGCAAATGCCTGACTGGTGAGCTCGTACCAGTTCTTGCCACTGGTCTCGTCGACGAAATTGCGCAACTCCTCGATGAAAATGGCATCGGCCCGACGCAACAGGTCCGCGTACTCCTTCTTGACTTCACCCAGGATACGCACCCCAAGGCCAGGGCCGGGAAATGGATGGCGGTAAACCATGGCATGTGGCAAGCCCAATGCCAGCCCCAGCTCACGCACCTCGTCCTTGAACAACTCGCGTAACGGTTCGAGCAACTTGAGACCGAGTTGCTCTGGCAACCCGCCAACGTTATGGTGGCTCTTGATGACAACCGCCTTCTTGTTCTTCGCTCCGCCGGATTCGATCACATCAGGATAGATCGTGCCCTGAGCCAGCCAGGCGACGTAACGGGACTGATCACTCTTGAGCTTGCTCGCCTCGCTCTTGAACACCTCAACGAACTCGCGCCCAATGATCTTGCGCTTGGCCTCTGGATCGCTGACTCCGGCCAACTCACCCAGGAACTTCTGCGCCGCGTCGACCCGAATCACTTTGGCGTGGAGCTTTCCCACAAACATGTCCATGACCATGTCGCCTTCATCAAGTCGAAGCAAGCCGTGGTCAACGAATACGCAGGTCAACTGCTCGCCGATGGCCCGGTGAATCAACGCCGCTGCCACCGAGGAATCGACTCCGCCCGACAGTCCAAGGATCACCTCTTCCTCACCCACCTGCGCCCGGATTCTGGCCACAGCTTCACTGATGTAGTCCCCCATGATCCAGTCAGCGCGGGTAGCACAAATGTCCAGAACAAAACGCTCCAGGATAGCCGCACCGCGTTTGGTATGAGTCACTTCCGGGTGGAACTGGACGCCGTAGAAGCGCCTGTCTTCATCCGCCATACCGGCGATAGGGCAACTGTCGGTCGACGCCATGAGCTTGAATCCGTGTGGCAATTCGACGACCTTGTCGCCGTGGCTCATCCAGACCTGCAGCATTCCGTGCCCCATAGCCGTGGCGTAGTCCTGGATACCTTCAAGCAACTGGGTGTGACCATGAGCGCGCACATCTGCGTGGCCAAATTCGCGCCGATGGCCACTTTGAACAATGCCACCGAGTTGGTGCGCCATGGTCTGCATTCCATAGCAGATGCCCAACACCGGCACACCGAGCTCGAATACGCTGGGTGGCGCCTTGTCGGTGGTGTCTTCGTACACACTGGCATGACTGCCAGACAGGATGACGCCCCTGAGTTTGCCGTCTCTGGCATAGGCACGAATCCAGTCATCGCTGACGTCGCAGGGATGTACCTCGCAAAAAACGTGCGCTTCGCGAATGCGCCGGGCAATCAGTTGCGTGACCTGGGAACCAAAGTCAAGTACGAGGATCTTTTGATGCATTTCTAGTCAGTTCAAGACAGAGCTGGTTCCCCGGCGTCACTGCGGCCCGTGCCGCAATCACTCCGCACGGTAGTTCGGTGCTTCTTTGGTTATCTGTACGTCGTGCACATGGCTCTCGCGAATGCCGGCCGTGGTGATTTCCACGAACTCGGCATGGCTTTGCAGTTCATCGATGGTGGCGCATCCGCAATAGCCCATGCTCGCACGAACCCCGCCAGCCATCTGATAGACAATCGCCACCATGGAGCCTTTGTAGGGAACCCTCCCCTCAATGCCTTCGGGCACCAGTTTGTCCGCGTTCGGATTGCCTGAACTGGCCTCCTGAAAGTAGCGGTCCGCGCTGCCCTGCTGCATGGCGCCGATGCTTCCCATGCCACGGTAACTCTTGTAGCTCCGGCCCTGAAACAGGATCACTTCGCCGGGCGCTTCTTCGGTCCCGGCAAACATGCTGCCCATCATGACCGAGCCTGCCCCAGCAGCAAGAGCCTTCGAAATATCGCCGCTGTAACGAATGCCTCCGTCGGCGATCAGTGGGATACCGCTGCCCTTGAGAGCTGTGGCAACGTTGTCAATGGCCATGATCTGGGGCACACCGACACCCGCCACGATGCGTGTTGTACAAATCGAACCCGGGCCAATACCGACTTTCACCGCGTCAGCGCCCGCATCGGCCAAAGCGAGCGCTGCAGCGCCGGTCGCAATATTGCCCCCGACCACGTCGACCTGCGGGTAGTTCTTTTTTACCCAGCGCACGCGCTCGATGACACCCAGGCTGTGACCATGGGCCGTGTCAACGACGATCGCATCGACACCAGCGCGTACCAGGGCCTCGACCCGTTCCTCGGTGCCGTCTCCAACGCCTACGGCAGCACCCACACGAAGTTGACCCTGTGCATCGCGCGCCGCATTCGGAAAGCTGGTCTGTTTGGTGATGTCCTTGACGGTAATCAGTCCTTTGAGTTCAAAGGCATCGTTGACGACCAGCAGGCGCTCGATCTTGTACTGATTGAGCAGAACCTTGGCCTGTGCCAGCGTCGTGCCATCCGGCACCGTCACCAGTTTATTGCGAGGCGTCATGATGTGGCTGACAGGCAGATCGAGTCGCGTCTCGAAACGCAGATCGCGACCTGTCACCAGGCCCACAACCTTCCCTGCGTCGCACACCGGAAAGCCAGAAACCCCCAATTGCTCGGACAGACTCATGACCTGGCGCACTGTGTGCAGCGGTGTGATCACGACGGGGTCACGCAACACACCCGACTCATAACGCTTGACCTTGGCAACCTGTGCCGCCTGATCCTGCGCCGACATATTCTTGTGAACAATACCGATGCCACCTTCCTGTGCAATGGCGATCGCCAGACGCGCCTCTGTCACTGTGTCCATCGCAGCTGAGACCAGTGGCAAATTGAGGGAAATGTTGCGAGAAAAACGGGTTGCCAGTGAGGTGTCCTTGGGCAGTACCCGGGAGAACGCTGGCACCAGCAGAACATCGTCGAAGGTGAGCGCTTTGCCTATGAGGCGCATGTTCTTGAGCTCCAAATCATGGATTGTAGCCACCTCGAAGTGCCCGCCTGTGGCACCGATCCCTGCAGTGCCTGGGAGAACGTCACCCATACCGGTGGTGAAAGTGGAAATTTTCCGTGCTGCAGGCTAAACTTCACCGATGCGCACTATTCACTATCTCCTGGCCACGGTTACTTGCCTGCTGAGCCTGCAAGCCATTGCTCATTGGCAATGGCTGGACAAGGATGGCCACAAAGTGTTTAGTGACCGCGCCCCACCTCCGGAGATCCCGGAAAAGAACATTCTGCAGCGTCCAGTCACCTTGCCGACCGCGACGCCACCCCAAGCTACTGCCAGCAGTCCGCGCCTGGGTGGAGTTGACAGGGAACTCGTCGAGAAGAAGAAAAAGGTCGAAGAAGCCGAAGCCGGAAAACGGCGGGCGGACGACGATAAGGTCGCTGCATCCCGGGCCGAGAATTGCGCTCGCGCCAAGCGGGCCAAGGTCAGTTTCGATTCCGGGCGGAGCATTGCACGCAGCAACGAGCAGGGCGAACCCGAGATCCTCGATGCCGCAGGTCGGGCGGCTGAACTAAAACGGATCCAGGCCATTATTGACGTCGACTGCAATTGAGCAGCACCGGCAGCGCTCCTGCCTTCAATAGCCGGCTTTGGCTCCAGTTCGCCTTTGAACGAAAAGACCCGCGCTTCGCACGCCCTGATGAGCAAAGCGTTCACGGCGCGCCACCTTAGGATCGATCCGGAGCGGTCGGTAAATCTCGACCCGGTCATTGTCAAGCAATTTGTGCAGCAGGGAAACCTTGCGTCCCCATACACCAACGTCCAGGCTCGAAAGCTGGGATAGTGCAAAAAGCTCCAGAAGGCCACTACCCTCAAGCGCCTGACCTACGGTAGCGCCGCAAGGGACTAACATGCGAACCTCATGACAAGCGCGCGCCACCGGTGAGTAAACCACACTCACGAAAATCGGTGCATTACTCGCCATACACCTGCGCTGCTCGCTTGACGAATGCATCGACCATGCTGCTCGCAATTTTGTCGAACACAGGGCCCACCACCTTGCTCAGTGCCACGTTGTCAAACCCATAATGAAGTATCAACTCCACCCTGCAGGCGCGTTGAGTGCCGTCTCCGATCGGCACAAAATTCCACTCGCCATCGAGCCGTGAGAACGGACCGTTCACCAGCCTGATCGCCACCTGGCGATCCTGCACGTGGGTGTTTCGGGTTGTGAATGTCTGTCGAATACCGCCAAACGAAATTCCGATTTCGGCGGTCATTCCGTTCTCGTCGCCGCTGACAACCCGCGCCCGGTCGCACCACGGCAGGAACTTCGGGTACTGACCAACATCAGTCACAAGAACATACATCTCGGACGCTCGGTACCAGATCAGGACGGACTTCGTTACGGTTTTCATACAATGCGGGTCTGCGCGGCATTGTAGACAAGCCTTGTACGCATGACTTGCAACCCCACATTGACCCCATGGCCAAAAAACCTGACACTGCCGCCCGCATCGCTGACAACAAAAAAGCCGCTTACAACTACTTCTTTGAAGAGCGTTTTGAGGCCGGTTT
This sequence comes from uncultured beta proteobacterium, assembly GCA_903875275.1. GTDB lineage: Bacteria > Pseudomonadota > Gammaproteobacteria > Burkholderiales > Burkholderiaceae_C > Rhodoferax. The sequence goes on along the minus strand of CAIQVX010000384.1, from coordinate 236 downwards.
GGTGCTTGAGGGTTGGGAAGTCAAGTCGCTGCGCGAAGGCAAGGTGCAGTTGACCGATGGTTACGTCGTCATCCGCAACGGCGAGTTGTTCGTGATCGGCCTGCAGATCAACCCGCTGGGCACCGCCTCCACACACATCAGCCCGGACAAGGTACGCACCAGAAAACTGTTGATGCACAAGGAAGAGATCAAGCGCTTGATTGGCAAGGTAGAGCAAAAAGGCTACACGCTGGTGC
>CAIQVX010000383.1 GCA_903875275.1 uncultured beta proteobacterium | reverse complement strand
GTCTGCCTGAACGTGGGTTGCATCCCGAGCAAGGCACTGTTGCATGTGGCGGCGGTGATGGACGAGGTGTCGCACATGGCGGCACTCGGCGTTGATTTCGGCAAGCCGGAGGTCAACGTGGACAAGCTGCGCGCCCACAAGGAAAAGGTGGTGAGCAAACTCACCGGTGGCCTGGCTGCCATGGCCAAGATGCGCAAGGTGACGGTGGTGCGCGGCTACGGCGCTTTTGTCGGTGCCAACCACGTGCAGGTGGAAGAAACCACGGGGCCGGCGCAAGAGAAGACCGGCAAGACGCACACCATCGCGTTCAGGAACTGCATCATTGCCGCCGGTTCGCAGGCGGTGCGTCTGCCCTTCATGCCGGACGATCCGCGTGTCGTGGATTCCACCGGGGCCCTGGCCCTGAAGGAAGTGCCCAAACGCATGCTGATTCTGGGCGGCGGCATCATCGGCCTGGAGATGGGCACGGTGTACAGCACGCTCGGTGCGCGGCTGGATGTGGTTGAAATGCTGGACGGCTTGATGCAGGGCGCGGACCGAGATCTGGTGAAGGTCTGGCAGAAAATGAATGCGCCGCGCTTTGACAACATCATGCTCAAGACCAAAACCGTCGGCGCCAAAGCCACGCCTGAAGGCATCGAGGTCACGTTTGCGCCAGCCGAGGAGGGCGGCACGGCGCCAGCACCGCAAACCTACGACCTGGTGCTGCAGGCGGTGGGTCGCACCCCCAACGGCAAAAAGATTGCTGCAGAAAAAGCGGGTATTGCCGTCACGGAACGCGGCTTCATCAACGTCGACATCCAGATGCGCACCAACGTGCAGCACATCTTTGCCATTGGCGACATCGTCGGCCAGCCGATGCTGGCGCACAAGGCAGTGCACGAGGCGCAAGTGGCCGCTGAAGTGATTGCCGGCGAACTGCAGGGCAACAAGGAATTGGCCAGTGCCGCTATCAACGCCCGCGTGATTCCGAGTGTGGCCTACACCGACCCCGAAGTGGCCTGGGTCGGCCTGACTGAAGACCAGGCCAAGGCCAAAGGCATCAAGGTCAAAAAGGGCCTGTTCCCCTGGGTAGCCTCAGGCCGCGCCATCGCCAACGGTCGTGACGAGGGCTTTACCAAGCTGCTGTTTGACGACAGCGACGAAGCCCATGGCCATGGCAGGATTCTGGGCGGCGGCATTGTCGGCACCCACGCTGGCGACATGATTGGCGAGATTGCGCTGGCCATAGAGATGGGCGCCGATGCCGTCGATATTGGCAAGACGATTCACGCGCACCCGACGCTGGGTGAGAGCATAGGCATGGCGGCAGAAGTGGCGCATGGGTCGTGTACGGATGTGCCACCGAGCAAGAAGTGATCTTGCTGGCTTGTTGAATCGCTACAAATTCAGTAGCTGGCCGCACAAGTTCTGTAAGGGCTGCGCGGCTTTTTTTATCTCCTTTTGTCGATGAAGGGTGACTGCCGCGAATTCATTTTCGATTTTGAGGAAGACGGTTGCGTCAGGTATCCAACTGCAGTCGCTGGCCCAAGCCCGTCCTTGGCTCTCGGCAGCGGTGCACAGTGTGTTGAACGATGCGCTGCCATCGTCCAGTAAGGCGGCACGTGCCGAATTGCTGCAGGCGTTGGCCTTGTGGCAGCAAGCCCAGCGCCAAGGCATGCGCCAGGACTTTGCGCTGGCGGCCCGGGGGCACACCAAGGCGATCACCAGTACCGAGTGGGATTGGCTGGAAAGCACCACTCCGCTGGAGACGCTGGGGGTGGGCCGCTTTGAGCCGCTGATCTGGTTAGCTGGCAGCATTGCGCTGTGTCCGAGTAACTCAGTGCAAGGGGTATTGCTGCCATTGGGGCAATTTGGCTTTGTAGGTTTGCCGTGTCGTGATTTTCGCGCATCCATGCAGGTGGCTCTTGCTCCCAAGGCATATTGGTTGATTGAAAATCGCGCCAGCTTCGAACGCCAAGCCACCCAATTGCCAGAGGGGCAATGCCTGTTGTGGCTGCCTGGTCGCCCCAGCAATTCCTGGCTGGAGGCCGTGCGCTGGTTGCTGACGCAAGCGCCTGCGCCGGCCGCTATTAGCTGCGACCCGGACCCCGCGGGCATTCAAATCGCTCTGACCGCCGGCGCTTTGTGGGATAGCGCTGGAATTCCTTGGCAGACCAGCCATATGGATTCAGACACGTGGCGCACGGGGATCACACTGCCGTTGAACGACTACGACCGACGGGTGTTGACGGAACTGCAGATCCTCGACGGCTTGCCCGCCGACCTGGCAACGCTGCGTGACTATCTACTGACTTCGAGTCGCAAGGCGGAGCAAGAAGGTTGGTTGTAGAGCAGCTTCGACTTGAGTCGGGACAACATCGCTGCCGTATTTTCTTTTCTGATTGCGATATACGTGCATTAACCATTTGAATAATGTGAACAAACGATTACAATAGACCGTATGTACACCGTCAAACGCACAGCCGAATTTGATGACTGGCTCGCTTGCATTAAGGATGGCTTGCCCGTATCCGCCTGGCCAAGCGGTTGGACAAGGTGCAGCGCGGTTTGTTGGGTGATGTGGAACCTGTTGGCGAAGGGGTTAGCGAAATGCGTGAGTTTTTTGGCCCCGGCTGGCGCATGTATTACATCGAGCGTAACGGCACCATCATCGTGATGTTGGGAGGCGGCGAGAAGTCCACCCAACAGGCCGATATAGCTGCGGCGATCGCCTTGTCCAAGTCTATTGAGGAGCAATTGCCATGACCAAGAAACTGAAAGTTGCTGACCTGCCAGATTTCGATATGGCAGAAATGCTCAAGACCGAAGAAGACGTTGCGAATTACCTGACGCTGGTGCTGGAGGAAAACGATATGGGTGAATTCACCCATGCGCTTGGCGTTGTTGCCCGTGCGCGTGGGATGAGTGCAGTGGCTGAAAAATCGGGTTTGACGAGAGAAGCACTTTACAAAGCACTGCGCCCCAGCTCGCAGCCGCGCTTCGACACGATTTACAAGGTCTGCCATGCCCTTGGTGTTCGGTTGGTTGCACAGTCTGGCACTGCGCACGTTTAATGGAATATGGGCAGTCGCAAGCCGTGGGCCGCCGGCGCGTAATTGGGCTGCTCTAAGCTTTCGGATTGCTTCAAATTCAGTAGCTGACCGTGCTGGTTCCGAAAGGGATGTACAGATTTTTTATCAAATTCTCCAATGGTTTCCCTGCATCGGTTTGTCACGCACTGGCCATACGGGACAAAGCATTTCTACAACCTCCATCAGGCTCAGCCACTCGGCGATGGGGTCGACCTCGGAACCGTGGCCAAGTGGTGGCTGAAACGGCACACCCGCTTCGCACGCCAACAGTTCGCGAATGTCGTCCAGGTCGCGCGTTCGGGTTGCATCGTTCGCGATGCCTTGCAGTTTGAAGCCGATAAGCCCTTCGACGCTGATGATGCGCATGCGGCCCATGGGTGTCTCTCGCTCTGAAGCCTGCGCCAGCAGGCGGCGTGCCAGGGGGCGATGCGCGTACAGCAAATCCAGGCCTTCCGCTGCGCGCACGTAGTTGGCGGCGTCTTCATAGCGTCTGCTCCATTCGCCCGCACCCGACTATTGCGACCAGTTGTCGTCCGGGAGCGCCGTACTTGCACCCACCTTGTCCCAAGCCCTCTGCGCGGTACCCGCTTTACCCAAAGCGGCACGTTGCTCAAAGAATTTGGCAGTTTCCATTGCGCTGATCTTCTCGGCAATCGCCACCACGAAAAACTGGTTCATGGTGGTGTCATCTGCCGCAGCAATGCGCTTGGCGGCGAGCTTCAGCGATTCGGGTAGGCGCAGGGCATAACTGCTCATGGCTTGGAACTCCTTGTGACGATCAGGCCAAAGTGTTGAAAGGTTTGCTCAGGGTTGAGCACGGGGATACCAAAAAGCTTTGCGGGGCCAAAATCCCGCAGGCTGTAGGTCACGATGGCCTGCGCCCGTGCGTTGGCAGCGGCTTCCAGCACCATTTCGTCGGCAGGGTCACGCAATTGCGGTCGCCATTGGTAATGCGTGGTGACAGGCTCAATGATCCCTGCCAGCTCATTCAAAATGGCGTCGATGTCGTTGCTCAAAAGCCCGCAGGCCGCCAACTGATCGGGTCGCTTGAGGACATCCTCATACTCCAGAAAAAGCGCGGGACTGCAACATGCCGTGGCCTGCCTGAGGCGAATGATCTGCATCAGTGCGAACGAAGGCCCACTGCGGTTGCGTGTGGCAGCTAACAGAATGTTGGTATCGATGACCAGTTTTGGAGGATATTTCATATCGCCGATGATGTGACTATCCGCGCAGATTTGGCAAATGTCAATCGACAAAGCGAGAGCTTAGAACGGGTGCCAGACCCTTGGTTAACCGTTCCCCGACCTGCTCCCTGAAGTAGCCGTTCTCGAAGTAGTGGTACAGGTTTCTGCCGGGACATTGGGTCGCAGGTGCCACATCACGGTGGCCGCGAATGCCCTCCAGTGGCCCACAGGGTCGCAGCCGGTGTTGGTCCCGCGTGATCAGCTTTGCAGATTGCGCAGGTACTTCTGTGGATCCTGCCCAGGCGCAAAAGGCATGCCCTGGTGGTGCAGGGTGATGTGGCTGATGGTGTGGTGCCGCGCCAGTGACTCGTCGGCAGCCGATCCACCCCACTGCTGCATGCGGGTGATGATGACCGGGTCATGCGGTGTCGCGCATCCAGCCAGGGCGATCAGGACGCTCAGGAGAAGACTCGCAAGGGATCGCTGTTGCATGGCAGATCAACCGATCCTGTTGCCAGACCGGAGAAGTCGGGCCGCAGGATGCTGGTCCATAAGGACCAGCCTAGTGTCGGCCGTGGGCCGGACCAACGTGATGCGGGTGCCCCGGCGGATGGGCCTGATGATCGTGCGGTCTGGACAGCAGCGAGCCGGCCACCATGCCGACGATGGCCATGCAGACGCCCGCCAGCTGCGCCGGGAAGGCCTCGCCCAGTTGCTTGAACACCAAAAATACCAGCCATGTGAAGATGCCGAAAACGATGGAGGCGATGGCGCCCTGGCGCGTGGCGCGCTTCCAGTACAGGCCGCACACCAGCGGTACAAAGGCACCGACCAGGGTCACCTGGTAGGCCGATGAAACCATCTCGTAAATCTGCGTTCCTTTCATGGCCATGGCATAGGCCAGCACACCGCAGGTAAAGAAGAACAGCGTGACCCGGAACGCCAGCAGTTCCTGCTTGTCAGTCATCCGCGGGCGCAGGTGCTTGTAGATGTTTTCGACGAAGCTGGTGGAAG
>CAIQVX010000382.1 GCA_903875275.1 uncultured beta proteobacterium | reverse complement strand
GCCCGACGTCTACGTTCCCTGCGATGTGTGCCTGGGTGCGCGTTACAACCGCGAGACGCTGGAGGTGCAGTACAAGGGCAAGAATGTCGCGCAGATGCTGGACCTCACCGTTGAGGCCGCCTTTGACTTTCTGCAGGCGGTACCCACCATTGCGCGCAAACTGCAGACTTTGCTGGACGTGGGCCTCTCCTACATCAAGCTCGGGCAGGCCGCCACCACGCTCTCGGGTGGTGAGGCGCAGCGCGTCAAGCTGGCGCTCGAACTCAGCAAGCGCGACACCGGACGCACGCTTTACATTCTGGACGAGCCGACCACCGGACTGCACTTTGCCGACATTGACCTGCTGCTTAAAGTCTTGCACCAGCTGCGCGACGCCGGCAACACCATCGTCGTGATCGAGCACAACCTCGACGTCATCAAAACCGCCGACTGGCTGATCGACATGGGCCCCGAGGGCGGCGCCGGCGGCGGCCAGGTGGTGGGTGTGGGCACGCCAGAAGATCTTGCCGCCAACCCAAACAGCCATACCGGGCGCTATCTGATGCGGCTGCTATGAGCAAAATCGGCCTGCAGCCCTTTCATGACGGGCATAACACGCTGCTTTTTTGATAGCGCAATTGCGAAGACCAACGATGAATGAAGCACCACTTTCCGGACGCGACCTGGCGGCTGCCCTGGGCGTGATCGTGATCTGGGGCCTGAACTTCGTCGCCATGAAATTCGCGCTGCACGACTTCACGCCCTTCCAACTGGGCGCGGCGCGCTACACGCTGGCCGTGCTGCCGCTGGTGTTCTTCATCCGCGCACCACGCCTGCACTGGAAGTGGGTGCTGCTGTACGGCCTGTTTCAGGGCGTCGGACAGTTCGGTTTGCTGTTCACGGCGCTCAAGGTCGGCATGACGGCAGCACTGGCCTCGGTGCTGATGCAGACCCAGGTCTTCTTCAGCGCCCTGTTCGGCTACCTGCTCTTGCACGAAAGGCTGAGCCGTCCTTTAGTGGGTGGCCTGGGTCTGGCCGCTGCCGGGCTGGTCTGCTTCGGCATGAACTTCGTCAGCGGCGCCACGCTCGCCATCACCGTGGCCGGCTTTGTTCTCAACCTCTGCGCCGCTGCCATGTGGGCGGCCTCCAACATCGTGGCGCGCAAAGCGCAGCAAAGCGGCCCGCAGTATGAGCCGCTTCAGTTTCTGGTCTGGAGTTCGCTGGTGCCCATAGTCCCGTTCCTGCTCATGAGCCTGCTGTTTGACCCCGCCGTGGCCACACCCGCGATGGCCTGGAGCAGCGCGGCCAAGTGGGCCAGCGTGCCCTGGGCCTCCTGGCTGGCCGTGGCCTACCTGGGATGGATTGCCACGATCTGGGGCTACGCCCTGTGGACCGGCCTGCTGCAGCGCCACGCCACCAATCGCGTGGCACCCTTCAGCCTGGGTGTGCCCGTGGTGGGCCTGACGGCCGGCGTGCTGGTGCTGGGCGAAGTCATCAGCGCCTGGCAATGGGCCGGCATTGCGCTGCTGGTGGCGGCGTTGGGCGTCGTGGTGCTGGGAGGTCTGCTGGTCCGACCCGCACCGACCCGCTAACCACCCCATTACATCGACAGCGAACCCTCGCGGAATTCGGTCTTGTCGAGCCAGACGTTGACCAGCACCGGCTTGCCGCTACGAGCTAGCTCGCGTGCACGGGCCAGGCCTGCCGGGACTTCAGCCATGGTCTTGATGAGGATGCCCTCCGCTCCAAAGCCGGCTGCCACCTCGTGGTAGTTGGTGCGGGCCAGCACGGTGGCCACATCGTCCTTCAGCATCTTGACCTGCTCACGCGCAATCTGCGTCCAGCCGGCGTCGTTACCAACCAGCGCGATGACGGGAATGCCGTGGCGCACAAAGCTGTCGAACTCGACCAGTCCGTAGCCGCAGGCACCATCGCCAAAGATGATCCAGACTTCACTGCCCGGCTTGGCCAGCGCAGCGCCCAGCGCAAAGCCGGAGCCCACGCCGAGCGTCCCGAAGGCGCCGGGGTCCAGCCAAGTCAACGGCGCGCGCGGGTGCATGACGTAGGACGCGGTCGCGACAAAATCGCCGCCGTCGGCGACCAGCACCGCGTTCTCACCAGCCTCTTTTTCGAGCGCACGAAAGAGCGCAATCGGGTTCACCAACTCACCCGGCGCTTGCGCCTGGGCTTCGATCTCGACTTCGCGCTCGGCGTCGCGCTTGCGCAGCTGTGCGACCCAGCCGTCCAGGCGTGAAGCGTTGGCTGCGGCTGGCTGCGCCTGCGCCAGCGCCTGCAAAAACAGGCCGGCGTCCCCAATGGCAGCGATGTCGGGCTTGCGGTTCAGGCGTGCGTCCTTCGCGCTGCGATTCGCAGCAATCAGGGTCGCATTGCGGCGCACATGCTTGCCGTAGTCAAGCCGAAAGTCGCAGGGTACGCCACAAAGCATCACGCAATCGGATTCGCGCAGCGCGGTGCGCCGTTGATGGCGCATTTGCAGAGGATGCTCGCGCCCCAGCAAACCACGCGCCATGCCCGAGAGATAGACCGGAATGCCGAGCCGCGTCACCGCCTCAGCCACCCGTGCCGCCTCCTGTGACAGCACCAGCGTCTGGCTGCCAATCACCATCAGCGGTCGCTCGGCCTTGGCCAGTGCCGCCAGCGCTGCCTGCAGGCTGGCGTCTGACGCTCTCGGTGCCGCCACAGCGCGCACCTGCGACGGCGCATATTCCTGGCTGCCATCAAACATTTTCTTGACATGGCGGTTCAGGTAAAAGCGCAGCAAGCGGTCTGGCACCGACGTGCCCTTGCCGGCTGCGTCGGCGTACCACTGGCGGATCGAGACCTCGTCGTAGAGCAGATCGACCGGGCATTCAATGAACACGGGACCAGGCACGCCGCCCTGCGCCACGGCAAAGGCTTCGTCCACCGCCGGGCCCAGATCGCGCACACGCAGAATCTTGCGAAACAGCTTGACGTGCGTCGCCACCAGCGGACGCTGGTCAATGTCCTGCAGCGCGCCGCGACCCTGCAGCGCCGTGGGTGCCGCCCCGCCGATCAGGATCACGGGCGACTGCGCCAGTTGCGCATTTTTCAGAGCCGTGATGGTGTTGCTGATGCCGGGCCCGGCGGTCACCGCCGCCACCCCCGGCAAGCCCAGCAGGCGCGCACTGGCGTCTGCCGCAAACACGGCGGTGGCTTCGTCGCGCACGTCGACGATGCGAATCCCGCGCGCCTTGGAGGCGCTCAGGATCGGCGAAATATGGCCGCCGCAAAGCGTGAAGATGCTGCGCACGCCGTGAGCCTGCAAGGCTTCTGCGACACGATCACCGCCGTGGCGTGACGGGGGAGTCAGGGACATGGGTTGGTACTTTCTCTCAGTTCCAGTGGATCACGCTGCTGCTGCCGTACCAGCCGTCCACGTGCGGTTGAACAGCCGCCTCGATGCGACTGCGCCTGACTTTCATGGTGGGGGTGAGTGTTCCGGCTTCGATTGACCACGGGTCCGACACCACCACCAACATGCGCAGGTGTTCGTACTCAGAGAGTTGCCGGTTCACGTCCTTGAGCAACTGACTCAGCTGACTCTCCACATCCAATCGCACCTGCGGGTTACCCAGTTGCGGCCGGATGGCTTCGGCCAGCACCACCATGCCGTAAGCGGACACCTGACCAACGCCTGAGACCAGAGAGAGCTCGATCAGGGGGTGCGCATTGAGCAGATTCTCGATCGGTGCCGGCGCCACATACTTGCCCTTGGCGG